>NZ_QGAA01000002.1:0-537736 GCF_005233485.1 Pseudomonas sp. CFBP13509
TACAGCGTTACACGCTGCTGTCAACACCTCTTTTTCTCCGCTTTCGACCGAGAAGATCGAATCGTTAATAGCGTCAAACAACATGACTCTATCAACTCCTTCTGGGCTTCGATGAACTGAAGCAATCCGCTGCCTTATTCTGCATAACTCTTTGTTTACCAAGGAGTTTTACGTTTCGACTGCGCCGGAAGTGGGGCGAATTATAGACTTCCAGGATCTGCCGTCAACCTTCTTTTTCATCTTTCTGTCATATAAGTCAAAAACGCCCAAAAACGCAAAAGCCGGCCCCAAGGGGCCGGCTTTCTGCTTGCTGAGCCTTATAGGCTAGGGAACGCGAATTGCGACGCTTCATGGCTGGCCCGCTGCGGCCAACGCTGGGTGATCGCCTTGCGGCGGGTGTAGAAACGCACCCCATCCGGCCCATAGGCGTGCAAGTCGCCAAACAACGAACGCTTCCAGCCACCAAAGCTGTGATACGCCACCGGTACTGGCAATGGAACATTCACACCGACCATACCCACTTCAATTTCGTCACAGAACAGACGCGCCGCTTCCCCGTCACGGGTGAAGATACACGTACCGTTGCCATACTCGTGATCGTTGATCAGTTGCATCGCCGCTTCCAGGCTGCTCACCCGGACCACGCACAATACCGGCCCGAAGATCTCTTCCTTATAGATGCGCATCTCAGGCGTCACACGGTCAAACAGACTGCCCCCCAGGAAGAAGCCGTCTTCATTCCCGGCAATACTCAGTCCACGACCATCAACCACCAACTCCGCACCAGACGCAACACCGTCCTCTATATAGCCGCTGACCTTATCCCGCGCCTGGCCCGTCACCAGTGGCCCCATATCCAGCCCACAGGTAGTGCCCGCACCGATCTTCAGCGCCTTGATCTGCGGCACCAGCTTGGCGATCAACGCATCCGCCACCTGGTCACCGACACACACCGCCACCGAGATCGCCATGCAGCGTTCGCCGCAGGAACCATAGGCCGCGCCCATCAAAGCACTGACCGCGTTATCCAGGTCAGCATCCGGCATCAGCACCGCATGGTTCTTCGCCCCACCGAGCGCCTGTACGCGCTTACCGCGCTTGGTCGCTTCGGAATAGATGTACTCGGCAATCGGCGTCGACCCCACAAAACTCAACGCCTTGACTTCCGGCGCCTCGATCAACGCATCCACCGCGCCCTTGTCGCCGTGTAAAACACTGAGCACACCTTTGGGAAGACCGGCTTCCTGCAGCAGTTGCGCGATCAACAACGTCGAACTCGGATCACGCTCCGAAGGCTTGAGGATGAAGCAGTTACCGCAAACAATCGCCAGCGGATACATCCACAGCGGCACCATCGCCGGGAAGTTGAACGGGGTAATACCCGCCACCACACCCAACGGCTGGAAATCAGACCAGGCATCGATATTCGGCCCAACATTACGGCTGTACTCGCCCTTGAGAATCTCCGGCGCCGAACACGCGTACTCCACGTTCTCGATCCCGCGCTTGAGTTCGCCAGCGGCATCTTCCAGCGTCTTGCCATGCTCCTCACTGATCAGCTGCGAAATGCGCGCTTCGTTCTGCTCCAGCAATTGCTTGAACCGGAACATGACCTGGGCGCGCTTGGCCGCCGGTGTGTTACGCCAAGCCGGAAAGGCCGCCTTGGCCGAGTCAATAGCACGTTGAATGGTTTCGCGGCTGGCCAGTGGCACCTGGTGAATCACCAGGCCGGTGGACGGGTTATACACATCGGCAGTACGGCCGGATTCACTGACCAACTCACCGTTGATCAAATGCTGGATAAGGCTCATGCAGGGCTCCTGAAAAGTTGTTCTATATAGAAGGAGGAAATCAGTCGATCTTGCTCAGCACTTCGCCGACCGCATCGAACAGACGATCCAGGTCCTGCGGTTTGCTGTTGAAGGTTGGCCCGAACTGCAGAGTGTCACCACCAAAGCGCACATAGAAGCCGGCTTTCCACAGAGCCATGCCGGCCTCGAATGGACGCACGATGGCATCACCGTCACGCGGCGCAATCTGAATCGCACCGGCCAGGCCGTAGTTACGGATGTCGATCACGTTCTTGCTGCCCTTCAGGCCGTGCAGCGCATTCTCAAAGTGCGGGGCGACTTCAGCCACGCTCTGCACCAGGTTTTCCTTCTGCAGCAGGTCCAACGCCGCCAGGCCGGCCGCGCAGGCAACCGGGTGCGCCGAGTAGGTGTAGCCGTGGGGGAATTCCACAGCGTACTCAGGCGTCGCCTGGTTCATGAAGGTCTGATAGATCTCGCTGCTGGCAATCACCGCGCCCATGGGGATCGCGCCGTTGGTGACTTGCTTGGCGATGCACATCAGGTCCGGGGTCACGCCAAAGCTGTCAGCGCCAAACATCGAACCGGTACGACCAAAGCCCGTGATCACTTCGTCGAATACCAACAGAATGTTGTGCTGGTCGCAGATCTCACGCAGGCGCTTGAGGTAACCCTGTGGCGGCACCAGCACGCCAGCGGAGCCGGCCATTGGCTCGACAAACACCGCGGCAATGTTCGACGCGTCGTGCAGTTCGATCAGTTTGAGCAACTCATCGGCCAAGGCGATACCGCCCTGCTCCGGCATGCCCCGGGAGAACGCATTGCTCGCCAGCAGGGTATGCGGAAGATGATCAACATCCATCATCGCCTGACCAAACATCTTGCGGTTGCCGTTGACGCCGCCCAGGCTGGTACCGGCGATGTTCACACCGTGATAACCACGGGCGCGACCGATCATCTTGGTCTTGGTGGCCTGGCCCTTCAGACGCCAGTAGGCACGCACCATCTTCACCGCGGTATCGGCGCACTCGGAACCGGAGTCGGTGAAGAACACGTGATTCAGGTTGCCTGGGGTCAAATCGGTAATTTTTTCCGCCAGCTGGAAGGACAGTGGATGGCCGTACTGGAAGCCTGGGGAGTAGTCCAGCGTGCCCAGTTGCTTGGCGACCGCCTCCTGGATTTCCTTGCGCGTATGCCCGGCGCCACAGGTCCACAGGCCCGACAACGAGTCGTACACCTTGCGCCCCTTGTCATCGGTCAACCAGCTGCCTTCGGCGGCCACGATCAGGCGCGGGTCACGCTGAAAGTTACGGTTGGCGGTGTAAGGCATCCAGTGAGCGTCCAACTTCAATTGGCTGGCCAGGGACGATGGGGCGTTTTCGGGCATGTTCATCAGCAAAACCTCGCAGGGCAAAAGGCAGCGTCGGGATTGAAAAAGCGTTGTTGCAGCTAAATTGCCACGGGGATAAAGTCGGTGAAATCCAACTCTTCTAACCTTCAGTCAGGCCTTCACTAAACTATGAGCAGCCGTCGACCCGATCCCCTGGCCCAAGTCAGCGACTTCGATATTCGTCTGTTGCGCATCTTTCGCAGCGTCGTGGAGTGCGGCGGCTTCTCGGCAGCGGAAACCGTGCTCGGCATCGGCCGTTCCGCCATCAGCCAGCAAATGAGCGACCTTGAGCAGCGGCTCGGATTAAGACTTTGCCAACGCGGCCGTGCCGGTTTCTCGCTGACCGAAGAAGGCCGCGAGGTCTACCAATCGGCCCTGCAACTATTAAGCGCCCTGGAAAGTTTCCGCACCGAGGTCAACGGCCTGCACCAGCATTTGCGCGGCGAGTTGATCATCGGCCTCACCGACAACCTGGTGACCCTGCCCCACATGCGCATCACCCACGCCCTGGCACAGTTGAAGGAACGTGGACCGGACGTACAGATCCAGATCCGCATGATCGCCCCCAACGAAGTCGAACAAGGCGTACTCGACGGCCGCCTGCATGTCGGTGTGGTGCCCCAGGCCAGCGCCCTGTCCGGCCTGGAGTACCAGGCGCTGTACAGCGAACGCTCACTGCTTTACTGCGCGGTTGGCCACCCCCTGTTTTATGCCGACGACAAGCAACTGGGCGACGAGCGCATCGACGCCCAGGACGCCATCGCCCCCACCTTCCGCCTGCCCGCCGAGATCCAGGCCCACTACCAGGCGCTCAACTGCACCGCCAGCGCCTCGGACCGCGAAGGCATGGCATTCCTGATTCTCACCGGTCGCTACATCGGTTACCTGCCCGACCACTACGCCAGCCTATGGGTACAACAAGGCCGACTGCGCGCGCTGAAACCGGCTACGCGCTTTTACGATTTAAGCCTCGCATCGGTCACGCGCAAAGGCCGTCGCCCTCATTTGGTGCTGGAAAGCTTCCTGGAAAGCCTGGCAGCAACGCGCTAACTCGGGCTTCGCGCAAAAAGCTGAGCACCTGGACAGCTTTTTGCAAGGACACAGGGACCTAGAACCGTCCGCCTCGAGTTTGCTTGCCATGCCACCAGAATCCTCCAGCCCCAGCGACCTGATCTACGGTCTCAATGACCGCCCCAAACCCGCCCCTGCATTGCTGGCCGCACTGCAACATGTGCTGGCCGCCTTTGTCGGCATCATCACGCCACCGCTGATCATCGGCTCCACACTGGGCCTGACCGCACACTTGCCCTACCTGATCAGCATGGCGTTGATGGTGTCCGGTGTCGGCACATTTATTCAAGCGCGCAGGCCATTCGGGATCGGCGCCGGAATGATCTGCCTGCAAGGCACCAGCTTTGCGTTTCTCGGCGCGGTGCTGTCGGCCGGGTTTCTGGTCAAGCAACGCGGCGGCAGCCCGGAAGACATCATGGCAATGATCTTCGGCGTGTGCTTTTTCGGCGCTGCCGTGCAGATCATTCTCAGCCGCTTTATTGGTCAACTGCGCCGAGTGATCACCCCGCTGGTGACCGGGATTGTCATTACCCTGATCGGCATCAGCCTGATCAAGGTCGGTATCACCGACCTGGGCGGCGGTTTCAACGCACCGGACTTCGGCGCACCGGCCAATCTTGCGTTGGGCCTGTTCGTGGTGCTGACCATCATCTTGCTCAACCGCTCCAACACACCCTGGGTGCGCCTCTCGGCGATCATCATCGGCCTGGCCCTCGGCAGCCTCGCCGCCTGGTTCAGCGGCAAGCTGGTCCCCCAGGCCCTGGGCGACTTGCCTTTGGTCAGCCTGCCGATCCCGTTTCGATTCGGCTTCAACTTCGACTGGAGCGCCTTCCTGCCGATCGCGCTGATTTATCTGATCAGCAGCATCGAAACCGTCGGCGACCTCACCGCCAACTGCATGATCGCGCGCCAGCCCATCAGCGGCCCTTCCTATATAAGCCGGCTCAAAGGCGGCGTCCTCGGCGATGGCGTCAGTTGCATGATCGCCGCCACGTTCAGCGCCTTCCCCAACACCACCTTTGCCCAGAACAACGGCGTGATCCAACTGACCGGCGTGGCCAGCCGTTACGTCGGCCTGTACATCGGCGTGGTGCTGTTCTGCCTGGGTTTGTTCCCGCTGATCGGTGCCGTGCTGCAACAAATCCCCAAGCCCGTATTGGGCGGCGCAACCCTGGTGATGTTCGGCAGTGTGGCCGCCGCCGGCGTACGCATCCTCGCCCAGGCACCACTGGACCGTCGCAGCATGCTGATCATCGCCACCTCGTTCGGCGTCGGCCTGGGCATCGCCGCCCAACCGAACCTGCTGCACCTGATGCCAACCCTGGTGCAGAACCTGTTCGACTCAGCCATCACCAGCGGCGGCCTGACCGCCATCGTGTTGTGCCTGTTACTGCCGGAATCCAAGGTGCCCGCTCCTGACGCAAACCACGCGCAGGAAAGCGACACCCTGGAACCGCTTTGACGGTTTTATTGCATCGGGACTTGTCTGAGGCTTGAGGGTGGGTTATCTGTGCACACGTCGTCTCTATCGATCAGCACGGAAACCTCCATGAGCCTCGAAGTTCCTGCCCACAGCAACCACGCCGGTAAGCCCGCCAGCCGCATTCGGCAAAAGAACGAACAAGCGATTCTCCAGGCTGCTGAAGATGAGTTCGCGCGCCATGGCTACAAGGGCACCAGCATGAACACCATTGCTGCCAGCGCCGGGCTGCCCAAGGCCAACTTGCACTACTACTTCACTAACAAGCTGGGCCTGTATATCGCAGTGCTCAGCAATATCCTCGAACTGTGGGACAGCACCTTCAACACGCTGACCGCCGAGGACGACCCGGCCGTAGCCCTCTCCCGCTACATCCGCACCAAGATGGAGTTTTCGCGGCGCCAGCCCCAGGCCTCGCGGATCTTCGCCATGGAGATCATCAGCGGCGGCGAATGCCTGACCGAATACTTCAGCCAGGACTATCGCGCCTGGTTCAGTGGTCGGGCGGCGGTGTTCCAGGCCTGGATCGACGCCGGCAAGATGGACCCCATCGACCCCGTGCACCTGATCTTCCTGTTGTGGGGCAGCACTCAGCACTATGCCGACTTCGCCACCCAGATCTGCCGCGTCACCGGTCGCACCAAGCTGACCAAGCAGGATATGGAAGACGCCGGCACCAACCTGATCCACATCATTCTCAAGGGCTGCGGCATCAAGCCGGCCCTCTAGACGAAGCCACTTATGTCTTTCACGCTCACCGGCCTTTGCGAGTTCCGCGAAGAAATTCGCAAAAGCCGCTTCATCACCCTGGCCGCACCGATCACCAGCCCGCAAGAAGCCCAGGCATTTTTCGAGCAGCACAGCGACCTTAACGCCACGCACAACTGCTGGGCCTGGAAGCTGGCCGATCAATACCGCAGCAGTGACGACGGCGAACCCGGCGGCACCGCAGGACGGCCCATCCTGGCGGCCATCGAGGCCCAAGGCTTCGATCAGGTCGCGGTGCTGGTGATTCGCTGGTATGGCGGCATACAACTCGGTACCGGCGGCCTGGCCCGCGCCTATGGCGGCGGTGCGAACAAGTGCCTGCAAAATGCCGAGCGCATCGAACTGATCAGCCGCGTGCCGCTGAGTTGCGCCTGCGGATTCTCCGAGCTGAACCTGGTCAAATTGCGCGTCGCCGAGTTGGGCGGGCTGGTGCTGGAGGAAACCTTCACCGCCAATGGCGTGGAGTTACAACTGGCCCTGGGCGATGCCCACATCGACACCCTGCAAACCCAGCTCGCCGACCTGAGCCGTGGGCGCATCCTGCTGCAACGCTGAAACTGCTAATGTTGTTCGCTGAACACCCTGAACCGCGACTTTTAAAGGAAGCCTTCATGTCTACGCCAAAAACCGCACTGATCATCGGCGCCTCACGCGGGCTGGGCCTCGGCCTGGTCAAGCAATTGCTCCAGGAAGGCTGGGACGTGACCGCCACCGTGCGTGACCCGAACAAGGCCGATGCCCTGAAAGCCGTGGGCCCGGTGCAGATCGAGAAACTCGACATGGACGATCAGCAAGCCGTGATCGCCCTGAACCAACGCCTCAAGGACCGCACCTTCGACCTGTTGTTCGTCAACGCAGGCGTCAAGGGCCCCGCCAATCAAGAACCTGGCCATGCCACCCTGGCGGAAGTCGGCCAGCTGTTCTTCACCAACGCCGTGGCGCCGATCAACCTGGCCCAGCGCTTCGTCGGGCAGATCCGCAAGGACAGCGGCGTGCTGGCGTTCATGAGTTCAGTACTGGGCAGCGTGACCATCCCCGACGGCTCGGACCTGGCGCTGTACAAGGCCAGCAAGGCCGCACTCAACTCCATGACCAACAGCTTCATTACCCAACTGGGCGATCACAAACTTACCGTGCTGTCGCTGCACCCGGGCTGGGTGAAGACCGACATGGGCGGCGAAAATGCGCACATCGATGTCGACACCAGCGTGCGCGGCCTGGTAGACCAAGTGAACGCCTACACCGGCAAGGGCGGCCATCACTTCGTGGACTACAAAGGCGACACCATCGCCTGGTAAGCCGCACAGGGTCGTTATCGAGCGATTGCCGTCGATAACGATCCGCGCGTAGACTGCCCACCTCGCCCTCACCGGCGACCCTGGATCAGCAGACAGGGCATCACTGAGCTGGCAAACCTGAACCCATCATTCAGAGGAGCCGGCCAATGCCTGCGACCCGTATCTGGTTAAAAACCCCCCTCGCGATTTTCACCGCCAACGGCCTCGACGCCCGTGGCGGCCTGGTGCTGCAAGACGGTGTGATCGCCGAAGTGCTGGCACAGGGTCAGGAACCCGCACAGCCCTGCGCCCAAGTGTTCGATGCGCGTGAGCATGTGGTCCTGCCCGGGCTGATCAACACCCACCATCACTTCTATCAAACCCTGACCCGCGCCTGGGCGCCGGTGGTCAATCAGCCCTTGTTTCCCTGGTTGAAAACCCTGTACCCGGTCTGGGCACGACTGACTCCGGAAAAACTCGCCCTGGCATCGAAGGTGGCGCTCGCGGAGTTGCTGCTCTCGGGCTGCACCACGGCGGCAGACCACCACTATCTGTTCCCCGACGGCCTGGAAAACGCCATCGATGTACAAGTCGACAGCGTGCGCGAACTGGGTATGCGCGCCATGCTCACCCGCGGCTCCATGAGCCTGGGCGAAGCCGACGGCGGCCTGCCACCGCAACAGACCGTGCAACAGGGCCAGGTCATCCTTGACGACAGCCAGCGCCTGATCCGCGAATATCATCAGCGCGGCGACGGCGCGTACATCCAGATTGCCCTGGCGCCCTGCTCACCGTTTTCCGTCACCCCGCAAATCATGCAAGCCAGCGCCGAACTGGCCAACAGCCTGGATGTGCGCCTGCACACCCACCTGGCCGAAACCCTCGACGAAGAAGATTTCTGCCTGCAGCGCTTCGGACTGCGCACGGTGGATTACCTGGACAGCGTCGGCTGGCTCGGCCCGCGTACCTGGCTGGCCCATGGCATTCACTTCAACCCGGATGAAATTGCGCGCCTGGGCGCCGCCGGTACGGGCATCTGTCATTGCCCAAGCTCAAATATGCGCCTGGCCTCCGGCATCTGCCCGACCCTGGACCTGATGGCTGCCGGCGCGCCCATCGGCCTGGGTGTTGACGGCTCTGCCTCCAACGATGCGTCGAACATGATCCTCGAAACCCGTCAGGCCCTGTACATCCAGCGCCTGCGTTACGGTGCCGAAAAGATCACCCCTGAAGGCGTGCTGGGTTGGGCGACCAAGGGGTCGGCGCAGCTACTGGGGCGTACGGACATTGGTGAATTGGCCGTAGGCAAACAGGCCGACCTGGCGCTGTTCAAACTGGATGAGCTGCGTTTCTCCGGCAGCCATGATCCGATCTCCGCACTGCTGCTGTGCGGCGCGGATCGGGCGGACCGGGTGATGATCGGCGGCAAATGGCGGGTTATCGACGGACAGGTGGAAGGCCTGGACCTGAAAGGCTTGATCGCCGATCACAGCCAGGCGGCGCGTAACCTGATCCATCCCCTGTAGGAGCGAGGGGGACGCCTAGTTCTTGCTCGTGAAAAACGTCAACGATAACGCGGGTTTTCTGGTTTAACGCGGCGCTCTCAGGTTCTTCGCGAGCAAGCTCGCTCCTACAGGCCCAACAGCGACAACATGATAAAGGTCGCAAACAACACAAAATGGGTCATCCCTTCGATGGCATTGGTTTCGCCATCGTTGAGGTTGATCGCACTGACGATCAGCGTGATCAACACCATCACCGTTTGCACCGGCGTCATCGCCATCTGGAACGGCTGGCCGGTATAGAGCGCCATGGCTTCCATCACCGGCACCGTCAGGATCACCGTCGACAACGACGCACCCAGCGCGATGTTCACCACCGACTGCATGCGGTTGGCCAGCGCAGCGCGCAAGGCCGTCAGAATCTCCGGTGCCGCCGAAATAGCCGCCACCACAATCGCCGTGATCACCGGCGGTGCACCCGTACCTTCCAGGCCCAGGTCGAGGGTCTTGGACATCACCTCGGCCAGCGCGCCAATCACAATTACGCCAAACACCAGGGTACCGATGGAGAACGCCAGGTTCACCGGCGGCGACTCTTGTTCCTCCGGCAGCTTCTTGCGACGCTTTTCCGGGTAGCTGTAGCTGAAGAAATAACTGTGGGGCCCTACCTGCATGCGCAGGAACAAGGTGTAGAGCACCACCATCGCGCCGATGGTGAAGGCCGAGTAAATTTTCCAGTCGGCTTCTGGGATAAATTCCGGCACCACCATCGACACGCCCATGGCGGTCAGGATCATTACGCTGTAGGTCCGCGCCGAATCATCATTGTAGGACTGTTCGCCATGCTTGATGCCGCCCATCAACGCTGCCAAACCGAGGATGCCGTTGATATCGAGCATCACCGCCGAATAGATGGTGTCGCGCACCAGAGTGGGTGACGGCTCATTGCTCATCATGATCGCCAGGATCACCACCTCCACCAGCACTGCGGCAAGGGTCAGGATCATGGTGCCGTAGGGATCGCCGACTTTTTCTGCCAGTTGCTCGGCGTGGTGGGCCACGCGCATCGACGCCACGACGATAAAACCGATCAACACCACGCCGGCCAACAGTGCCACCATTTGCCCGCTGTGCAGCATCCAGTGCTCCAGCGGGTAGGCGGCGATGGCGGCAATCAGCGCCAGCAGCATGAATTTTTCTTGCTTGAGGGATGTGAGCATTCCGGGCCTTTTAGTACGGCAAATCAGTCATTGATGGGGTACAGACTGCGCCAAGCCGCTAACGTTTCGTTACACCTTAGTTCACACAGCCCTTGCGTGAATAAATCGAATACTCTCCTGCTGGTCAGGTTTTGCCGATTATTTAAGCCACGGCCTGTAGAATGCCGCCATTGCACCTGATGAGAATTTAGAAAATGTACGATTGGCTCAACGCCCTGCCCAAGGCTGAATTGCACCTGCACCTGGAGGGCTCGCTGGAGCCTGAGCTGCTGTTCGCCCTGGCCGAGCGCAACAAGATCGCGCTGCCGTGGAACGACGTCGAAACCCTGCGCAAGGCCTATGCCTTCAACAACCTGCAAGAGTTTCTCGACCTGTATTACAAGGGCGCCGATGTGCTGCGCACCTCCCAGGATTTCTACGACCTGACCTGGGCTTACCTGCTGCGCTGCAAAGCCCAGAACGTGATCCACACCGAGCCCTTCTTCGACCCCCAAACCCACACCGACCGTGGCGTACCGTTCGAAGTGGTGCTCAACGGCATCGCCGCTGCGCTCAAAGATGGCGAACAGCAACTGGGCATCACCAGCGGTTTGATCCTCAGTTTCCTGCGCCACCTGAGCGAAGCCGAAGCCGAGAAAACCCTCGACCAGGCACTGCCGTTCCGTGACGCGTTCGTGGCCGTGGGCCTGGACAGTTCAGAAATGGGTCACCCGCCGAGCAAGTTCCAGCGTGTGTTCGACCGTGCCCGTCACGAAGGCTTCCTCACCGTCGCCCACGCCGGCGAAGAAGGCCCGCCCGAGTACATCTGGGAAGCTATCGACCTGCTGAAAATCCAGCGTATCGACCATGGCGTACGTGCCATCGAAGACGAGCGCCTGATGCAGCGCATCATCGATGAGCAGATCCCGTTGACCGTCTGCCCGCTGTCCAACACCAAGCTCTGTGTGTTCGACGACATGGCCCAGCACAACATCCTCGACATGCTCGAGCGTGGCGTGAAGGTCACGGTGAACTCCGATGACCCGGCGTACTTCGGCGGCTATGTCACCGAGAACTTCCACGCGCTGTACACCTCGCTGGGCATGACCCAGGACCAGGCCAAACGCCTGGCGCAGAACAGCCTGGATGCGCGCCTGGTAAAACCCTGACCGGACGCAAAGCCATCATCGCCAGGTCCATGGAATCAAAAAGGCCAGGGCGATGATGGCAAACCCTCAAGGCTAAGATTGTTCGGACATGGCCAATCGGGCGATTTCTGCCAGCCCGTTGTCGTTGAGCTGCACCGCCTGGGACTCATTGACCAGGCTGATCCAGTTCGATTGCAGGAACAACTGCAACAGCCCCGCACCCAGCGCGCCGCCCAGGTGCGGTTGCCGCTGGCTCCAATCGAAGCAGTCGCACACCAGTGGCGACGCCAGCGCCTGGGTGTAAATACCCAGGCCCGCCAGGTGCTGTGCGCCCTTGATCGTCACCTCAATGCGTTGCTCATGACGCTCGATCCACCCCGCCACCAACATCCGCTCACGCAGCTGCGCCGCCACTTCGCCGCCGAGGTGGCCCTGGCACAGCCGTGCATGTCGCAACAATGGCGGCGCCACCAACACCGGCGGTGAAGCATGCGGCGCACTACGTGCGGCGCTGGCCAGGGTCGTACTGGCCAAGGCATCGATGGCGACGCTGACATCGGCCGCCGCCACGCGGAACAGTCGCTTGCCACGCCGGCCCTCGGTACGCAGCAAGCCACTCCCCGTCAGCCGTGCCAGATGCGCATTCGCCGAGGCCGGTGACAGCCCGGCAAGCAGCGCCAATTCCTCCGAGGACTTGGCCGAGCCGTCCATCAGGGACCAGAGCATGGCGGTGCGTTTGGGTTCGGCGAGCAAGCTGGCGATCTGACTGATGCATGGTGCCTGTTCCATCGATTCACTCCCTGTCGAATTATTTTTCTGCTGTGGTGGGCGCCAAAGTATAGGTGCGTAAACCAGCGGTTCCGCGGCGTCTGACAGCATGAATAGGGACATGAGCTGAGTGAAATTTCCTTGTGTGATGGAGGCTAATACGTCGTACCCAATCGCTCCGGCAATTGAGCGGTCAATGTCGCACAGCGCGACACGAGCATTTCCCGCAGCAGGTTGATGGGTTTGCTCAACTGGGCCCGATGGGCGCACAACAAATTGAGCGGTGTGCGCTCGCCACGCAATTCAGGCAAGACCAGGCGCAAGCGCCCGGCCAGTACATCGGTGCTCACATCCAGCCAGGATTTGTAGGCAATGCCCACGCCCGCCACCGCCCAGCGGCGCACCACATCGGCATCGTCGCTGAAGCGATCACCACCGACCGTGAGGCTGACTTCGCGTTTGCCATCGTGGAAGCTCCAGTGGTCATGCACTCGGCTGCCAAGCATGTAAAGCAAGCAATTGTGCTGGGCCAATTGCTCCAGCTGTCGCGGCTCGCCATAACGCGCGAGATAGCTGGGGGCTGCGCACAACACGCGAACGTTGTGCGGCGCGACGGGCAGGGCGACCAGGCTGGAGTCTTCGGGCTCGCCATAGCGCAGGGCAATGTCCACCGGCTGGCGGAACAGGTCGGCAATCCGATCGCCCAGCAGCAGGCGCACGGTGAGTTGCGGGTACTCGTGCTGAAATTCGTCCAGCCAGGGCAGTAGTTGGTTGCGGCCGAAATCCGAGGGGGCCGAGAGTTGCAACACCCCACTGACATGGTCCTGGCCACTGGCCAACAATCGCCGTCCTTCGTCCAGGGCGCTCAACGCAGTCCGGGCATATTCCAGGAAGCCTTCACCTTCGGCGGTCAGGCGCAGGCTGCGGGTGGAGCGCGCCAGCAAACGCGTGCCCAGTTGCTGTTCGATACGCTTGAGCGCCGCGCTGGCCACGGCGGGCGAAAGGTCCATCACCCGCGCCGCCGCCGACAAACTGCCCAGGTCCGCGGCGCGTACAAACAACTGCAAATCATCAAAACGCAGCATTCAACCACCCATTATCAAAATATTATTGAAACAGAGTGCTGTTTTAGCCGCTTTTATCTTGCAGGGAAATGGCCAATCATCTGCCCATCCCGTTATCACGTGTCTGGAGTTGAATATGTCCACAGCCTTTAACGTCATCGCCACGCTGATCGCCAAACCTGGCCAACAGGCCACCCTGGAGCCGCTGCTGCGCGACCTGCTGGAACCCACCCGCCTTGAAGCCGGCTGCGAGCAATACGACCTGCACCAGGACCTGCAACACCCTGAGACCTTCTACATGCTCGAACGCTGGAGCGATGACGCCGCACTGGCCGACCACGACCAGAGTGCGCATATCCAACATTTTCGCGCCAAAGCCGCTGATGTCATCGAACACTTCGAACTCAAGCGCCTGAAGTTTCTCGCCTGATCACCGCCTTTTTCCGGAGCCCCCATGAAAGCCATTGCTTACTACGCATCATTGCCGATCAACGATGAAAAATCCCTGCAAGACATCCAGCTGCCGGAGCCCGTCGCCGGCCCCCGTGACCTGCTGGTAGAAGTCAAAGCCATCTCGGTCAACCCGGTGGACACCAAGGTGCGCCAGAACGTCGCCCCTGAGAACGGCGCGGCCAAAGTGCTGGGCTGGGACGTGGCCGGTGTGGTCAAGGCCGTCGGCAGTGAAGTGAGCCTGTTCAAAGTCGGCGACAAGGTGTTCTACGCCGGTTCCCTGGTCCGCCCGGGCGCTAACAGCGAACTGCACACCGTCGATGAGCGCATCGTCGGCCATATGCCCAAGAGCCTGGGCTTTGCCGAAGCCGCCGCGCTGCCGCTGACCGCCATCACCGCCTGGGAGCTGCTATTCGAACGCCTGCAAGTGCGTGAAGGTAAAGAGGCGCAAGGCCAGAGCCTGCTCATCGTCGGTGCCGCCGGTGGTGTGGGTTCGATCCTGACCCAACTGGCCAGCCAGCTCACCGCCTTGACGGTGATCGGCACCGCGTCGCGCCCGGAAACCCAGGAATGGACCAAGGCACTCGGCGCCGACCTGGTGATCGACCACAGCCAACCGCTGAGCGAAGCGCTGAAACAAGCCGGCCACCCGCAGGTGACCCACGTCGCCAGCCTGACCCAGACCGAGCATCACCTGGACCAACTGGTCGAAGCGCTGCAACCCCAAGGCAAGCTGGCGCTGATCGACGACCCCAAGGCGCTGGACGTGAGCAAACTCAAGCGCAAGAGCCTGTCGCTGCATTGGGAGTTCATGTACACGCGCTCGATGTTCGAGACCCCGGACATGATCGAGCAGCACAACCTGCTTAATCGCGTGGCCGAACTGATCGACGCCGGCACCTTGAAAACGACGGTGGGCGAGCACTTCGGCGTGATCAATGCGGCGAACCTGCGCCGTGCCCATGCCCTGCTGGAAAGCGGCAAAGCCAAGGGCAAGATCGTGCTGGAAGGGTTCTGAAGATAACGTCTATCAGTGTCGTCCGTTATTCGTGTAAGTGAGGGACGACACCGCTAGTCAGAGAGTTGATCTTTGTCATATTTGTGAGCGTATTCGGGTTTATATTGGCCGCCTTTGCCACGATTCTTTTACGTGAGGAAGTCAGCAATGAAAATCCTGATAAAAGCGTTAGCAAAATCCCCAGGCAATAAATGGCAGGTTCGTCTCGACGGCGACGCGTTCACCTTCCGCAGCGAGGCCGAGGCCCGCGCCTTCGCCGATACCCTGCAAGCCCGCATCCAGGCTCCCCACCGCTTCCCGCTCAGCCAGCAACGCTCCGCCGCTGGCTGACCTGCATTTCAGCCCTGCGCCTGCGCGGCCCTTGCCCGTTGCAGGCGCTGGGTCGACATCGCAATCGTCACCGCCAACACACCGCACAAGCTGATGACCATCGCCATCGGCATCGCCGTGCCGTCGTGCAGCACGCCCACCAACGAAGCCGCCCCTGCCGCCACGCCAAACTGAATGCAACCGAGCAAGGCCGACGCGCTGCCGGCCCGGGCGCCCTGCCCGCTCATGGCACAGGCCGAGGTGTTGGGCAAGATGCAGCCCAGGCTGGCGATACAGATGAACAGCGGTACCAGCAACGGCCATAACGCTTCGGTGCGCAAGGCCGCGATGCCCAACAGTGACAGCGCCGCCAGCAGATAGACCCACACCGTGCGCGACAGCAGAAACGCCGGGCCACGCTTGGCCAGCAGCCGCGCGTTAACCTGTGCAACCAGGATGAACCCCGCGGCGTTGGAACCGAACAGCCAGCCGTAATGCTCGGCGGGCACGCCATAGAGTTTGATAAATACGAACGGGGAGCCGGCGATGTAGGCAAACATCCCGGCAATCGAAATGCCCCCGGTCAGGGCGTAACCGAGGTAGACCCGGTCTGACAACAGCGCGCCATAGCGGCGCAGCGATCCGGACAAGGGTTGACGCGGCTGATGGGCCGGAAAGGTTTCCGGCAAACCGACCGCCACGGCGATCGCCGCCATCACGCTGAAGATCGACAGTGCGAGGACAATCGACTGCCAGCCCCACAACCCGACCATCACACCACCCGCCAATGGCGCAAGGATCGGCGCCAGGCCGGTCACCAGCATCAGTTGCGAATACACCTTGGCCGAGCCCACCGCATCACATTTGTCACTGACCACGGCGCGGGAAATCACCATGCCCGCGCAACCGCCGAGGGCCTGCACGAAACGTGCGCCAATCAGCCATTCCAGGGACGGCGCGTACGCGCAGGCAAAGGACGCCAGGGTAAACAGGGTTACGCCGCTGAGCAGCGGGCCGCGTCGACCAAAGCGGTCTGCCAGTGGGCCATAGATCAGTTGGCCGATGGCCAGGCCGGCGAAATACACCGCCAGGGTCAACTGGATATGTTTTTCGTCGGTCCCGAAGGCCGTCGCCATGGCAGGAAAGCCAGGCAGGTAGAAATCGATCGCCAGCGGCGCGAAGGCGCTCAAGGCGCCCAGAATCAGGATTATGCGGAGGTTCATCAGGCACCCAAGTGTGTCGGCAGCCCGACAGTTTAGCCGCGCTTGGGTGCATTGAATACGATAGCTCGCTAACTATTTGAATGGGTCAGGCGAGCTTGGCGCTGTAGCCCTCTTCGCTGATCAGGCTGATCACTTCCTCGGCAGACAGGCGGCTTTCGACGCCCACCTCTTTCGCCGCCAGGTCGACCTTCACGCTGGCCGCCGGATCCTGGCTCTGCACCGCCTGGGTCACGGCCCGAACGCAGTGGCCGCAGGTCATTCCTTCAACGCTGAATATTTGCATGACATGACTCCTTTGATGAGGTTGAACCCAGTCTTGACCTTGCCACGATGGCAAGGTCAAGTTCTGAAACTTTCGGCCGGGCTGGTATTACACCGCGGCGTCGGCCAAGCTTCACCCATCTTCGATTCAAACCACGGAGCATTCGCTATGCGCTGGTCGTTTTTTGGCCTTGTCGGCCTGATGAGCTTGTCTGCCGCTGCGCCCCAGGCCCTCGCCGCAGAAGACTATGCGGTGCTGATCATTTCCCGCGAACGCCTGGAAGTACCGACCAATTGCGAGATCGGCCTGTACATCCAGGACCAGTTGGCCGGGCGCCTGTTCCAGGAACAGTCCACCTCGTTCAACCTGCCCGCCGGCAATGTGTCGCTGCGCCTGAAACTGCTGCCGGGCCAGTCACCGGGTTGCTTGCCGGGCCTGCTCGCGCCGCCGGCGCAGAACATCACGCTCAAGGCCGGTGACGTACGCAAGTTGCGCATTGCCCAGGGCCCGGAAGGCATGTACCTCAAGCCTGCCGCACTGGAATACTGAAGACGCTTGACCTTCCCCACAGGTCAAGGTTGATCCTAGGGGCAACTTCTCTGGAGGACTGCCCCATGAATGGATCCACCACCTTTGACCTGCCCATCGGCGGCATGACCTGCGCCAGTTGCGCCGGGCGTGTCGAGCGCGCGCTGGGCAAAGTCCCGGGGGTGCAAAGCGTCAGCGTCAACCTGGCCAACGAGCGCGCCCACGTCGAAGTGCTGGGCCAGATCGACCCGGCCGTGCTGATCGCCGCCGTCGACAAAGCCGGCTACACCGCCAGCCTGCCGCAAAGCGAAACCAGGACCGAGGCCGATCAGGCCCAACGCCTGCACCGCGAGCGCTGGTCGCTGCTGCTGGCGATTGTGCTGGCATTGCCCCTGGTGCTGCCGATGCTGGTGCAACCCTTCGGCCTGCACTGGATGCTGCCGGCCTGGGTGCAGTTCCTCCTGGCGACCCCGGTGCAATTCATCTTCGGTGCACGCTTCTATATCGCCGCCTGGAAGGCCGTGCGGGCCGGCGCCGGCAATATGGACCTGCTGGTGGCCATCGGCACCAGCGCCGGTTACGGCCTGAGCCTCTATGAATGGCTGACCGCCCCCTCGGGCACCATGCCCCATCTGTACTTCGAAGCGTCGGCCGTGGTGATCGCCCTGGTGCTGCTCGGTAAATACCTGGAGAGCCGCGCCAAACGCCAGACCGCCAGCGCCATCCGCGCCCTGGAAGCCCTGCGCCCTGAACGCGCCATGCGTATACAGGCTGGCCGCGAGGAGGATGTGGCCATCAGCGCGCTCAAGCTTAATGACCTGGTGCTGGTCAAACCCGGCGAGCGCTTCCCGGTGGACGGTGAAGTGGTAAAAGGCCAGAGCCATGCCGATGAGGCACTGATCAGCGGCGAAAGCCTGCCGGTGCCGAAACAGCCCGGCGACGCAGTGACCGGCGGTGCCATCAATGGCGAAGGTCGCCTGCTGGTTCGCACCACCGCGCTCGGTGCCGAAAGCGTACTGGCGCGCATCATCCGCCTGGTGGAAGACGCCCAGGCCGCCAAGGCACCGATCCAGAAGCTGGTGGATAAGGTCAGCCAGGTATTCGTGCCGACCGTGCTGGTGCTGGCGTTGATCACACTGGTGGGGTGGTGGCTGTACGGTGCGCCGCTGGAGACCGCGATCATCAACGCCGTGGCGGTGCTGGTGATCGCCTGCCCGTGCGCACTCGGGCTGGCTACACCGACCGCCATCATGGCCGGCACCGGCGTCGCCGCACGCTATGGCATCCTGATCAAGGACGCCGAAGCGCTGGAGCGCGCCCATGAAGTGAGCACCGTGGTGTTCGACAAAACCGGCACTCTAACTTCCGGCACCCCAAAAATTGCCCATTTGGCGGCAGTGGATGGCGATGAAGCCACATTGCTGCAACAGGCCGGTGCGCTGCAACGCGGCAGCGAACACCCGTTGGCCAAGGCCGTGCTGGATGCGTGCAGCGAGCAAGGCCTGACGGTGGCGGACGTAAGCACCAGCCAATCCCTGACCGGACGTGGCATTGCCGGCACCCTCGGCGGGCGCCAACTGGCCCTGGGAAATCGGCGCCTGCTGGAAGAAAGCGGCCTGGACGCGGGTGGGCTGGCCGACTCTGCCACGGCCTGGGAGGCAGAGGGCCGTACCTTGTCCTGGCTGATCGAGCAAGGCGCACAACCCCGTGTACTCGGGCTGTTTGCCTTTGGTGACACGCTCAAGCCTGGCGCGCTGGAAGCGGTGGCACAACTCAAGGCCCGGCACATCAGCAGCCACTTGCTCACCGGCGACAATCGCGGCAGCGCCCGCGTCGTTGCCCAAGCGCTGGGCATCGATGACGTACACGCCGAAGTCCTGCCCGCCGATAAAGCCGCCACCGTCGCCGAACTGAAAAAAACCGGCGTAGTGGCCATGGTCGGCGACGGCATCAACGACGCCCCGGCCCTGGCCGCCGCCGACATCGGCATCGCCATGGGCGGCGGCACCGACGTGGCCATGCATGCCGCCGGCATCACCTTGATGCGCGGCGACCCACGCCTGGTCCCGGCCGCCCTGGAGATCAGCCGCAAGACCTACGCCAAGATCCGCCAGAACCTGTTCTGGGCCTTTGTGTATAACTTGATCGGCATTCCCCTGGCCGCATTCGGCCTGCTCAACCCGGTGCTCGCGGGCGCGGCCATGGCCTTGTCCAGCGTCAGTGTCGTGAGCAATGCCTTGCTGTTGAAAACTTGGAAACCAAGCACTTGGAAACAGTCGCACTTGGAGGATCAACGCCCATGAACATCGGCCAAGCCGCCCGGCAAAGCGGGCTGAGCGCGAAGATGATTCGCTACTACGAATCCATCGGCCTGCTCAAGGCGGCCCATCGCACCGACAGCGGCTACCGCATCTACGGCACCGACGACCTGCACACCCTGGCGTTTATCAAACGCTCGCGGGACCTGGGGTTTTCATTGGAAGAGGTGGGCAAACTGCTGACCCTTTGGCAGGACCGGCAACGGGCCAGCGCCGATGTGAAAGCCCTGGCGCGCCAACATATCGATGAGTTGAACCAGAAGATCCTGGAGTTGGGGCAATTGCGCGATACGTTGCAGGACCTGGTGGAGCACTGCCAGGGCGATCACCGGCCGGATTGTCCGATTCTCAAGGAACTGGCATCGGGAAGCTGCTGCGCGTGACGGAATCTATCTGAATGCATGCAAAACCAAATGTGGGAGGGGCGGTGCGACGATTCGACTTGCCCCTCCCACATTTTGATCCTCATCCAGCCAGGGATCACTGCATCCAGGGCGGCGGCGGTGGCTCTTCCGACGCTTTGCTCGGCGGCGCATCATCCGCCGCCCGAATGGCCTGGCGCCGTTCTTCGTCCAGCCTTGCCGCTTCGATCTCGCGGATCACACCGCCTACGTCTGCCAGTTCTTCCGGCTCGTCGAACTCGCCGGTCAAGACACTGGCCGGGTGCAAGGTGCCGGCTTCGTAGAGTGCCCACATTTCCTTGGCGTACTTGGTCTTCTTCAACTCCGGGGCAAAACGCCCGAAATAGGAAGCCATGTTGCCCACATCCCGCTCCAGCATGTTGAACGCGTGGTTGTTGCCCGCCGCATCCACCGCCTGGGGCAGGTCGATGATGACCGGACCGGTCGGCGTGAGCAGTACGTTGAACTCGGACAGGTCACCGTGCACCAGGCCGGTACACAGCATCAGCACGATCTGGGAAATCAGGAAGGCGTGGTATTCACGCGCCTGATCCGGCTCCAACGTCACGTCATTCAGACGTGGCGCGGCATCACCGTACTCGTCGGCCACCAGCTCCATCAACAACACGCCTTCGAGGAAGTCGTACGGCTTGGGCACGCGAACGCCCGCACCGGCCAGACGGAACAACGCCGCTACTTCGGCGTTCTGCCAGGCATCTTCGGTTTCTTTCTTGCCGAATTTCGAGCCCTTGGCCATGGCCCGGGCCTGCCGGCTGTTACGGACCTTACGGCCTTCCTGGTATTCAGACGCTTGACGAAAACTTCGTTTATTCGCCTCCTTGTAAACCTTGGCGCAACGCAATTCATTGCCGCAGCGCACCACATAAACAGCTGCTTCTTTACCACTCATGAGTGGGCGCAGCACTTCGTCGACCAGACCGTCTTCGATCAGGGGTTCAATGCGTTTAGGAGTCTTCATCAGCTTTTATTGTGGGTCCTTTATTACCAAATACGCGTATGGCACTCGTTATACGGCAATCGGCTCGCCGGTGGGAGGGGCTACCGACCTCTGACCACTCAAGAATGCATCCAATATGCCAATTTCGACGAATTCAACGTTCGATGATCGCCGTCACGCCCTGGCCGCCGGCGGCGCAGATCGAAATCAGCCCGCGCCCCTTGCCCGCCGCGTCGAGCAACTTCGCCAGGTTGGCGACGATGCGCCCACCGGTGGCGGCAAACGGGTGCCCGGCCGCCAGGGAACTGCCCTTGACGTTCAGGCGGCTGCGATCAATGGCCCCTAACGGTGCGTCCAGCCCGAGGCGCGTCTTGCAGTAATCCGCATCCTCCCAGGCCTTGAGCGTGCACAACACCTGGGCCGCGAAGGCTTCGTGAATCTCGTAGTAATCAAAGTCCTGCAGCGTCAGGCCGTTGCGCGCCAGCAAGCGCGGCACCGCATACACCGGCGCCATCAGCAGGCCTTCGGCGCCGTTGACGAAATCCACCGCCGCCGCTTCGCCATCGCGCAGGTAGGCCAGGATCGGCAAACCACGCGCCTGGGCCCACGCCTCGCTGCCCAACAACACCAGGGATGCGCCATCGGTGAGCGGTGTGGAATTGCCGGCCGTCAGCGTGCCTTTTTCGCTGCGCTCAAACGCAGGCTTGAGCGCGGCAAGTTTCTCCAGGCTCAGGTCGGGGCGCAGGTTGTTGTCGCGAGTCAGACCCAGAAACGGCGTGAGCAGATCGTTATGCCAGCCTTCGGCATAGGCAGCGGCCATTTTCTGATGGCTCTCGAGGGCGAGTTGATCCTGCTCGGCACGGGGAATCTGCCAGGTCTGTGCCATCAATTCGCAATGCTGGCCCATGGACAAACCGGTGCGCGGCTCGCCGTTACGCGGCAGCTCAGGCTTGAGGTGCTGGGGACGAAGTTGTAACAGGACTTTTAATTTATCCGCCATGGACTTGCTGCGATTGGCTTGCAGCAGGATCTTGCGCAGCCCTTCATTCACGCCGATAGGTGCGTCGGAGGTGGTATCCACCCCACCGGCAATCCCGCATTCAATCTGGCCCAGGGCGATCTTGTTGGCCACCAGCAACGCCGCCTCGAGCCCCGTGCCGCACGCCTGCTGAATGTCATAGGCCGGGGTTTGCGGCGACAGGCGTGAACCCAGCACGCATTCACGGGTGAGGTTGAAGTCGCGGGAATGCTTGAGCACCGCGCCGGCGGCCACCTCGCCCATGCGCAGGCCGTGCAGGTTGTAGCGTTCGATCAGGCCCTCCAGGGCCGCGGTCAGCATCGCCTGGTTGCTCGCCGTGGCGTAGGGGCCATTGGAGCGGGCGAAAGGAATGCGGTTACCGCCAATGATCGCTACACGGCGCAATTGAGTCATGGAAAGCTCCCTGTCGGTTGTGGTCTGGATAACTGAGCCTAGTCGAACGACTGCTACCCTGGGATGGTCAACCCTTTGAACCCCAGCCTTCGGAGAGCGTTCCATGTCTGACCGTTATATCGACTTCGCCAACTCAAGCCTCGGCCATCGCCTGGTCGCCGCCCTTGGCCTGCCGTCACCGGTACGCCTGGAACGCTGGCAAGCCGGGCGCCTGCGCCCGGTGGAAGGTGCGCTGTTACTGGGTGGTGGCGCGCTGGCAACGAACGTGAAAGCGTTTGCCAACCGGCTCACCGACGCCATTTACACCTACGGCGCCGACACTTCGACCTGGATTCCCGGCCACGGCCCCAAGCTCAAGGCCGTGGTATTCGATGCCAGCGACCTGCTACACACCGACCAGCTCAAGCAACTGCGTGAGTTTTTCCAACCGTTGCTAAAAAACCTGGATCACAGTGCACACCTGGTGATCCTCGGCCGCGCGCCGGAAAGCCTCAGCGACCCGTTCGCCGCCAGCGCCCAGCGCGCCCTCGAAGGTTTCAGCCGGTCACTGGCCAAGGAACTGCGCAACGGCGGCGTGCTGCAATTGCTCTACGTCGGCGACGGTGCCGAAGACCAACTGGAAGGCGCGCTGCGCTTCTTCCTCTCACCGAAAAGCGCCTATATCTCCGGCCAGGTGATTCGCCTCAAGGCCTGTGCCACGCCCGTCGAAGACTGGACTAGCCCCCTCGCCGGGCGCAAGGCATTGGTCACCGGCGCAGCCCGTGGCATTGGCGCGTCCATCGCTGAAACCCTGGCCCGCGACGGCGCCGAAGTGATCCTGCTCGACGTGCCCCAGGCCAAGGCCGACCTCGAGGCCCTGGCCGCACGCCTGGGTGCGCGCACCGTGGTGCTGGATATCTGCGCCGAAGACGCCGCCGGCCAGTTGATCGAACACCTGCCCGACGGCCTCGACATCCTGGTGCACAACGCCGGGATCACCCGTGACAAGACCCTGGCCAACATGACCCCGGAATACTGGGACGCGGTGCTGGCGGTCAACCTCAATGCCCCGCAAGTGCTGACCAAGGCACTGCTGGACAGCGGCACCCTGCACGACAACGCCCGCGTGGTGGTGCTGGCCTCCATCAGCGGCATCGCCGGCAACCGTGGGCAGACCAACTATGCCGCGAGCAAGGCCGGCTTGATCGGCCTGGTACAGGCATGGGCGCCGTTATTGGAAGAACGCGGGATCAGTATCAACGCCGTAGCCCCAGGCTTTATCGAAACCCAGATGACCGCGCATATTCCCTTTGCCCTGCGTGAAGCCGGGCGGCGCATGAGCTCGCTGGGCCAGGGCGGTTTGCCGCAGGACGTCGCCGAAGCAGTGGCCTGGCTGGGCCAGCCGGGTTCCGGTGCGGTCAGCGGGCAAGCGCTGCGGGTGTGTGGGCAAAGTCTATTGGGAGCGTAAGCATGGATTGGCAAACCTTAGGCAGTACGCCGTTTCTGCCACCGTTGTATTGGCGGGCAGCGCTCAAGCGCAAGATCACCGGCAACACGCTGCCCGAGCAAGGCTTGCGCTGTCGGGTAAGCGTCGACCCCAAGCAGGTGGCGGCGTACCGCCAGGTCTGCGGGTTTACCGAGAGCCCCATGCTGCCGGCGACCTATCCGCACATCCTGGCATTCGGTCTTCAGATGCAGTTGCTCACCGATAAGAAGTTTCCCTTCCCTCTGCTGGGATTGATTCACCTGAGTAACCGTATCCGCATCCATCGCCCACTGGGCGGAGTCAGCGAATTGTCCATCGGCGTGCACACGCAGAACCTCAGGCCCCACCCCAAGGGCGCGACCTTTGAAGTGGTCACCACAGTTGAAGACTCTCTCGGCCTGCTGTGGGAAGCCGAGAGCCGAATGCTGTGCCGGGGTGTAAAGCTCGAAGGCGAAGCGACCGATGATGCCCGTCCCAGCCCTGCCGAGATCAGCGAATTGACTCGCTGGAAGGCCCCAGCCGATATCGGCCGCCGCTACGCACGGGTGTCAGGAGACTACAACCCGATCCACCTCAGTGCGCCGACCGCCAGACTGTTCGGCTTCCCCCAAGCCATCGCCCACGGGCTGTGGAACAAGGCGCACACCCTCGCCGCCCTGGGTGAACACCTGCCTGCGGCCAATATCGAGATAGACGTGGAGTTCAGGAAGCCCGTGCGCCTGCCCAGTGAAGTCAGGTTACTGGCCAGCGCCGCCGGTTCCAGCGGCGAATTCTTATTGAAAGGCGCGGGTGACATCGAGCATATGCTGGGTAAATGGCAGCCCATTGCATAAAAGCGACTGATAAATTGTATATATACACCCTAAGTGATAGCGGGCCTTTTCAGGCTCGCTTTTTATATGCAGGTTTTTGATTTTAAACATAATCCAGAAACATCATGCCCTATACCTTTGGCATTAGTCGCTTAAACGGTACAACCCAGCCGTATATAAATCATTAATACCAAGTTGAGCATTGAGAGAAAGAGCGCCCGGGCCTGTTATAGCCACACGGACAAACGCATCGCTATCCGCAGAAATAGCCAGCGTTTGAGACAACTCAGGTTGTACAGGTGCAAGGAACTCAATCATGAAGACTCAAGTCATGTTCTGGAAAGCAAGTACCACGCTGGCACTGGCAATCGCACTCACACTCGGCGGTTGCAGCAGCGGTGGCGGCGGACATCACAGTGGGGGCTCTACTTCCTCGGATACTGCTGCTGGCGGTGGCGGCAGCGGTGGTGGCGGTACAGACGGTGGCGGTACCGGCACAACCAGCACCCTGGTAACGGCCAGCGTGGCCGACACCCTCGGCGATACCGTGACCGACCTCGGCGGCACCGTCAGCAGCCTGGGCACTACCCTCGGCAGCCTGCCTATCGTGGGTGCAACTACGCGCAGCCTGGTGCGTGCTACCGGCAACGCCGTCAGCAGCATCGGCGAAGGCCTGTCGGATGGCCTCGGTTCACTTGGTACCGACAGCAATGCACTGGGCAACACCGTCGCGGGCGTGGCCGACGGTGTCTCCGACCTCGGTGCAGGCGTGACCGCCACCGGCCAGAACGTCGCCACCTTGCTGGGGCACGTGCCGGTGGTCAGCGGCGCGGCACCGGTGGCAGGCAACGTCGTCGGCAAGCTCGGCAATGCCGTGACCATGCTCGGCGACACCCTCAGCACCGCCAGTACCACCGGCCCGCTGGGCTCGGCCACCCATACGCTTGGCGCAAAGGTATTGGTCCCGGTGGTGTCGCTGGTGGAAAGCACCACCGCTAAAGTCGGCAGCACGACCGGCCTGGACAGCCCCGTGGGCGGCCTGCTGCAAAAGCTCGGCGATACCGTCGATAGCCTGGGCAATCAAGTCGCCGACACCGGTGGCAGCGGCAACCCGGCGACCGGCGCCGTGGGCGGCGTGCTCAATGGCGTGGGTACCGTGGTCGGCAAGGCCAGCGGCTATGTCGACGCCACGGGTAACAGTGGCGGCAGCAACCGCAGACCGGGCCTGGCGGAACTCATCGGCGGCGTGATAGCGGGCGCCGGCAGCGGCCTCAATGCCGGCAGTAGCAACGGTCTGGTCAGCGCCACCGGCGTCACCGGTGTGAAGGCGGGCACTACCGTGGCATCCCTGGGCACCCTTCTGGGCGGCAGTGGCGTCCCCAACACCGCCGCAGGCACCCCCATTGCCACGTTGACCAGCCAGGTCGGCGGCGCGTTGAACCCCGTCACCAGTGGCGTCACCCGCCTCACTCAAACCGTCGGCAATGCCACCGGCCTGGGCACTCCAATCAACGGCCTGGCCACCAACGCCGGCGGCGCCGTCAGCAGGCTGGGCAGCCAAATCACCAGCACCAACGCCAACCCGGTCATCAACGCCTTGGGGGGTACCGTCAACGCAGTGGGTGGCACCGTGGCCTCGGTCGGAGGATTGGTCAGCGGCGGCCCCAACACCGGTGGTGGTTTGCTCGGCGGCGGCCTGGCCGTGACGACCTCCGCGGGTGCCAGCACCAGCACGAATGGCGGTGCCCTGGGCGGGCTGCTGGGTGGCCTGACCGGCAGGAAATGATTGCACCTGGCCGATTAGACGGCCTCACCTACAGCGCCTACGCTTGGTTGAGACGAGAGACCAGCTAAGTCTCTCGTCTTTTTTTCATGGGTCAATGATCGACCCCTGAAAACACCCAGACCGCGCTCCCCGAGCCCGACGGGAACCTGCAAAACGCTGCAGCAGTTTTGACCATGGAGTGTCCTATGCGCGCTTTGACACCGTTGTTACTGCTCACCCTCAGTGCTTCCGTCCACGCCGACCCCCTGCCCAGTTTCCTGAATAGCAACGACACCGTCCGCAACCTGCCCGTGCCTAACCTGCCCGCCGACGCGTATCGACCGGCGCCCCAGCAGACCCGACTGCCCGCCCCTGCTGCCAGCGCGGAGCAGCCGTTGCTGATGGACACCAAGGTGACCATTCGAAAGCTGCAGATCGACGGCGGCACGGTCTACCCGCTCAAGGACGTCGCCCAGGCATTCGAACCGCTGATCGGCCATGAAACCAACCTGGCGCAATTGATCGAAGCCACCCGCAGCATCACCCGCCGCTACCAGGAAGATGGCTACCTGCTGTCCTACGCCTTCCTGCCGGAACAGCGCTTCGACGGCGGCCTGGTGCATGTGGTGCTGGTCGAAGGCTATATCCGCGATTACCAGCTGCAAGGCGACATCGGCCCGGTTTCGTCATACGTCGACAAACTCGCCGAAAAACTCAAGGCCGAACGTCCACTCACCCGTAAGACGTTCGAGCGTTACACGACACTGATGAGCGCCATCCCGGGCGTAACCTTGCAGGCCCAGGTACCGCCGCCCGCCACCACCGACGGCGGCACGCCGATGCACATCACCGCCAGCCGCAAACCCTTCACCACCAGCATGAGCCTCAACGAGGCCAGCCGAGGCGGCACGCAGGCGCTGCTCACCGGCACCGGCAACTCCTGGACCTCCATGGGCGAACAACTGAGCCTCAGCGGCCTGTTCCCGCCCGGCGACGACAAAGAACATTACTACCGCGCAGCCTACAGCCAATTCATCAATGCCGAGGGCACCCAGCTCACGCTGTCGGGTGAACGCTACCGCGCCGATCCACGCACCAGCCTGCAACTGGGCGAAGGCCTGGAGCTCAAGCCACACCAGGAAATCGACCGCTACGCCATCGGCTTCAGCCACCCGCTGATCGCGTCGCCCAACGAGTCATTGAACCTCGGCGCCCGCTACTATGCCGTCGACCAGACTACGCGCTACAAGCTCGAAGGTTTCCCGCAACGCCTGGCGCTGCAAACAGACCTGCGCGCACTGGCGTTCGAAGGCGATTGGCGCAAGGCCGACACGACCCAGTTGCGCATCCTCAGCGCCGGTGTGTACCAAGGCATCAACGGCATGGGCGCCAAGACCCGCACAGACTTCGGCGGGCTCAAGCCGGACCTCGACTTCTTCCGCCTGCGTCTCTCCGGCGTGCAGAGCAACAGGCTCTTCGATAACTGGCAAGGTGTGCTCTCCGGCGCACTCTACTGGAGCCACGACGACCTGCCCGACAGCGAGCGCGCCACCTTCGGCGGGCAGAGTTTCGGCCGTGGCTACCCCGATGACCAGGGCTCCGGCGACAAAGGCTGGGGCGTGGCGTATGAGATCAACTACAGCTACAACCGTACCAGCGAGTGGGTGCGCATCCTGCAGCCCTATATGGTGTTCGACCGCGCCAGGGCCTGGTTCAACGACCTGCCGGTCAAGGGCAGCGATATGTCATCGGCGGCCCTGGGCCTGCGTTTTGGCGACGCCAGGTACTACAACATTTCCGTGGAGGCGGCCAAGCCGATGGCGGATGTGGCGCGGGATAACTTCGACCGGCGGCCGCGGTATACGCTGAGCTTCACTTATCAGCTGTGAATGAGCGCTTAATACCTGGAGTGAGAGAGAGGAAACAGGTTGTTGAGCGTATCGATCAAGCGCACCAGATAGATCGGCTTGCGGAACAGGTCCAGCACCTGCAGGCGCAGCATGTCGCTGACGTCATCCATCTCGGCATGGCCGGACATCACGATCACCGGCAGGTGCGAGCGCGAGGTGTGTTCGCGCAGGCGCTTGATCAAGGAAATACCGCTTTCCTCAGGCATGCGCAGGTCGGTAATGACCAGGGCGATATCCGGATGCAGTGTCAATTCTTGCAAGGCGAAGGTCACGGAGGTGGCGGTAAAACAGACAAAGCCCTCGTGTTCGAGGGATTCGGCCAGCTCAACCAGAGCATCCTCTTCGTCGTCCACCAATAATATTTGTTGGCGAGACAAAGAAGATGCGCTCATGGCCGTACCTGGAAGAATGGGGTAATTGGAGAATAGCCGCTGCAACTTGGCAGTCAGGTCGCCGTTGGCAGCTTGGTAGCGATCGAAGTGAAAATTCCACTTATCTTGGTGCCCAGGCCTGTTCCGGCACCCACAATGACGAGGGCCACCAGCGCCACGATAATGGCGTATTCAATACCTGAAGCAGCCTCTTTGCGTTTGAAGAACAGTTGTATCTGAACATATAACTTCAACATCAGGTCAAGGAACATACGACTTCTCCCTAATACGCCACTAAAAGCCAGTACGGCTCTAGCACGATGTTTGCGACGTGCAATTAGAGCATTGCCAACAAACCTCAGCCTCACAACTGTAAGAACTCATTAATCACAAAGTATTAGTCGTCGGTGCATGCCTGACTACCCGGCTGCAAATAGCGTTCAAATAAAATTTTATCCGTGACAAATGGCGTTTCGTCCTGGCTGAGCTACCTTCAAATAGCCAAATCGTTAGATGTTCATCACAGCCAGGTTGCGAATTAGTTCGTTTGGATTAACGAACAGGTAGTGCAACGGGAAAGGGAGAGCCGTCATGAACAGTCGCATCAGCATGGCCCTGGCCGCTGTGCTGCTAATCGGGGCATTGATTGCAGGGTACTGGGGGCTGGTGTTGAGCCGCCAAACGGAGCCCGTCGCAACACCTGTCATTTCTGCCGAAAAGCCCACTGCTGTCGTCGAAGACCAGACCCGCCAACCAGTGGTCGTACTGGCGCATGACGTCCCTGCCTTCGTTGCACTTACCGCTGCCGACCTGGTCGTGGAAAAACTCCGCACGGTGCCCGCCGGCAGCCTGACGCGGCTGGACCAGGCCATCGGCCGCCAACCACTGCGCGCACTGGGAGCAGGTACCTGGCTCAGCGAAGAAAGCTTCAGCGCCGGCGGCCCGCTTGCCCGCATGATTCATCCCGATGAGCGCGCATTGGCCGTGGCCGTCGACGAGGTGATCGGCGCGGCAGGCCAACTGAGCCCCGGCGACTATGTGGATGTGCTGCTGTTCCTGCGCCAGGATGCTGGCAACGCGGAGCAGTCGGCACAAATCGTCCTTCCAGCCCTGCGCCTGCTCAGCGTCGGTGACCAATTGGGCCTGGCCAACGATGGCTTGCCGGCCGTGCCGCCCGCCGCCACGCCCGAGGAGCGCGCCCAGGCTGCCCAGCGTCGCGCTGCTGCACGCACCGTGGTGTTGGCCGTGCCGGAGCCTCTATTGAGCCGCCTGATGCTGGCGTCGCAAGCCGGTACCTTGCGCCTGGCCGTGCGCAGTGCCGAGGAGCAACTGCTCAGCCAGTACTGGGCCGGGGAAAACGACGCTTCGGACAAACTGGCCAATGCCAATCGTGACCTCTACCAATTCACCCAGCTTGCCCTTGTGGGACCGCCCAAAAGCGTCGCGCAAATCAGCGGCGCACCCGCTGTACGCCGGGGCGTCGAGGTGATTCGCGGCGCGCAGGCCACTGAACAAACCCCGTGATTGAGCAAGGATGCCTTGAATGAGCCATCGCTACGCCCTCATGTTCACGCCAATTGCCTGGGCCTTGATGCTGACAAGCCTGCCAGCCGCCATGACCCTGGCGGCACCCGGCAATTGCAGCGCCCTGGGCCAGTTGCCTGCCGTGGTCGAGGTGGGCGAAGGCTTGCAACAGGAGCTGCAATCGCCGGTGCCAATCACCCGCCTGGCGATTGGCGACCCGAAGATCGCGGATGTGCGCGTCAATGGTGACCGTCATTTCCTGCTGACCGGCGTCGCCAGCGGCGCTACCAGCCTGATGGTGTGGACTGCCTGTACCAAGGCGCCGCGCCAGAGCATGGTGTTCGTCAAGGGCAAGGCCACGTCGGCACTGACCAGTTTGTCGCGGCCACCCTCCGAAGACCCATTGCTGCCCAGCCAGGTGCAGACGGATATACGCTTTGTAGAAGTCAGCCGCACCAAGCTCAAGGAAGCCAGCACCCAGTTCCTGGGGCTGGGCAACAATTTTTTCCTCGGTAGCCCCAACCTTCTCTCCCCGGCAGAAGGTGTGTTCAAACTGCCGGTGAGTGCCGAGTCTTTCAATGTCGGTTTTGGCGGCGGTCGTGTCAAAGCGATGATCAACGCCCTCGAGAGCAGCGGTTTTGCCTACACCCTGGCGCGTCCCAGCCTGGTAGCGCTGAGCGGCCAGAGCGCAACCTTCCTGGCCGGCGGTGAAGTACCTATACCCGTACCCAGCGCCGGCAGTGACACCATCTCCATCGAATACAAGGAATTCGGCATTCGCCTGACCCTCACGCCGACGGTGATTGATCGCAACCGCATCACCCTCAAGGTAGCGCCGGAGGTCAGCGAGCTGGACTACAGCAACGCCGTACAGATCCAGGGCATCCAGGTGCCGGCCCTGACCGTACGCCGCACCGACACCAGCGTGTCCCTGGCCGATGGCGAAAGCTTTGTGATCAGCGGCCTGATCAGCACCAACAACCGCTCCAGCATCAGCAAGTTTCCGGGGTTGGGCGATATCCCGGTCCTGGGTGCGTTTTTCCGCGACACCAATATCCGCCGCGAAGAAAAGGAGCTGCTGATGATCGTCACGCCGCACCTGGTGCAACCGCTGGCGGCCAACGCTCAGTTGCCTTCCTTGCCCGGCGAAAAACTGCGCAACTATGACCCCAACTGGTACCGCCTGTTTTTCCTCGAAAACGGTAATTTCGACCGCCGCAGTGGACTTTCCCAATGAGCGATAGCTTGAGCCAGACGTTCCTCGCCATCACTCGCAACACCATCGACCTGGAGTGGCTGCAGGGTGCCCTGGCGCCCCTTGGCCAAGTCGTGAGCGCTGGCACCGGCAGCCTGGACGAGCTGCTGGCGCTGGTCGACGTGACCTTTGCCAACCTGGTCTTCATCGGCCTGGACCGTGAAAACCTGGTGGCCCAGAGTGCGCTGATCGAAGGCGCCCTGGAGGCCAAGCCGATGCTCGCCGTGGTCGCCCTGGGCGACGGCATGGACAACCAGTTGGTACTCAACGCCATGCGGGCGGGCGCCCGGGATTTCGTCGCCTACGGCTCACGCTCCAGCGAAGTGGCCGGCCTGGTGCGCCGCTTGAGCAAGCGCCTGCCGACCATCACCCCCAGTGCACACTTGGGCGGCCTGACCGTTCTGTTTGGCACCCAAAGCAACGCGGACGGCGCGATGCTGGCGACTCACCTGGCCCTGGTGGTGCAAAAAAGCGGCCAGCAGACCCTGCTGCTGGATCTGGGCCTGCCACGCAGCGACAGCCTGGCGCTGCTGGGGCTGGAGAGCACCTTCAACTTCGGTGACGCGTTGCGGCATTTGCGCCGCCTCGATACCACGCTGATCAACAGCGCCTTTACCACAACCGTGGATGGCCTGCGCATCCTGGCGTATGCCACCGGCGACGAACCGCTGAAACTGACCAGCGCCGCCGAGCTGTACATGCTGCTCAGCGCACTGCGCCAGCACTTCCAGCACATCGTCGTGAACCTTACCGGGCAACCGGACAGCGACGCACTGCGCACCTTTGTCGGCCACTGCGACAAACTGCTGTGGTGCACCGACCAGAACGTACTGGACTGTCGCCGCAACCTCGCGGTGCTCAATCGCTGGCGCGACAAAGGCATGAAACTCGACCACGCCAGGCTGGTGGTCGACCGTTATATCAAGTCCTGCGTACCAGACACCGACACCCTGGAAAAAAGCTACGGCCTTGAGTGCATCGCCGTGCTGCCGCTGAGCGCCGAACTGCGCCTGAACGTAAAGAACCAGGGCCAGACCCTGTTTGCCCTGGCCCCACGTGAAGCGTTGAGCCAGGCCGTGCGCACCTTGGGCGAACGCCTGGCGAAACGCTCCGAAGGCTTGGAAAAACCATCAATGCGTTGGTTCGAACGCATCCTGGGGACAGTGCGATGAACGGCGAGAAACTCTTCGGCGGCCCGGCCCGCAGCGGCGGCAACACGGATCACGATGGCTTGAAGCTGGTGCTGCATCGTTACATCATCGACGCTATCGAGGAGTCGGGTAAGAACCTGCTTGAAGACACGCGCCAATCCCTGGCGCAATTTGTCGTCGACAAGGTGTCCGAGTACATCACGCGCATGCGCCTGGCGATCTCGCGCTATGAGATGGAACGCCTGGCCGAAGAGATCGTCGACGAACTTACCGGTTTCGGCCCGCTGGAGGTGCTGCTGCGCGACCCTTCGGTCACCGAAATCCTGGTCAATGGGCCCCACCGGGTGTTTATCGAACGTGAGGGCCTGCTGCATCAGAGTGACCTGCGTTTTATCGACGACCATCACGTGGAGCGCGTGATGCAGCGCATCCTCGCGCCGTTGGGCCGGCGCCTGGACGAATCCTCGCCGATGGTCGATGCACGCCTGCCTGACGGTAGCCGGGTCAACGCGATCATCCCGCCGATTGCCCTGGATGGGCCATGCCTGTCAATCCGCAAGTTCCGCAAGGACATGCTCAAGAGCAGCGACCTGGTTGCCATGCAGACCATCGACCAGAGCATCTTCGAGTTTTTCCAGGAAGCCGTCGGCAGGCGCTGCAATATCCTCATCAGCGGCGGCACCGGCACCGGCAAGACTACGTTGCTCAATATTCTCAGCCAGTTGATCAATCCCCACGAGCGTCTGGTGACCATCGAAGACGTTGCCGAATTGCAACTGGGGCATCCCCATGTGGTGCGCCTGGAAACCCGCCCGCCCAATGCCGAGGGCCACGGTGAGGTCAGGTCCAGCGACCTGATTCGCAACGCCCTGCGGATGCGCCCGGACCGCATCATCCTGGGGGAAATCCGTGGCGTGGAAGTGCTCGACGTAATGACGGCCATGAACACCGGCCACGACGGTTCCATGAGCACCGTGCACGCCAACAATGCCCAGGATGCGTTGCTGCGCCTGGAAACCCTGGTGGGCCTGACCGGCCGCGTGATCGCGGAAAAAACCCTGCGCCAGATGATCTGCGCCGCGCTGGATGTGGTGATCCAGCTGACGCGCATGCCCGATGGCCGTCGTTGCGTGAGCGAGGTGGTGGAAGTGGTCGGTGTGCGCGATGACGTGTATGTCACCAATACCCTGTTCCGGCTGGACCGGCGCACCGGCGTCGGTTTCCTGCGCGAAGCCATCAACCCGGCCGGCGATAAGTTGCGCCGCGCCACAGCCATGCCGCTGTAGGGAGCGCCTGATGACCGGACCTGTATTGCTGCTGGTTTGCCTATTGCTGATCGGTCTGTCGTTCTGGCTGTTTCAGCATGGCCTGCGCAAGGCCCGGACCAGTCGCGTGCTGGAGCGCCTCGGCGACGGCCAACCCGAGGCACAGGAGCAGCCCGGCACCTGGACCGGCCTTGAGCGCATGTTTCTGCGCGCCGGGCTGGGCAAACCCAAGGAACGCCTCGGCCTGTGGCTGAGCGCGTGGGTGGTCGGCGCCCTGCTGGGCTACTTGGTCGCCGACGGGCTGGGCCTGGTGTTGATGGCCCTGGGCCCGCCCCTGGCATTGCGTGCCTATATCGCCTGGCGTTACCAGCAGCGGGTGCAACGTATGGTCGAGCAACTGCCGCAGTTGTTGGACCATAGCGTACGCAGCCTCAAATCCGGCCGCACCCTGGCCGACGCGGTATTGGGCGGTATCGAGAGCGTGGAAAACCCGCTCAAGCACGCCATGGGCCGCATGCAGCGCAACGTGCGCCTGGGGGTGAGCCTGCCGGATTCGGCCAGCGACTTCGCCGAATTCTACGAACAGGACGAGTTCCGCCTGTTCGCCCTTGGCCTGAAGGTCAACCACCGCTACGGCGGCAACGCCAGCGAACTGCTGGAAAACCTGATCAAGATGATCCGCGAGCGGGACCAGGGCGCCCGGCAACTCAAGGCGATGACGGGCGAGACCCGCATGACGGCCTACGTGCTGGGCGGTTTGCCGATCCTGATCGTGGGCTACTTCATCATGGTCAACCCTGGCTACTTGATGACCATGTGGAACGACGACACGGGGCGCTCCCTGCTGTTCGGCGCACTGGCGATGGACCTGACGGGCACCTTTGCCATGTGGCGCATGCTGAGGAGTGTGTGAGATGGCCCTGATGGTCAGCCTGTTGCTGGCACTCGCCGCCATGGTACTGGTGGGCGGGCAATGGCTCGAACATCGCCGTCGTGATCGCCGGGTCGTTGAGCGCTTGCAAGGGCGCAGCGCCAGCGATGACAAACTTGGCACGTTCATGCGCCAACTGGGCGCAAGCACGCTGGCCCAGCGCTCAGTCAGCCTGGATAACGAGACCCAGGTCCTGCTCAACCGGGTCGGTTGGCGCAAGGCCAGCCAGCGCTCGCTGTTTGCCGCCTTCCAGATCGGCGTGCCTGTCGCGGCGATGGGCCTGACCCTGCTCGGCCAGCAACTACTTTTCCCTCACGCCAGTCCCGCCTGGATTGCCCCGGCGGTCGCCCTGGGCATCGGCTACCTGTTGCCAAAACGCGTGCTCGCCGCTGCCGCCAAATTCCGCCAGCAGCGCATCGCCAAGGAAATCTCAACCTTCATTCCGCTGCTGCGCATCCTGTTCGAGTCGGGCATGGCGATTGAACAATCCCTGCGCGTGATGGCCAACGAAGCCCAGCGCTTGCTTCCAGACCTGACCCACGAATTGCGCCTGATCCTGGCACGCGTCGACTCCGGCCTGGAACTGAGCGAAGAACTGGGCAAGACCGCGCGCATATTGGAGGTGGATGAGTTCACCGACACCTGCATCATCCTCCAGCAATTGATCCAGCAGGGGGGTGGCGCGATGAAATCCCTGCTGACGCTCAAGCAATTGCTCGACGACCGGCGCCTGACCCGCATGCAGGAATACATCTCGAAAATGTCGGCCAAAATGTCGGTGGTGATGATGGTGTTCCTGTTTCCCGCCTTGCTGATCGTGCTCGGCGGCCCCGCCTTTATCGGCATCGCCCGCGCCTTGAGCCAATTCTGAGGACCACCTTGATGAAACCACTGATTGCCGGCCTGACCCTGCTGATGCTCGGCGGATGCGCCACCAACGGCCACACCCCATGGGCCGCGTTGACCGCGCCGGGCAGTTGCGCCAAACCCAGTGCGGAGCAGGAACTGACGCTGAACCTGTCCGATGACCTGGCCAACGAGGGCAAGCTGCACGCCAGCCTGGCCAACCTGCAGAACCTGCCCGACAGCTTGCCCCAGGTGCGCCAGCGCCAGGCCCGTAACTTTCGCTTGCTGGGCCGCAGTGAGGCCGAACCCTTGTATCGCAGCCTGCTGGGTACTTGCATGACCGCCGAAGGCGAACATGGGCTGGGGCAACTGGCAGCGGCCAAGGGCGACCACCCACAGGCGATGGCTCACCTGCAAAGGGCCGCGCGCCTGGCGCCCACCGATGAAAAAATCCGCAATGACCTGGGCGTGGTGTACCTCAACCAATTGCGCCTGGAAGACGCGCGCTTTGAGTTCATGACGGCTATCGAGCTCAAACAGGGCGACACGCTGGCTGCGGTCAACCTGGTGACCTTGCTGATTTATCAGGATGACTGGGGGCAAGCGGCCAGAGTGGTCAGCCAGCTGGGCTTGAACCCCGGCCAGGTCACCGAGGCACAGGCCCGCGCGGCCCGGCTCAAGCACTCAGCCAGGACCGCGCGCAACGTCGCAACGGCCGCCGATGCCCTGCCGGTGAGTATCAAGTAAGGAGTCGATGATGAAAGCCCATTACGTTGTGTGTCTGGCGCTGTTGCCATTGAGCGCCTCGGCTATTCCACCGGGGCCTTCGTCCCCGCAGCAGGCCGAAACGGAAAACTGGATGGCGTTGCAGGTCGATGGACGGGCAGCCTCGCCGACACCGCAGAGCACCACTCCGGCAGAAAAGGAGCAGGCCTTGCAGCGTTGGCTGGACAGTCACAAGCACCCGATTCCGGAGTTCTTTGAAACCAAGTCGGAGGCGGGCGGCAAGAGCCAGTGAACCCCGTGCGTCAGTGCGCACTCACCTGCTGGCGCATCGGCGAGTGGCTTGGCGACAACGCGAGCGCCAGCTGGGTGCGGTTGTGCATATGGGTCAGGCGCAACACCTGGGACACATACAGCTTGACGGTGTTTTCGGTGATGCCCAATTCGCAGGCGATCTGGTAATTGGTCTGGCCCTTGCCTACCAGCCACGCCACCTCCATCTGACGGGGTGACAGCTGGTTGAAGATGGATGGAACCTGCGCCGCTCCGGCGTCTTGCCGCCCCTCGCCGTCAGCCTCCTGCAGCGGGCCGCGCCGTACCTTGTCGAGGTCCTGGTACAAGTCATTGATGGATTCGGAAAGGTACTGCAGTTTCTGGTTCAAGTGCCCCAGTTGCAGCTCCTTTTGCCGCTCTTCCAGCGCCGCTTCCTGGCGCTGCAGGCCCTCGAGCAACTCATCGAGGTTGATCGGCTTCTGGTAGTAATCCGAGATGCCCGCGCGCAGGGCCTTGATCACGTCCTGTTTGTCGGCACGCCCGGTGAGCATGATGGCCTCGAACGCACGCTGCTTGCCGGCGATCTTCTGCATCGACTGCACCAGCTCGATCCCATCCATGTCCGGCATGTGCAGGTCACACAGCACCAGGCCGACCTCGGCGTCCTCGCTGAAACGCTGCAAGGCCTGGCGGCTGGATTCGCACGGGACGCAGTGGTAGCCACTGCTTTCGAGGAACTCGCAAAGCTCCTCAACGATCAGCGGTTGGTCATCGACCACCAGCACTTTTACAGCCGATTTCAGCTTGTTCACACGCGACTCCATGCCTGGCAAGCCAAAAGACTGACCTATCCGTTTGGACGAAGAATCCTATACATCCGTTCCATAAACGTAGACCTACTTTCCGACTCTGTACATAGCAATAGAGGCATTGTGCGACTAAAGGGTCCATACCCCATACAGCACAAAACCCGCGAATAAAAACGCGGCGAAAGGCTGCTTGGCAGGCGGGCCTTGCACCCGATCAGCGGCGCGCGGACCGAGCTGTTGACGAACGACCAACCAGCCGACCAGGGTGATGGCGGCACCGATCAGGGACCACAACACATGATCCACCGTGGTGGCCAGGCCCAGCGCCGCGAGCAGCTTCACGTCGCCCGCACCGAAGCGGTCCAGCGCATAGCCCGGCAGGGTCAACAGCAGCGCCAGGGCAAACGCCAAGAGACCGGCGCTCGCCGGCGCGCCCAGCCAGGTGGCACCTGTGCACAACAGGTATAACAACGCCAGCAACGCCACGCCCAGGGTCAAGCCATTGGCGATCTGTCGCCGGCGAATATCCTGCACCGCACAGACTCCCAGCCAGATCACTATCACTACGCCATGAATCACGTAAAAAACGTTCCTTTTCGCTGAATGATTCTATGCTGATATCGAGTCGTAGACGTCAGGGTAGACGCAGTCATGAAAACAGGCCTGCCGGCAAAGCAAAAAGGGGCTGCGGCGATCGAGTTCGCCTTGGTCTTCGGGATCTTTTTTGCGGTGTTCTATGGCTTGATCAGCTTCAGCCTGCCGCTGCTGTTGATGCAGTCGTTCAACCAGGCGGCGGCCGAGGCCGTGCGCCAGGCCATGGCGGTAGACCCGGTAGCGGCAGGATCGGCCTACCCCACCCTTGTCACCCAGCGGGCGAAAGATGCGGTAGCGGCGCAATTGAGCTGGATCCCCGCCAACTTCCAGTTCCAGCCGTCCTTCATCAGCGCCACCTACACCGGCACCACGCTGACTGTCACGATCAAATACCCCTCCTCCAACCTCTACTCCGTATTCCCGGCGCTGGTGGTGCCAGGCATTGGCACTGTACCGAACCTGCCGACCAACCTTTCGGCCAGCTCGAGTCTTCAGTTTTGACTGCGGGGAATAATTTCTTCGAGCGCCTGCGGGGCCGTGTCGGCACCCAGGCCTTCGAGGCGCCCACTGTCCCTGCGGCAGGGCTGCGCGTGTTATTGGATCATCAAGGCCATGTGGTGGACATCAGCGGCACACTGCGTTCGCAACTCGCCATGCCCGTCGCGGGTGAAGCACGGCCGCTGCTGCGGGAGTTGCTGTGCGCCAGCAGCGCCTTGAGTATCGAAGGCAGCCCTGCCGACTGGCAACGCCATACCCTGGACCTGGACTTCCAGGGCTCTGCCGGCCAGGTCCTGCCCACCCGCGGCTGGGTCGAGCCGGAGGGCGACCGCTGGGTGCTGCACCTGCTGGACATCGGCGACTTGCTCGCCGGCCGCCACCTGGCTGAACAGCGCGAGCAGAACCACCAACTCGCCTGCAGGATGAGCGAACAGTTGCGAGTGTGCAGCCTGAGTCGCCTGCCCGAGACGTTCAACGAGCAACTGCGCAGCCTGGCCCAACGCTGGCGTATCCCCTGTGTGGCCCTGGCATTGCTCGATGAAGCCAACCAGGGTTGGCGGATCTACAGCCAATACACTGCTCACGACGCCCCGGGCTTGTGGCAAACCGGCCAACATCTGGGGGCCAGCCTGGACAGTGTCAACGGCAACGCGCTCCTGAGCCTGGCCCACGGGCGCATTGACAACCCCCGCCTGCAGAGCATTTTCGGCGATATCGACGGTTTGCTGGTGCCCTACCGTGACAGCCAGGGCGTGGCAGCCTGGTTGCTCTGCGGTTTCTACGGCGGCGAACCGCACACCCGCGAACGTGACTGGCTGGACCTCACCGCCGCACTCGCCGCCCCGCTGCTGAACCGCCTGCGCGAACAACGCAGCCATCAGCAACTGGAGCGCATGGAGGCCCTGCAAAAACTGCTCGGCACCGGCTGGTGGGAACTGCTGCCCGCCACCCAGGAGATCCAGCTCGCTCCCCAGTTGTTGCATAGCCTGGGCCAGGAACACGGCGCCACGCGCCAGGCACTGGCCCTCTGGCTGGAGCTGATCCACCCCGCTGATCGCCAGGAACTGCTCAGCCACCTGCAAGACCTGCAGGCACTGGACAAACCCCTGCTGACCAGCGTGCGCCTGCCAGGCAGTGACGCGGACCACACGCCCATCTGGTATCGCGTGCAGGGCCAGGTACTGGGCGTGGGCGACAACCGGCGCTGGGTCGGTTTCATGCTCAACATCAGCGACATCAAGAACCAGCAACTGCAAGCCGCCGCCGCCCATGCACGCCTGGATAACCTGATCGCCAGTTCACCGGCGGTGATCTACGTGCAGCGCTATGTCGGCGGCGCGCTGCACCCGGCGTTTTTCAGCGACAGCCTGTTGCCGCTGCTGGGCTGGAGCCTGGCCGATTGCAGCCATGACGGCCTGGCCTCGTTGATCCATCCCGAAGACCGTGAGTTGTACTTCCAACGCACCCGTCAATTACTACGCGAAGGGAATGTACGCAGCCGCTACCGGGTGCGCGACACCCGCGGCGACTACCATTGGCTGCTCGACGAGGCCAAGCTGCTGCGCGATGACTTGGGCCTGCCGGTGGAGGCCGTGGGGCTATGGCTCGATGTGACCGACGCGACCCTGGCCGCCGAACAGGTCAGGCAGAGCGAAGAGCGCTACCGCATCCTGGTGGAAGACTCGCCGGCAATGATCTGCCGTTATCGCCCGGACCTGACCCTGACGTTTGGCAACACGCCGCTGGCCAACTACCTGGAGTGCTTGCCCGCGCAACTGCCGGGGCGGCAATTGGACGCGTGGCTGTCGGATGAACAGCGCCAGGCATTTATCCAACGCATCCGCCGACTGACCCCCGAGTTTCCGGTGAGCACCGCCGAAATCAGCCTGCAGCTGCCCGGGCGCGAACATGCCTGGTGGGTATGGTCCGACCGTGGTGTGTTTGATGAACAAGGTCAACTGGTGGAGGTGCAGGCCGTGGGCCGCGACAACACCGAAGTGCGTCGCTCCCAGCAGCAACTGACCCAGAGCGCCAAGATGGCGACCCTCGGCGAAATGGCCACGGGCCTGGCCCATGAGATCAACCAGCCGCTGAACGTGATGCGCATGGCGATCGTCAATGTGCTCAAGCGCCTGGCCAACGGCGACGCGCAGATCGACTACCTCACCGAAAAACTCAAGCGCATCGACACCCAAGTGCAACGCGCGGCGAGGGTGGTGGACCATATGCGCGTGTTTGGCCGCCGTTCGGAAATCGAACAGCAACCGTTCGACCCAGCGCAAGCCGTGGAAGGGACCATATCGCTGCTGAGTGAGGGCCTGCGCGGCAAAGGCGTGGACCTGCGCATCACACCTGCAGACTTCAGGGTGCAGGTCAAAGGTCATGTCGACCAGCTTGAGCAGGTGTTGATCAACCTGATGGTCAACGCCCGCGATGCGCTATTGAGCCAGCGCGAAACAGCCGCGCAATTGCGCCCCTGGATTGCACTGCACTGCGAGCACGACAGCCGGCATGTGCGCATCTGGGTCGAGGACAACGGTGGCGGCATCGACCCACGATTATTGGAGAGGATTTTCGAGCCGTTTTTTACCACCAAGCCGATTGGGGTGGGGACCGGCCTGGGGCTGTCGGTAAGCTACGGGATCGTGGAAAACATGGGTGGGCGCTTGAGCGTGATCAATGGCGAGGAAGGCGCACGGTTTTGTGTGGAACTGCCGGTGGTTCAGATCACCAGGTAGGCGCGGCCCATCTGACACGTCAGGTTGGCGCCGACTTCAGCGTTGCCCAGGTTGATGCCCAGGGCCGGGAGCAGCGTGTTGACAATGGGGTCGAGCAGCGGTGACAGGACGTCCTGGACAAGGGTGACCACCGCGCTGGTGATGGTAGCCAGGGCCGTCGTAACAGTGCCGTTCGCCGCACCGGGTGTGCTGCCGCTGGGCGGTACGTAGGTAACCTGCAGGCCGCTCAGGGTTGCTCCCAGGCTATTGACGATATTGGCGGTGCCGGTTGGACTTTTGTAGGTCGGCGCGGCATTCATATCGGCGACCGGTAAAAACAGCAACGAGCTGGTCTGCGCTGCCACGGTAGACAACGCCTTCACATTCAAACCACCGCCTACACCCGCTGTACGCGTGCCGCATATCAGCGACAGCACAATGCAGTAGCGCTGGCCAAAATCGATCAGCCTGACCGGCTGCACGGTGACTGGCGCCGATGATGAAAACGCGGTGGCAGGGTCGACATAGCCCACGCCCAAGGTAGCCATGGCGGTGGTGGCCTGCACCGTTAGCGACTTTGTGGCCGGCGTGGCACAGCTGTAGTCCGTGACTTGGCTCTGCGCACTGGCCGCTTCGATGTAGATGGACAGTGATTGCGTGATATCCACGTCGGTGACGTTACACGCCACCAGGCACAACACGCCGCCCACCACTGCCGGGATGTTCAGGTTCAACAGGCCGCCGACCACCTTCGACACCGGTGTCGCCAACCCGGTCAGGATTGATGAAACCCCCGACACCAGCTTGATGATCGGCGCATCCACCGTAACCAATGTGCGCAGTTGCGCGGTTCGGACAACAATCTGATCCGTCTGCGGGTTATTCAGAAGCCCCGCCTTGGCCTTCGCCGGATTACCGATCGCCGACAATTGCGGCGGCTCGATGACTTTGGTCTGGATCGAGACATTGCCCACCAGGGGAATATTCACCTGAGCGGCCGCACTCACCGCACTCTTGCTATTGGACAGCTGCGCAACGGCCTCCAGCAATTGAAACAACTGCACATTGGTATTCAACGCCGCGGCCGGTGTTCCGCTGGCAACCTTCAGCAGGTCTGCGACTTTCAGCAGCTGGGTATTGGGCGCGATGGCTTTCAATGAAATCACATCGTTGATGACCGCCGTCGCCACCGCGCCGTTTTTTTGCAGCACCTTTACCGCGGCATCGATCAACTGGTTGGCGGATACGGCGGCGTTGAGCAGCGCATCGTAGTCACCCGCCGTCACGTTCAGCTCAATCGCCAACTGATCCAGGTAGCCGAGCAGGTTGACGTTCGTCGCCAGCAAGCCATTCCAGCCCGCCGCCGTCAGCGACAGGCTGCCGCCCAACAGGTTGCCAATGACCATGTTCAATAGCGGGGACTTCGCCGAATCCACCGTCGCCAGGTTGCTGCGAATCGTCAGTTGCGCCACTGGCGGCGCGTACGCGGCCACGGCGGTGGCACCCAGGGTCATCTGGGTGGACGCCGGCGTACCGCTGAACATATTCCAGATACCGGTGGCGACGCTGGTTACTACGCTGCGCGTCGCCACTACCCGAATGGCCTCGTTTTTGCTGGCGTCGGCGCTGAATACGCGGATGTTGCCGGCATTGGTCGTCAATGTGCCGCAGGTCACGGCCAGGCCACGACTGCTGTCGCCGGCAACCACGGTGAAGCCATTGCGCGCAGCGTTCTGCACGGCATAGTCGTTGGCGCTGGTGGTCGGGCTGCACAGGCCACCACGCCCGGCGGCCTCCAGGGCGGCGGTGTCGGCAATGGACTGCAGCTTGCGCTTTTCCAGGTAGAGGCGGCCGCTGTCCACCGCCAGCAGCAGGAACACCAGCGCTAACGCCAGGGTGCCCGCTGCCATCAAGCCAATCGCACCACGCTGCCTGCAACCGAGTCGGGGAGACATCAGGCACTCCTTAGCGCTTACTCTCCGTGTTGCCGTGGAGTGTAGACAAGGCTTGGCAGGTGCGCCGGCCGGTCGTTACAAACGGTCAGTGCGGTGGGTAGCTGGAGAGGATGCGGGTCACCGTCGTGCGAATCGCGTTATTACGATCCTGGGGGTTGGGCGTGCTGCTCATCATCTGTTCATCACTGCCGCGCCACACCAGCTTGCCGTCCTTGCCGTCGAGCAGGTCGATCTGGATGGTCGCCACCTTGTAGGTGATGTTGCGTGTTTCGTTGTACATCGGCGCGCCCCAATAGCCGTTCCACGGGCCACCCCAGGCGCCGCCATAGTTGGTGGTGACTTGTTGCTGGCGGTCTTCGACGATCAGGTAGGCCTGCACGTTCAGGTCAGCCCGGGTGCCTGCGGCTGCCGGGCGCAGGCCGCGCTGGTCAAGCTGTTCACCCACGGCCTGGCGGATGCGTTGTTCGGTGAGGTCGCTCTTGATCCGCGGATCATCGGGGCGGTATTGCAGCGCCGGGTCTTTCCAGGCCCAGTTGCGGTAGGCGCCGAAGTCGCGGCTGGCATCAAAATCGTGGTTGACCTGGCTGGTCTGGCAACCGCCCAGCAGCACAACAAAAGCTAGCGTAGCGATACGACGAAACATGGTTGATCTCCAACAAGGGACCGGGCTTTAGATGAGAATAGCTGTTAACTCGGAGGATAGGCGGTCATCGCCTTCTGCACGGCCTGGCGCAACGCATCCGCACGCTCGCTGAGGCTGCCCTGGCTGCCGGTTTCCGCGCTGGCACTCCACACCGGCTGGCCGCTGCGGGCGTCGAACAGATTAACCCGCACCACCACCACTTGAACTTCATAGGTGCGCACGATCGGCACCGAGTTGTACATGCCGTAGCCCGGGCCGTAGCGGTTATAGCCGCCGTATCCGTAGCCGTAATCGTCCTGGACCTGCTTGAGACGCTTCTCCAGGCGCACATCGGCGCTCACCAGCAGGTCCGCCGGGCGGTTGTCGTGCAAGGGCCGCAGGCCGCGCTGGTCGAGGGCACCGCTGACCGCTTCGGCGACCTGCGCCGAGTCCGCCCAGGCCGTGCCGGCCGGGAGCTGGCCGTTGCGCCAGGCCCAATTGCGGTAGGCGCCATAGTCGCGCACCGGTGCCGGGTAGGCGCTGGCGTCGAAGGTCGTGGCCGCCTGCGCGGGCGCCGGTGGCATGGGCGCAGAAGCCGCCACATAAGGGTTAGGGCTGGAGCAGGCGCCCAGCCCGAGGGATAACAGGATCAAACAGAGACGACGCATTTCGACCTCCGCAGACTGGGCCGCTTATACCGGACGGCAGATCCAGTGCAAATAACGCCCAAGTCCGGCAAAGCTTGGGTGACGACGGTGAGCGAGCTCCATCTCTACAAGGTCCTTCAAGTCGGCGCGGGCCTGGAATTCCACCGGCATATAGTCGTGGAATACCCGCACGCCACTTTGGCTTTCGACCTGCCAAAGCCCTTCGAGTTGCGCCGCCAATTCCCGCGGGTCGAGGGGCTGTTGTGGGGTCAGGCTCTGCTTTTCGCCGGCCATGTCGTTCTTGCGCATCTTGCGGAAATGGGCTTTGAGCAGGTTGCGATAAATCAGTGCATCGCGGTTGTAGAAAGCCAGCGACAACCAGCCGCCGGGCAGCGTCAGCTGGTGCAGCACCGGCAGGATACCGTGGGGTTCGGCCAGCCATTCCAGCACGGCATGGCACAGCACCAGGTCGTAGGGCTCGGTGAGCTGGCCGAGCAGATCTTGCCAGGGCGCATGAATGAAGGTGGCGCTCTGTCCGGCTTCGGCGAAGCGCTGGCGCGCGCCTTCGAGCATCGGCTCGGCGGGTTCCGCCAGAGTCACCTGATGGCCGCGCTCGGCCAGCCACAGCGACATATGCCCCAGGCCCGCGCCGATATCCAGCACGCGCAACGGACGCTCCGGCAGGGCCTCAGCCAGGTCGGCCTGGAGCACAGCCAGGCGAATCGCGCCTTTTGCGCCACCGTAGATTTTCTCGGCGAAGCGCGTGGCCAATTGGTCGAAATGCCGGTCACTCATGGGCAAACCGCCGCTCGCTGTCGGCCAGTTTGGCGCGCACCACCTCGTTCATGTCCAGGCCCAGCTCGCTGCACAGCAACAGCAGGTACAGCACGATATCGCCCACTTCCTGGCCGGCGTGGGCAAGTTTGTCGGCGGGTAACTGGCGGGACTGGTCTTCGGTGAGCCACTGGAAGATTTCCACCAGTTCGGCCATTTCCACGCTGGCGGCCATGGCCAGGTTCTTCGGGCTGTGGAATGGCTTCCAGTCGTTGGTATCGCGGATGCGGTGCAGACGTTCGGTGAGGTGTTCGAGGTTCATGGGGGGCTCCTGAATGGGTATAGCTTCAGGGGGATGGAGAGTGAAGGCAAGTGAATAGCGGCGGTGCGACGATTCGACTTGCCCCCGATGAGGCCCTAATCCACCACGCTGAATTCGAGCCGGGCGGTCTGGCCGGCTTCGTCGAGGACGCTGAGTTGGTAGCGGCCCAAGCGCTCGAAACTGGCATTGATGCTGTCCTGGTTGGCGCTGTCGCCCAGGGGGGCGCCGTTGAGGAACCACCAGCGCCGGCCGCTGCCGCCCAGGGCGGAAAGCTTGAGGCGCAGGGTTTGCTGACTGGCGGCGGGCAGGCGCAGTTGGTCGCCTTCGCGCACGCCGACAATCGACAGCGGCGAAGACGCCGCCAGCGCCGGTGGCGGGCAGTCGGGGTCGGCGGCGGGAATCCGCGCGTCACGGCGCTCGATCCTGGGCAACCATGGCTCCAGCGGTGCGGGCCACAAGGCGATATTTTTAGACACAGCGCCAGGGCAATGGGCATCCACCCTCAAGCCCTTGGCGTTGACCCAGACGCTTTCCATCAAGCCGACGCTCAATGGCTGATCCAGCGCCTGCAAGGTCGGCGGCGTGGTGTTGTCCAGGGTCCAGGCAAAGCGCTGGCGGCGGCAATTCGGGTCGCTGCGGTTCATGGGCTGGCCCAGCGGCCAACAGATCGCCGCCACGCCGACATTGGTCGGCACCGCCACCACCTGCGCGCTGATGCCGCGCTGGCTGTCGCGATTGGTCAGCACGTCATGCACCTGCAACATCAGCGGCGCCGCCGAGGCCAAACCGAACTGCCCCGGCACCGGCGTGCCGTCCGGGCGACCGATCCACACACCGATCAAATAGCGCGGCCCCACGCCAATCGCCCAGGCATCGCGAAAACCGTAGCTGGTCCCGGTTTTCCAGGCCAGGACCGGGCGCTGCACCAGCTCGGCACGCGGGTCGCGATCAGGCCGCGCCTGGCCACTGAGGATGCGCCGAATAATCCAGGCGGACCCTGGCGACAGCAAGGGCCGCTCTCTCAGCGTATCGTCCGGCTGTAATCGAAGGGTGGCGCTCCTGCCGTCGCGGGCAAAGGCGCTGTAGCCGCTGACCAGATCCTCCAGGCGGCTGCCCGCGCCGCCGAGGATCAGCGCCAGGTTGGGCTCGGCCAACGCCGGCAGGGCCAATGGCACGCCGCCCATGCGCATCTGCGCGGCAAACCGCTTGGGCCCGTAGGCTTCCAGCAACTGCACCGCCGGCAGGTTCAGCGAACTGGACAGCGCCGTGCTCGCCGGCACTGCGCCGGTAAAGCCCATGGAAAAGTTGCCCGGCCGATAATCGCCATAACGCCGGGGCACGTCCTGCAACAGCGATTCGGAGTGAATCAGGCCCTCGTCCAGGGCCATGCCATACAGGAACGGCTTCAAGGTAGAGCCCGGCGAACGTAGCGCGCTGATCATGTCCACATGGCCAAAGCGCTTGGCGTCGTTGATGTCCACTGACCCCAGGTAAGCGCGCACGGCCATGTTTTCTTCTTCCACCACCAGGATCGCGGCCGAGGTGTATTCCGGCAACCGCGCACGCCAGCCCAACAACAGGTCTTCAAGACGGCGTTGCAGGGTGGCATCCAGCGTGGTGCGAATCAGCGGCGGGCTGTCCGGACGGTTAAGGCGGCGGGCAAGCAGCGGCGCCAGGCTCGGCTCCAGGCGCGGGGCGAGCAGCAACGGCTCCTCCAGCGCTTCGTCGACGGCCGCTTGTGGCCACACCTGGAACTCGGCGAGGCGGCGCAGTACTTTGTCGCGGGCCTCCTGGGCGCGCTGCGGGTGGCGATCCGGGCGCAGGCGGCTCGGCGCCTGGGGCAATACCGCGAGCAAAGCGGCTTCGGCGTGGGTCAGTTGCGCCGGGGACTTGCCCAGGTACGCCCAGCTGGCGGCCGCCACGCCCTGCAACGTGCCGCCGAACGGTGCGCGGTTCAGGTACAGGTTGAGAATCTGTTCCTTGGACAGGTGCCACTCCAACTGCGCCGTGCGCCACAGTTGGCGCAACTTGCCGTGGAAGGTCCGCGAGTGAGGATCCAGCAGGCGCGCCACCTGCATCGACAACGTACTGCCACCCGACACCACCCGCGCGCCCGTCAGGTTCTGCCACGTCGCCCGCACCAGCGCCAACGGGTTAACACCGGGATGCTGATAGAACCAGCGGTCTTCGTAGGTGAGCAGTGCATCGAGGTAATACGGCGACACTTCGCTGGTTTGCACCGGGTAACGCCACACACCGTTGGCATCGGCAAACCGCCACAACGGCGTGCCATCCTCGGCCAGCACTACCCGCGCCAGGTCGTCCCTGGGCAACGGCAACGGCCAGATACGATCGGCCAGCCACAGCAGGGCAATCATCAAGACCAGGCTCGCCAGGGTCCAGCGGACAAGTAAACGCAAATTCAAGCGGGCAAACCTCTATGCTTGTAGGGAACTAGCCTGTTGCAATAACAACCAAAGGCACAGATACGCCCACCTTCTTATCAGGACACACATATGCAGGTAGAAAGCTTTTTCGAATGGTTGGGCCAGGCGCTCGGTTCCGTCATCCGCTTTATCGTCGACGGGCTCAGCGGATTGTTCGGAGCCTTGACCCACGCCGGCGGCAACTTTGTCGAAGGCCTGTCACGCACATTGGGCATGGACACCTCGATCATCAGCATCCTCACCCTGATCGTCGGCCTGCTGTTTCTGTACTCAGCCGTACGCGCCTTCATGCGCGCTTCGATCATCTTCGGGGTGATCTGGCTGATACTTGGCCTGTGGCTGCTCAGCTGGGTCGTCCACTGAACCCAAAAACACCCAGCCACTGTAGGAGCGAGCTTGCTCGCGAAGGACGTCAACGATAACGCTGACATCCGGAATAAACGCGGTGCCCTTGCGTTCTTCGCGGGCAAGCCCGCTCCTACAGTGATCAACCGTCAAATTTCAGCGTCCCTTGATCACCAGATCCGCCGGCGTCTCCCCCACCGCCTGCCAGTTCGGCCGATACATCGACTCCACCTGCGGCGGTGGCACGCGGTAAGTGCCCGGTGTCACGGCACGGGCCAGGTACAGCAAGTGCGTGGTGCCATCGCCGTCAAGGTTGATGGCCGCCACGTAACGGTCATCACGAAACTCCTGATGCTTGAGCGCCGCGTTCTGCATCGACTCACGCCACTCCTTCACCTGGCTGCTGGCGTTTTCCAGGCTGGCGGCACTTTGTGCCAGGTTCTGGTTTTCCAGCTCCAAGCCCGCAGGCAACAGATCGACCACCAAGGCATCCGGCACGCGCTGCCTGGCGCTCACGGCCAGGTGCACCAGCACCAGGTCGCCGCTATTGAGGTTGCGCAGGTTCAGCGGTTGGCCATTCATGCCCAGGTATTCCCGGCGGATGCTCAGGTTGTCGCCACCCGGTGCCGGTGGCACCTGGGGATAACCCGAGATCGTCAATTGCTGGTAGACCGGCACATCGCCCTGATTGGTCAGGTTCAGATCGCCAGAAAGCAGCTTGCCTTCCAGGTCCAGCGTCGACTGTTGATTGTTCAGCTCATGTTCCCCACCGCTGCCATTGAGCAGGACCTTCCAGGCCGACTCGGGCTGGGCGAACCCCAGGCGCCCGGCCAGGAACAGCGAATTGCGCTCCTGGGTCGACAGGTACGGGCTGGCCGCCAACTGATCGGACAGGCTAAACAAGCGCTCCTCACGCTTGCCCTTGGCCAAGTCGTTTTCTTCCAGCAATGCCAGGATCATCGCCTGATCGCGCAGCGGGCTGCCGTAGTCGGCCAGCCATTCCTTGGCGCTGCGTTGCGCCGCCAGGCCGGCCAGCAAGGCTTGATCCGCACGGGGCTGGTCACCCATCTTCTGTAATGCGATGGACAACTGCACCAACGGCAACCCGGAACGCGCGTCGCTGCGTCGCTCGAAAATACTGCGCAGCGCCCCCAACGGCGCCTGCTGACTGCGCGCCAGTACCATGCCGGCGTAGGCCTGCACGGCAAAGCGCGTGTGGTCAGCGTTGTCGCTGTAGTCGACTTCGATCAGGTTGCGCTCCTGCACATAGCGCAGCAGGCGCTCGCTGGCTTTTTTCAGCGCTTCGGGTGGTACAGCGAAGCCCTGGTCACGGGCACGCAACAGGAAGTCGGTGACATAAGCCGTCAGCCAATATTCCTCTTCGCCATCGGCGCCCCACAAACCGAAGCTGCCGTTGTAGCGCTGCATGCCCAGCAGGCGTTCGATGCCCAGCTCGATCTTGCGTTTGCGCTCGGCATCCGGCTCGCCCTTGATGCTCAAACGCTTGAGCAGCGCGTCGTCGGCGTACAGCGACGGGTACAGACCACTGGCGGTCTGCTCCAGGCACCCATACGGGTAGGCCTTGAGCGCCGAGATCTGCGCACCCAGGTTCAGCGGCGGCCGGCTCGACAGGCTCAGCAGCGCCTCACGCCCAGAGGCATCGAATTGATCCAATGCGCCGGCGGGCAAGCTCCACGGCTCGCCCTTGAGCACCGCGCGGTAATGCTTGAGCAACGCCGGGTAGGCCGGGCGCACGCCCAGGGTCCATTCGCGGCTGAACGGCGGCAGGTTCTCACCGGGCAGGTCCAGGCCATTGACCGTGACCTTCACCTTGCCTTGACCCAAGCCACCCCAGGCTTTCACCGGGATACGCAGGGTGGTGCGCTGGCCTTGCTTGAGCTCGACGCTTTGCGCGCCGCTGTTGACCAGCTCCAATTGCCCTTCGGCACTCAGTTGCAGATCGAGTTTCTGCGCCTTGCCCGACAGGTTGGACAGGTCCAGGGCCAACGTCGTCTGGTCACCGCCGGCGAGGAAGCGCGGTGCCGACAGCTCGGCCACCAGCGGCGCGGCGATCAAGGTCTTGCCTTCGGCCATGCCGTAGCGGTCATCGCTCCAGGCCTGGGCCATCAGGCGCAATTCGCCGTTGAAGTCGGGGATGTTGACGCTGACTTCACCCTCGCCCTGCTCATTCAAGGTCACCGGTGCGCTTTGCAGGGCGACGATGGTCACACTGGTGTCCGGACGCTTGCCGCCCTTGGCCAGCGCGGCGTCGCCCCCAAAGGCCAGGCTGGCCAGGCGGCCCTGCCCGGCTTCGATCAACTGGCCGTAGATATCGAACTGGTCCACGCCATAGGCCTTGCGGCCGAACAGGCTGGAGTACGGGTCCGGCGTCGGGTATTCGGTGATATTGAGGATGCCCACGTCCACCGCCGCCACCAGCACGTGCACCTGTTTCGGCACGCTGCCATCGGCGTTTTTGGCGGCGATCTTCACCGTCAGCGGTTGTTTGGGGCGCATTTTTTCCGGCGCGGCCAGGGTCACGCCAAGCTTGCGCTGGGTGCGATCCAGCGGCAGATGCAGCAGGCCTACCGCGCGCTTGGGGGTGATATTGGCTTTGCGCTCGCCGGGACGAACCACCAGGGCGCTGACGTACAGGTCATGGCGCGACCATTTCGGATCAAGCTTCACGGCAAAGCTTTTACCTTCGGCCGGCACGTCGATTTCCTGCCACCACAGCGGCCCTTCGGCGGATTCCACCAGCAGGTAGCCTTTACCGGCAGCCGGCGGCGTGACCGTGACGTTGGCGGTGTCGCCGTCGCCATAGGCGGGTTTATCCAGCGCCAGCTTGACCTGATCGGGCCGCACGGCGCCGCCTTCGGTGTTGTCCTGGGCCTGGTAGCCGGCCCAGAAGCGCAGGCTGCTGACCAGGCCGGTCTGCGGGTCTTCGACCTCGACGCGGTACGGGCCCCACTCCACCTGGAAGCTGACCTTGGCAGTATCGCCGGCCTTGATGCTCAGGGTCTGTTCATCGAGGTTTAGGAATTTCTCGTTGTAGTGATAGCTCCAGCCATCGCTGTCGGAGTAGTTCCAGTAGTAGTCACGGCGCTCGCGTACCAGGCGGACCTTGAGGTTTTGCGCGGCGAGTTTCTGCCCGTCCTGGTTGGCCAGCAGCACTTCGAATTCCGCCGGGCCGTCGCCATTGGTTTCCTTGCCGTCAAACAGGCCACGCAGGCCCGGCAGTTGCTCGGCCGGCCAGATCGGCTGTACCAGGCGCCGGGTGATCGGCCGTCCGCCCGACTCGTGCAGGCTGGCTTGCACGATCAGTTGCAGGGGAGATTTGGCCTCCGCCCATTTGCTTTCCAGGGTCAGTTCTTCCTGGCCCTTGGCGTCGAGCACGCTTTCGTCGAGCTCGAAGTCCTGGCTCAGTTCTTCTTCGGTGACGGAGCCGAATTGATAGCCCGGCAGCGACTTGACCGCTTCGCGCAGGGGGCGCACATAGACTTGCCCGCTGACGCGGTTGCCCGACGCCGGCGCACCGTAGAGGTAGCGACCGTTGACCTTGATCACCGGGTTATCCGCCGGGCTCAATGCCGTGTCGCTGCCCTTGAGTTCCAGCGCCAGGCGCTCGGGCAGGAAGTCTTCGACGAGGAACTCATACAGCTGCGGCTTGCCATCGCCCAGGTCGAACACCAACTGCCAGCGGCCGGTCGGTGCTTCGCCGGCCAGTTGCAGTTGATATTGGTAGAGGCCCGAGGCATCGGCATCCCAGACAAACTTGCGGCTCACCTGTTCGTCCGGGCGACGCACTTCGACGCTCACCGGTTGCGGCTTGACCGCGTTGCCGTCCTTGTCCCGCAGCAGGGCGTTGAGCAGCACGGTTTCGCCGGGGCGATACAGGTCGCGCGGGCCGAACACAAAGAATTGCAACGGATGGGAAGGTTGGCCGCCGATATCGAACTCGGCCAGATCCAGCGCGGCACTGTCCAGGCGCAGCAGACTGGTCTGCTCACCCTGTTTGGCCAGCAGCACCTGGGCCTTTTTCGGCAACGGCAACTCAGCGTGGCCGCCCTTCTCGGTCTTGCCCTGGCCCAGCACACGGCCGTCGGCATCGAGCACTTCAAGGTCGACGCCATCCAACGCCTTGCCACCTTCCAGCGCCTGGGTAAACACATCCAGGCGATTGGCGTAGCGGTGCACCGACAGGCCGATATCGCTCAAGGTAAACAGCGTGGCCGGTTGCGAATAGTTGTAGGTGCCCGAAGCGCGCATCACCGCCAGGTACACGCCCGGTTGCTGCAATTGCTTGAGGCCGGCGATCGGCAGCAGCAGGGTTTCACGGGTATTGCGCGCCGGGTTCAGGTCGAAACGGCCGCCGTAGACCAGGTCGGCCAGCGGCAGCAGTTCGCGGGATTCATAACTTTGCAGGCTGGTATTGCGCCCCCACTGTGCCAGGAACGACGGCAGGGATTCGGGCTTGATCCGGAAGAATTCAACGTCGATCTTGTCGACGTTCAGCGCGATCACTGGCAGGCCTTCGGCCAGGCGCGTCGGCAACAATGTGCCACGGCTGGCGAAGCCGACGGTGGCTTGCAGGTCACGGGTTTCCAGGCGCGCGATGTACTCGGCGGCGAGCGTGTTGGCGTTGACCGCCTTCACCCCGGCATCCACCGTCAGCACCAGTTTGCGCTGGGGCTCCAGGTGGCGCAGGCGCAGTTCCATCAGGTTATCGGACAGCTCCCAGGCGCCATCGACCTTGCCGGACTTGCTGTCGACCAGATGGAGTTTGTCGGCAAACTTCTGCTCCGGATCCAACGGAATGGAAAAACTCACCGACAAGGTGCTGGCCCCGTCCAACTGCACCTCGGACACGTCCACCACACTCAACTCACGCCCGGCATAGCGCTGCTTCAGCGCCGCCACATCCACCGCCGCCTTGGCCGGTTTCGGCGCCGTCGCCACGGTGGGCGCAGGCGGTGCTGCCGGTTTATCGGAAGAATCGCAGGCGCTCAGCAGGGCCAGCGCGCAGGCCAGGAACAATCCTTTGTTAAGCATGGGGCACTCGTAGTCAGAGGGAACCGAGGGGTGAACTATATATCAGCGCCGGCCAAGCCGATGTGGCGCTGGTCACATTGACCGACGGAGGGTGAGTTGGTTCTCAACGGTCTCAAGTCCCAGCCAAATCCCACGGACATTGGGCCCCATGCCACATTGACCCTGTTGCGTTGCCAATGGCCGGTTACAATGCCGCTCCCCCAAGGAGCCTGCATGTCCACCTTACTCACCGACTGGCGCGACCGCCCTACCCATCGCCGCGTATGGGCTTTGGCTGCGCCGATGATCCTGTCGAACATTTCGGTGCCGCTGGTGGCGTTGGTCGACAGCATGGTCATCGGCCACCTGCCCCACGCCCACCAACTGGGCGCCGTGGCCGTCGGTGCCAGCTTGTATACCTTCCTCGCCTGGGCCATGGTTTTTCTGCGCATGGGTTCCACCGGTTTCGCCGCCCAGGCCGCCGGGCGCAAGGACGGTGCGGCACTGCGGCAAATCCTGCTGCAAGGCTTGCTGCTGGCGCTGGGGTTGGCGATGGTGCTGGGGACCGTCGGCATTCCGCTGAGCCATCTGGCCCTGGAATGGATGCAGCCTTCCCCCGAACTCAATCAACTGACCCGCGAGTTCTTCCATACCCGTCTGTTCGGCCTCCCCGCCGCCCTGGCCAGCTACGCGCTGGTGGGCTGGTTCCTCGGCACGCAAAACGCCCGGGCGCCATTGGCAATCCTGTTGACCACCAACCTGGTCAACATCGCCCTGAACCTGTGGTTTGTACTGGGCCTGGACTGGGGCGTGGTCGGCTCGGCCCGCGCATCGGTGATCGCCGAATGGACCGGCGCCCTCCTCGGCCTTGCCCTCACGCAAAAAGCCCTGCGCGCCTACCCCGGGCATATCGCCTGGGCCGCGTTGAAACGGTGGCAAAGCTGGCGCCCATTGCTGGCGGTGAACCGCGATATCTTTATCCGCAGCCTGGCGCTGCAATCGGTGTTTTTCATGATCACCGTGCAAGGCGCGCGATTGGGGGATGCGACCGTGGCCGCCAACGCCCTGCTGCTCAACGGCCTGCTGCTGACGGCCCATGCACTGGACGGTCTGGCCCACGCAGTCGAGGCCCTGTGCGGCCACGCCATCGGCGCCCGCGACCGCCACTCACTGCGCCGTTCATTGGTAGTTGCAGGTGGGTGGTCGCTGATCGCAAGCGTCGGTTTCGCGCTGTTATTCACGGTTGCCGGGCACCTGTTTATCGCCATGCAGACCGACATCCCCAGCGTGCGCGACACCGCCGATATCTACCTGCCGTATCTGGCGCTGCTGCCGTTGATTGCGGTGGGGAGTTACCTGCTGGACGGCCTGTTTATCGGTGCCACCCGTGCGCGTGAAATGCGCAATGGGATGCTGCTGACGTTATTGCTAACACTGCCGTTTGCCTGGGCGTTGCAAGGCTTGGGCAATCACGGACTGTGGATCACTTTCCTGCTGTTCATGACGTTGCGCAGCCTGACCTTGGGCGTCATCGCCTGGCGGCTTAAACGCCAGGACCAATGGTTCAACTGACCCCACCTGTTAGTTCTGACAGGTTACAAACCGACATTCCAAGCGTTGAATGGTCAGGGGTACTTCCCCCTTTCATACAGTCATGGAGAGTCAGATATGAATATCAGGAAAACAGTCTGGATTGCTGCCGCCTGCGCCCTGGCCACACTAACCGGATGCACCAGTGGCCAAGGCCCGAGCACCATTGAAGGTGTACAGCGAATCTCAAACAAGACCGCGTTCGCTCTAATCGTTATGCAAGGCACTCAGCCGCACCCGCTTGCCTCAGGAGAGTCGCTTGATCTGCAGATAAACAGTCGGGATATCACCATAGCGCGACCCAACAGCGTAGGAAACATTGGACAACTGACACTGAAATACAACCCGGGAAACTGTTCGGCTCCTCACTGCGTTGAAATTTACTGACCCAGCCAATGCCGGCCCAGACTATGCACCGTATTCAGCGCTGTGGTTGACCGCCCACGCAACGGCCTGGGCGCCATCCTGGAGAAACGCGGGGTAACGCACCTGCGGGTACAGCCGGTAATCGGCGATCACCGCCACAAAACCTCAGCAATAGCAGTGTTCCAAATGTGGGGTGGGCTTGCCCCCGATGGCCATAGGTATCTACACAACTCTTAAAGGCTGACACATAACTCTGTGGTGAGCGGGCTTGTCGAATCGTCGCACCGCCCGCGCGGGGCTGCGAAGCGGCCCCAATAAGGTCACCGCAGAGAGCCAGAATCAATCGAGGTGAAGGTTTTGGGGCTGCTTCGCAACCCAGCGCGGGCGGTGCGACGATTCGACAAGCCCGCTCACCACAGAAGCCTAATTGCCATAGATTCCGTATTCACTGGAAGTTGTGTAGATATCCATGCCCCGATGGCAGTGTGTCAGGCAACTTACCTGCTGCTGATGTACCGCTATCGGGGGCACGTCGAATCGTCGCACCGCCCCTTCCACAGTTGGATGTGTGTCAGCTCAGCTTACGAGGACAAGTACGACGACCGCGTCAACCCAAGGCGCAAGGCATCAAGGAACTGGGTACGTTCCGACGCGGAGATCTTCGCGCTCGCACACTTGTCACGGTAGTGGGTCATCAACTCCTCCGGCGACAAGTGCACATAGCGCAGCATGTCTTCGATGGTGTCGTGGGTCTCGATCCCGGCGCTGTACACCGAACCGTCTTCGCGCTGGTAGATGTTCACCGAGTCGGTGTCACCGAACAGGTTGTGCATGTCGCCAAGGATTTCCTGGTAGGCGCCGACCAGGAAGATGCCCAGCAGGTAGTCTTCGCCTTCGTTCAAGGCGTGCACCGGCAGGCTGGTCTCGATGCTCTGCTCGTCGACGTATTGCTTGATCTTGCCGTCGGAGTCGCAGGTCAGGTCTTGCAGCACGGCGCGGCGCAGCGGCTCTTCGTCGAGGCGGTGCAGCGGCAGGATCGGCAATACCTGGCCGATGGCCCAGGTGTCCGGCAGGCTCTGGAACACCGAGAAGTTGCAGATGTACTTGTCGGCCAGCTTGTCGTTGAGTTCGTCCAGCACCTGGCGGTGCGAGCGCTGGCGGGCTTTCAGCGAGTTGTGCAGGCGGCGGCACACGGCGAAGTAGCACTGTTCGGCCAGGGCTTTTTCGGCCAGGGTCAGTTTGCCGTCGGCGTACTGGGTGGCCACGTCGCTCATGTAGTGGGTGGCGCGCCAGTAGGTTTCGGTGACCATCTCGATGTCGGTCGGGCCCAGCAGGTCTACCAGCCACTGCACGGTTTCCGGCAGGCTTTCCTTGTTTTCGATGGTCGGGATTTCGTCGTTGTGTTTCTCGACGTCGGTCACCTGCACCACCAGCATGGCGTGGTGCGCGGTCAGGGAGCGGCCGCTTTCAGAGAAGATATTCGGGTGCGGCAGGCTCTGCGCGTCGCAGAATTCCTTGAGCATGCCCACGACCACACCGGCGTAGTCGTCCATGTCGTAGTTGATCGAGCTGGCGTTACGCGAGTGAGTACCGTCGTAGTCCACGCCCAGGCCACCGCCGACGTCGATGTGATCCACCGGCAGGCCGAGGTTGCGCAGTTCGCCGTAGTAACGAATGGCTTCCTTGAACCCGTGCTGGTAGTCGGCCAAGTTGGCGATCTGCGAACCCATGTGGAAGTGCAGCAGGCGGATGCCCTGGTCCAGGCCCGCCGCGCGGAAGCGCTCGACCACCGACAGCAGTTGCGCCGCCGACAACCCGAACTTGGACTTCTCGCCACCGGTGTCCGCCCACTTGCTCGACGCCAGGGAAGACAGGCGCACGCGCAGGCCCACCTGTGGCTTGACCTTGAGGCTGGCGGCCTCTTCGATCACCAGTTCAACCTCGGATTCTTTCTCGATCACGATAAATACGTTGTGGCCGAGCTTCTGGCCCATCAGCGCCAGGCGGATGAACTCGCGGTCCTTGTAACCGTTGCAGACGATGGTGCCGCCCTTCGGCGCCAGAGCCAGCACGGCCAGCAGCTCAGGCTTGGAGCCGGCTTCGAGGCCGATGGAAACATTCTGGGTGGCGATGATGTTCTCTATCACCGCTTCCTGCTGGTTCACCTTGATCGGGTACAGTGCGGTGTACTTGCTCTGGTACTCCAGGCGCTCGATGTTGGCATCGAAAGCGCCGGTCAGCTGGCGTACACGGTCTTGCAGGATGTCGGGAAAACGCACCAGCAGCGGCAGGGAAAGGCCGCTCTTGCGCAGCTCGTCCACTTGCTCGTAGAGGTCGACGGGTGTGCTGTTCGGGCCGTTCGGACGGACTTCAACGCGACCGGCATCATTGATCGCGAAATACCCGGCCCCCCAATGGCGAATCCCGTAAACACTGCGGCTGTCCGCAACTGTCCATTGGCTGCCATCGTCTTTGCGTGTGCGTCGTACGGACATCGAAGTCCCCTATAAATGAAGGCGAAGGCGCCACCTCTCGTTCGAGGCTGGCGCAGTCTAAAGAATGAAAATGACGATTTGCCTGTAAGCAAGGTAGACCCCACTCGCAGGACAGAGTTTAGACACAGGTTGGGAAGAGGCTCTCAGCCGCCGGACTTCTTGGCCTTGTAACCCAGCCTGATCAGCTCGGCCAACAGCAGTTCGACGTGATCGCCCTGGATCTCGATGACACCGTCTTTCAACGCGCCACCGGTGCCACAGCGCTTTTTCAGCGTGGTGGCCAGTGCCTTGAGCGGCTCTTCGGCCAACGGCACGCCGGTGATGGTGGTCACCGTCTTGCCGCCACGGCCTTTGCTTTCGCGGCGCACGCGGGCAATACCGTCGCCTTCGGGGATCAGGGTCTGTTTGCAGGTACACGAATCCACGGGCTGACGACAGTCCGGGCAGTGTCGACCTGCGTCGGTGGAAAATACCAGGCCGCCGAGGGCGGCGAAGGATGCGGCTTTTTTGGCCACCGGCAATCCTCTCGGGAGGACAAAGACTGATCGGCCTCCGCTAAGGGACGACCGACCGCGAAGCCCCACTCAGGCAGGGGCAGCGCTACCGAGCCGCCAAGGCTAATCCCCACCTGTAGGAGCGAGCTTGCTCGCGAAAATCGTCAACGATGAAGCGTGCATTCCGAATGCACGCGGCGTTCTTGAGTTTTTCGCGAGCAAGCTCGCTCCTACAGTGATCCCAGGGTGAAACAATGGCGGTTCGGGTGAAAAGTCGCGCAGTGTAACGGCAAAAAGCCCACTTGCTAAGAGCCAAATGGCGCCAATTTATGCAGCTTTAGCGACGCGAGGCCAGATAGCGCCGCAAGCCCTCCTGGGCGTCCGGGCAGTAAGGCTTGTGCTCGGCTTCCTGCAGGACCGTTTCTACGGGCAAAAAGCGCGCCTCCATGACTTCTTCAGGCTGCAGGCGCAATGGCCCATCCCAGATCGCCGAGTAGGATTTGCACCAGAGCCGACTCTCGCCATCCTCAAAGTAGAAATGGTCATGCTCGGTCAGTTCCACCCCGCCAACACCCAGTTCCTCTTCCAGCTCGCGGGCCGCAGATAACGCGTAGGACTCTCCCGCCGCGACCATCCCGCCCGCCGCCGTATCCCAGAACCCCGGGTACAGGGCCTTGCTCAGGGTGCGCCGATGCACGCACAGCTCACCCTTGGAATTGAACAGGAAGATAAAGGTGCAACGGCCGATCAGGCCGCGCTGGCGCAAATCGGACCTGACGAGGTGGCCGAGCAGGTTGTCCCGCTCGTCGACCCAGCAGATCAGTTCGGCATCAGAGGCCGCACGGTGCGCGGCCTCGTTTTGAGCTGCGTCCATCATCAACCCTGGTTGAGCAGTTGACGCAAATCGATCACCGCCGCGTTGGCCCGGGAAATGTAGTTGGCCATGACCAGCGAATGGTTAGCCAACACGCCGAAACCGCTGCCGTTGAGGATCATCGGGCTCCAGACCGGCTCTTGCGAAGCCTCCAGCTCACGAATGATCTGACGCACGCTGACGGTGGCGTTTTTCTTGGCCAGCACGTCGGCAAAGTCGACTTCGATGGCACGCAACAGGTGGGACAGCGCCCAGGCCTGGCCACGGGCCTCGTAGAACACGTTATCGATCTGCATCCAAGGGGTTTCCACCACTTCTTCGTCGACCTGCGGCACTTCACCCGGCGCCAGGGCTTCGGTTTTCAGTGCGGTGTTCAATTTGACCCGGCCCACGCTGGCCGACAGGCGTTGCGACAGCGAGCCCAGGCGGGTGGCCACATCGCCCAGCCAGTTGTTCAGGTTGTCGGCGCGGGCATAGAACAAGGCGCCACGCTGATTCGGGTCGGACAGGCGTGCTTCATAGCGGTTCAGGGAGTTGATGCCCTCCTGGTACTCCGACTCACTGGACGGCAGCACCCAGCTCTTGTTGTCGAAGTTGAAACGCGGCTCGGCCTTGGCCAGATCGGCGTCTTCGGCCGACTGCGACTGGGAGCGGGCGAAGTCTTTACGCAAGGCGCGGGTCAGGTCGCGCACCTGCACCAGCACGCCGTATTCCCAGCTGGGCATGTTGTCCATCCACAGGCCCGGCGGGAAACGGTCGTTGGAAATATAGCCACCGGGCTTGTTCAACAACGTGCCAACCACGGTCTTGAGGGTTTCGACGGTGGTATAGCCCACCACCATCTGCTTGCCTTCCTTCTCGGCGGCAAGCTGCGCATTCTGCTGGACCGGGAACAGCGCCGGCTCTTCGCTCCAGTACCAGCCCAGGGCGCCGGTGACCAACAGATACAGGCCGAGCACGCTGAGCACGGCTCGGCTCATCAGCAAGGTACGAAAATAGCTGCGGTTGGCCGACTTGGGCTCAGGGGCAGGGCCTTTGGCACTGCCCGCACGGTTTTTCCAGTCCAGCATGGCGATATCCTTTCAATCACTTGAGTTCATGCACTTGAATTGAGGGCGTGCGTTCAAACACTCCGACCACAACCCTACCCCATCGTGCCCGCCCATGCGGGGCTTTTCACCAAACGTGCATACGGCAAGCATTCGACTATAAAGGATGCACGCTTTTTAAGCTGCGCGACCGTCAGGTCACCAACTGAATATCAGGGACACGCAGTTAATTGACATATGACACTCATCCCATTGGAAAGAGGTGCTAGCATAGAGCCATCAGTTCGACCTCAGCATGCACCCTCACTAGTAGTCAGGATATGACCGAGCCAGAAGACCCCAGCCGTGAGCGTCTCAAGCAGCATTTTGCCCAGCGGGTAATTCATCAGGCACGTCAAATTCTTGAGATCTGGCAGCGCCTGCAACGCAGCGAATGGTCAGGCGCCGACCTCTCCGAACTCAGCGAGGCCAACCTGCGCCTGCAACGCTTCGCCGAGCGCTTCGAACAACCCGAACACGGCCAACTGGCCCGGCACATCGGCGAATCGCTCAAGGCCGTCGACGAAAACCGCGGACGCCTGAGCAGCCACCTGATCACCGAACTCAACCGCTTGATGCAGCGCCTGTCCCGCACCGGCCTGCGCCAGGGCGACCAACTGGAACAAACCTTCCTGCCGCCGATGCGCAAGCCGATCTACGTGATGCTGGCCGATCACGACCGCGCCGAGCGCCTGGCCAAGCAGCTGGAATTCTTTGGCATGAGCGCCCAATCCCTGGACAGCGTCGCGGCGTTTCGCGCGTCCCTGGCCGAGCGCCTGCCGTCGGCGATCGTGATGGACGTGGATTTCTGCGGCGCCGGCCTGGGCCTCAAGCTCGCCGCCGAAGCCCAGGAAGGCCTGGAGCATAAACTGCCGCTGTTGTTTTTCAGCCTGCACGAAACCGACACCCCTACTCGCCTCGCCGCCGTGCGCGCCGGCGGCCAGGAATTCCTCACCGGCACGCTGGAAGCCTCCAGCCTGCTGGAAAAGATCGAAGTACTGACCTGCGTCGCCCAGTACGAACCGTACAAAGTGCTGATCATCGATGACTCGCGGGCCCAGGCGCTGCACACCGAGCGCTTGCTCAACAGTGCCGGCATCGTCACCCGCACCTTGATCGAGCCGATCCAGGCCATGGCCGAGCTGGCAGACTTCCAGCCCGACCTGATCATCCTCGACATGTACATGCCGGCCTGTACCGGCACCGAACTGGCCAAGGTCATTCGCCACAATGACCGTTACGTCAGTGTGCCGATCATCTACCTGTCGGCCGAAGACGACCTGGACAAGCAGCTGGACGCCATGAGCGAAGGCGGCGACGACTTCCTCACCAAACCGATCAAGCCGCGCCACCTGATCACCACGGTGCGCAACCGCGCCGCCCGTGCGCGCAACCTCAAGGCGCGGATGGTGCGCGACAGCCTGACCGGGTTGTACAACCACACCCATATCCTGCAATTGCTTGAAGACTGCAGTTTCCGCGCGCGCCGCGAGAACAAGCCGTTGAGCTTTGCCATGCTCGACATCGATCACTTCAAGCGGGTCAATGACAGCCACGGCCACCCCATGGGCGACCGCGTGATCAAGAGCCTGGCGCTGTTTCTCAAGCAACGCCTGCGCAAGACCGACTACATCGGCCGCTACGGCGGTGAAGAATTCGCCATCGTGATGCCCGACACCGACCTGGAATCGGCCTGCAAGGTACTGGATGAAATTCGTGGGCGCTTTGCCGAGATTCACTACCCGGCGCAGCCGCAGGATTTGTGGTGCACCTTCAGCGCCGGGGTGGTGGAGCTGTGTGACGGCTCCGACAGCCTGATGATGGCCGCCCAGGCCGACGAGGCGCTGTACCGCGCCAAGGATGCCGGGCGTAACCGCGTGCAAGCGGCGCGCACGTCAAAGCAAAGTGCCACCTTTTCACCAGAATCCACTGATTCCGTCATAACCCTGTAATGAAAACGCAATAACTTCAGGCACTTACCTTTTGCTGTCGGTTGATACCCCGCATGCGCCTGAAGCTGCTGACCAATCTCAATACCCTCCTGCTGGTGGCCGTGTGCCTGGCACTTGGAGCGACGCTGTGGTGGTCGCAACGGGCGCTGGAACGGCCTTATTTGCTGATGGAGCGCTACCTCGGCCTGTCACAGACCTTCCAGAACCAGGCCGCACGCAATATCGACGACTATCTGGGCAGCGGTGATGCATTGCGCTTGAGCAGCGCCAGCCAGAGCCTGGAAAGCCTGTTGCAGCACCTGGATGAACTGCCCGCCGACCTCGCGCAGAACCTGCGCCCCAGCCTTGCGGACCTGAATGCCTTCAGCAAGACCGACCTGCTGGCGGCCGGTAAGTTGGCAGGTGACCCACAAGCCCTGTTGCTGCAGGCCGAGCGGGAGCTGGGCGCCAACCTGGAGCAGTTGAGCCAGTACGCCAAGGGCGTCAACAGCGCCGAGGCCGCGCGCTACCTGCCGCCGCTGCTGGCGGCCTCACAGCACCTGGGCAAGCTGTCCCTGGCTCGCGACAAACTGGTGAGCAGCGGCCGCGCGGAACTGGCGGACGATGTGGAACGCGAAGTCAGCAATATGCGCAGCCAGGCCGACCTGCTGGAGCAACTGCCATTACTCGGGGTAAAGGCCAGCGCAGAATCCAACACCGATGACTTTTCGGCCTTGATGGGCCTGGAAAACAGCGCAAAAACCGAAGCCCAGGACACCGGCGTCGACCTCAAGCGCGAACTCAACGGCCTGCTGGCCCGCTACCCCGCCGAACTCAAGCGCACCCGCACACAGATCCAGCAACGCGCCGACCTGGCCGCTGCCACCCATTTGAAAATCGCCGCCGTTCAACAGGCCATCGCCGGCCTGGAGCCGGTGGTGCGCGCGCAACACGGCAAGATCCAGGGCGAAGTGCGGCTGATGCAAGGGGTGATGATCGGCCTGATTCTGCTGATCGCCCTGTTGATCGACACCCTGCAGCGGCGCCTGGCGCGGGTGCTGACCAACCTGGCCCCCGCCTTGTCGACCTGGGGCGAGGGCAACTTCAGCCAACCGATCACCTTGGGCAAGACCAACCGCGAACTGCGCGACATCGAAGCGTCCCTCAACCGTTTACGCGCCTATCTGGTGGATCTGGTGGGTACCATCCGTGGCAATGCCGAAGAAGTGGCCGGCAGCAGCCGCGCCCTGGCCGAACTGAGCAGTGGCCTGCACGACGGCGCCGAGCGCCAGGCCGGGGATACTGCGCAGATTCGTGACTCCCTGGGCGAACTGGAAGCCACCATCCAGCAAGTCGCCGGTGATGCCAGCCAGGCGGCCGGCGCCAGTCGCAGCGCGGGCCAGGCGGTCGAGCAAGGCCAGCGCGTGATCGGCCTGAGCCTGACCGGCCTGCACGCGCTGGTGGGTGAAGTGCAGCAAAATGCGCAGATGATCGAAAAACTTGCCGAGGAGTCCGCCACCATTGGCGGCGTATTGACCGTGATTCGCTCGATTGCCGACCAGACCAACCTGCTGGCGCTCAACGCCGCCATCGAAGCCGCACGCGCCGGTGAGGCCGGGCGCGGCTTTGCCGTAGTCGCTGACGAAGTGCGCACCCTGGCCCAACGCACCGCTGGCGCCACCGCCGAAATCCAGGGCTTGATCACCGGCCTGCAAACCGCTGCGCACCAATCGGTGCAGGGCATGCGCGCCCAGGTTGAACACGCCGAGGCTACCGCCCAGCAAGCCCAGGCTGCGGATGGCGCGCTGGATGAAATCGTCGGCGCGATCCAGACCATTTCCGACACCGCCGTGCGGATTGCCGATGTAACGGCGCAGCAAAGTGGCGCCGTGAGTGAGATTCGCGACAACAGCGAGCGGATTCATCAGCTCGGCGAGGATAATTTGCTGCGCATCGGCCAGGGCCGCAGCCAGGGTGAGCATTTGCTGGTGCTGGGTGGGCAGCTCAATACGGCTGTGCAGGCGTTCCGTGTCTGACCGACCCCATGAAGATCCAAAATCAAATGAAGATCAAAATGTGGGAGGGGGCTTGCTCCCTCCCACATTTGATCTCCACGGGATTCAAGGGCGTATTACCCATGACCGGATCCCGACCCCCAGTCACAAATTTTGCGCAATCCTCGCTAATCGTGCCGCCTACTGCATAGAACTGGACAGTCACAAAGGCTTTGCGGCATAGTCGCCGGGTTCTGCCTTGCCCACATCAATAACAAGGAACAGCCGATGGCGACCTTACTGGTTCTTCACGGACCCAACCTGAACCTGCTCGGCACCCGTGAACCGGGCGTCTACGGGGCAGTGACCCTCGATCAGATCAACCTTGACCTGGAACGACGGGCACGTGAAACCGGCCACCATCTGCTCTACCTGCAAAGCAATGCCGAGTATGAATTGATTGATCGCATCCATGCCGCCCGTAGCGAAGGTGTGGACTTTATCCTGATCAATCCCGCCGCTTTTACGCACACAAGCGTTGCATTACGTGACGCGCTGCTGGCGGTGAGCATCCCATTCATCGAAGTGCATTTATCGAACGTGCACAAACGTGAACCTTTCCGCCATCACTCTTACTTCTCCGACGTTGCGGTAGGAGTGATCTGCGGCCTTGGCGCCAGCGGTTACCGACTGGCCCTGGAGGCCGCCCTGGAACAGCTTGAACAACCGGCCAAGCGCCCCTGACCGACCCTTGGGAGTTGATGATTCATGGATATCCGTAAAGTTAAGAAACTGATCGAACTGCTGGAAGAATCCGGTATCGACGAGCTGGAAATCAAGGAAGGCGAAGAGTCCGTACGGATCAGCCGCCACAGCAAGACCCCGGCCCAACAGTTCTACGCACCACAGATGCAAGCACCGGCACCGGCTGCTGCTCCGGCCGCCGCGCCTGCTGCCGCCGCCGCACCTGCCGTACCTGCCGCACCTGCAGCCCCTGCGCTGAACGGTTTCGTGGTCAAGTCGCCAATGGTCGGTACGTTCTACCGCACCCCGGCACCGACCTCGCCAGCCTTCGTTGAAGTAGGCAAGACCGTGAAAGTGGGCGACACCATCTGCATCGTTGAAGCGATGAAGATGATGAACCACATCACGGCCGAAAAAGCCGGCGTCATCGAATCCATCCTGGTAGAAAACGGTCAGCCGGTTGAGTACGACCAGCCGCTGTTCACCATCGTTTGAACCGCGGAGCGCCTTCGATGTTGAAACCTGCGAAGAAACTGCAAAAAGTCCTGATCGCCAACCGCGGCGAGATCGCGCTGCGTATCCTGCGCGCCTGTAAGGAAGAGGGCATCAAGACCGTCGCTGTTTACTCGACGGCCGATACCGAATTGATGCACGTGAAACTGGCGGACGAGAGCATCTGCATCGGCCCGCCACTGGCCACGAACTCGTACCTGAAAGTCTCGAACATCATCGCCGCCGCTGAAGTGACCGGCGCTGATGGCATCCACCCGGGCTACGGCTTCCTCGCGGAAAACGCCGATTTCGCCGAACAGGTGGAAAAATCCGGGTTTGCCTTCATCGGCCCGAAAGCCGAAACCATTCGCCTGATGGGCGACAAGGTCTCGGCCAAGGACGCCATGATCGCCGCCGGCGTGCCAACCGTTCCTGGCTCCGACGGCCCACTGCCTGAAGACGAGGAAACCGCACTGCGCATTGGTCGCGAAGTCGGCTACCCGGTGATCATCAAGGCCGCCGGTGGCGGTGGTGGTCGCGGCATGCGCGTGGTGCATAAGGAAGAAGAGCTGATCGAAGCGGCCAAGCAGACTCGCTCCGAAGCGGCTGCCTGGTTCGGCAACCCGATGGTCTACCTGGAGAAGTACCTGACCAACCCACGTCACGTGGAAGTGCAGGTACTGTCCGACGGCCAGGGCCACGCCATCCACCTGGGCGATCGCGATTGCTCGCTGCAACGTCGTCACCAGAAGGTGTTGGAAGAAGCCCCGGCACCGGGCCTGGATGAAAAAGCGCGTCAGGAAGTCCTGGCTCGCTGCGTCAAGGCGTGCATCGACATCAACTACCGTGGCGCCGGTACCTTTGAGTTCCTCTACGAGAACGGCCGTTTCTACTTCATCGAGATGAACACTCGCGTGCAGGTAGAGCATCCGGTGTCGGAGATGGTCACCGGTATCGACATCGTCAAGGAGATGCTCAGCATCGCCGCCGGCAACGTGCTGTCCTTCACCCAGGACGACGTGAAGATCCACGGTCACTCCCTGGAGTGCCGGATCAACGCCGAAGACCCGAAGACCTTTATCCCAAGCCCTGGCCTGGTCAAGCATTTCCACGCGCCCGGCGGCAACGGCGTACGTGTGGATTCGCACCTGTACAGCGGCTACAAGGTTCCGTCCAACTACGACTCGCTGATCGGCAAGCTGATCACCTGGGGCGCGACCCGCGACGAGGCCATGGCCCGTATGCGCAATGCCCTGGACGAAATCGTGGTCGACGGCATCAAGACCAACATCCCGCTGCACCGGGACCTGGTTCGTGATGAAGGCTTCTGCGAAGGTGGTGTGAACATTCACTACCTGGAACACAAGCTGGCCAACCAGTAAGTGTTCCACCCAACAAAGCCGCCTTCGGGCGGCTTTGTTGTTTCTGCACACCGCCCCTCCCACATTTGGTCCGCATTCACTCAGTAATGTCGTCTTATGCTGTTCGCTCGCGTAAACTTGCGCGCTTTCGCAGCCTACCCCGCTGCACACTCATTTTTTTCAAAGGTGCCCGCCATGCCTTGGCTGCAAGTCCGTCTCGCCATCAGCCCAGAACAAGCCGAAACCTACGAAGACGCGTTCCTCGAAGTGGGCGCCGTCTCGGTGACCTTCATGGACGCCGAAGACCAGCCGATCTTCGAACCCGAGCTGAATACCACCCCGCTGTGGTCCCACACCCATCTGCTGGCCCTGTTCGAAGACGGCACCGATGCCCCCGCCGTACTGGCCCATATGGAATTGCTCACCGGCAGCCCGTTGCCCGAGCATCACAGCGAAATCATCGAAGACCAGGACTGGGAACGCAGCTGGATGGACAACTTCCAGCCGATGCGCTTCGGCCAACGCCTGTGGATCGTGCCGAGCTGGCATGCCGCCCCGGAGCCGAACGCGGTCAACCTGCTGCTGGATCCGGGCCTCGCATTCGGCACTGGCACCCACCCCACCACCGCGCTGTGCCTGGAGTGGCTGGACGGCCAGGACCTGACGGACAGCCACGTGCTGGATTTCGGCTGCGGCTCGGGGATCCTGGCGATTGCCGCCCTGTTGCTGGGCGCCAAGGAAGCCGTGGGCACCGACATCGACGTGCAGGCCCTGGAAGCGTCCCGCGATAACGCCGGGCGCAACAACATTCCTGAAGGCAAATTCCCGCTCTACCTGCCGCAGGATTTGCCCCAGGTGCAGGCCGACGTGCTGGTCGCCAATATCCTCGCCGGCCCGCTGGTGTCCCTGGCGCCACAACTGTCGAGCCTGGTCAAGCCGGGCGGGCGCCTGGCGCTGTCGGGCATCCTCGCCGAGCAGGGCGAAGATGTCGCCGCCGCCTACGCCAAGGATTTCGAGCTGGATCCGATCGCTAACCGTGATGGCTGGGTACGCATCAGCGGGCGTCGGCGCTAGAATGAGCGCTTGCCTGAATCGGATGGCCGCATGACCGACAGTTTCGTCACCCAGTGCCCGCATTGCCAAACCCGCTTTCGCGTCAACCACGCCCAATTGAGCGTGGCTCGCGGCGTGGTTCGCTGCGGCTCGTGCCTGCAAGTCTTCAACGCTGCCCGCCAGCTGCTGGAGCAGCGCGCCCAGGCGCCTGCGCCGGAGCAGCCGGCCACGATCGAGCCCGTGCGCGAAGCCGCGCCTGAGCCACAGCGGGCAATCAGCCAGAAGCAGTGGAGTGCCGAAGAGCTGGACCTGGACAACCTGGACCTGGACCAGGAACTGGCCAAGCTTGAACGCCGCGAGATTCAGCACACGCTGCCCGTGGGCGCGGAACGCCGCCAGCCCGGTGCCGACCGTCGGCAGAAAGAAGACGCTCTCAGCGCCAGCCGCGAAACCGTCAAGGCCGAAGAAGAAAAATGGGCCGCCAGCCTGTTCAGCGAACCGCCTGGAGAACGCGCCAACGCTTCCGAAGACGAACCTGAACCGGCCAAAGCCCCTGCGACCAGGCAGCGCACCGAGCCCTCCATGTCGTTGCACCTCGACGATGAGCCTGCGCTGCGCTCAACCCCGGAAGATGAACACTCCGACCCGCCGTTCACGCCCCTGACAGCGGCAGCGGATGAAGCGGAGCCCGAAGAGCGTGTGCAATCCCATCGCAAGCGCCCACGCCCCGAGGCCGGCGTCCATGACGACCTGCTCCAGGACCTGGAAGACGACCCTCTGCACCTGTACGCGCAAAAACGCCCGCAGGGCCTGGGCCGTCGCCTGATCTGGATACTGCTGGTACTGATCGCCGCCGCCGGCCTGGCTGCGCAGTACATTGCCTATCAGTTCGACGATCTGGCCCGCCAGGACGCTTACCGCCCATGGTTCCAGCAACTGTGCCCCACACTGGGCTGCACGGTGCCGTCGCGGGTCGATATCGCCCATATCAAGAGCAGTAACCTGGTGGTACGCAGCCACCCGGAGTTCGCCGGGGCGCTGGTGGTGGATGCGATCATCTATAACCGCGCGACGTTCTCCCAGCCCTTTCCGCTGCTGGAACTGCGTTTCGCCGACCTCAACGGCAACCTGATTGCCAGTCGTCGCTTCAAGCCCGCCGAATACCTGAGCGGCGAGTTGGCCGGGGTGAGCGAAATGCCATCACAAACCCCGATCCATATCTCCCTGGATATCCTCGATCCGGGCAATAAAGCCGTGAATTACAGCCTGAGCTTCCACTCGCCCGAGTGAATCGGCCTACGCACCGTCGCTTGACGGTGGAGTATTGACTGGGCCCCGCCCATCCAAACCGGCGGCGATAAAGAAATAACTGTTCAGATTTTATCCAATTCAGCCTTTATCCAGTCATCGAGAGCGGGTATCATGCCAACCCTTTTTCGAACTCTAATGATCCGGCCCCACAACAGGGAAGTCCTATGTCGGCGGTACGCATCGGCCCATATACATTGCAGAATGGCTTGATTCTCGCCCCGATGGCGGGCGTCACCGACCAGCCCTTTCGTCAGCTGTGCAAGCGTTTGGGCGCGGGTCTAGTAGTCTCGGAAATGGTCACCAGCGACATGAGCTTGTGGAACACCCGCAAATCGCGGATGCGCATGATCCACGAAGGTGATCCCGAGCCCCGCTCGGTCCAGATCGCCGGGGGTGATGCGCAGATGCTGGCGGATGCGGCCCGGGCCAACGTGGCGTTGGGCGCACAGATCATCGATATCAACATGGGCTGCCCGGCCAAGAAGGTCTGCAACAAGGCCGCCGGTTCCGCGCTGTTGAAAGATGAGCAGTTGGTTGCCGAGATCCTGCAGGCCGTTGTTGCCGCAGTGGATGTGCCGGTGACCCTGAAGATTCGTACCGGTTGGGACCGGGACAACAAGAACGGCCTGACGGTGGCGAAGATCGCCGAACAGGCAGGCATTACAGCGCTGGCGGTGCATGGTCGCACCCGCGCCGACCTTTACACCGGTGAAGCCGAGTACGACACCATCGCCGCGATCAAGCAGGCGGTGTCGATGCCGGTATTTGCCAATGGCGACATCGACTCGGCCGAAAAAGCCCGGCGCGTGCTGCACGCCACCGGTGCCGATGGTGTGTTGATTGGCCGGGCCGCCCAGGGGCGGCCGTGGATTTTTCGTGAGGTCGAGCATTTCCTGCGTACGGGTGAAGTCCTGCCGGCGCCGGAACTGGTCGAGGTGGAACGTATTCTGCTAGAGCATCTGGCTGCACTTCACACCTTCTATGGAGAGGTGATGGGCGTGCGTATTGCTCGCAAGCATGTGGGTTGGTATCTCGCAACCCTGCCAGGCGCCAGGGAGTTTCGCGCCGGGTTCAATCGTTTGGATGAAACGCAAGCACAGGTCACCGCCGTTCGTGAGTTTTTTGCCGAACGAGACAAGAGCCTGAGAGCAGGGGACGGAGAATGGGTGGCCGCATGACGATGATGACCGAGACTTTAGTGAGTGGAACAACACCCGTGAGCGACAACGTCAATTTGAAACAGCACCTCAACACGCCGAGCGAAGAAGGCCAGACCCTTCGCGGGAGTGTCGAGAAGGCGCTGCATAATTATTTCGCCCACCTTGAGGGCGCTTCCGTCACGGACGTGTACAACCTGGTGCTCTCCGAAGTCGAGGCGCCCCTGCTCGAAAGCGTGATGAACTACGTCAAGGGCAACCAGACCAAAGCCAGTGAGCTGCTGGGCCTCAACCGTGGCACCTTGCGCAAAAAGCTCAAGCAATACGATTTGCTGTAAGCATTCAATCAAACCAGAAAGGCGCCCGCGTAAAACCGGTCGCCTTTTTTGCTGACTCCTTTGCTTTTGATGGAAATTGAAATGACCGACCAGACTACCCGCCTGCCGATCCGCCGCGCCTTGATCAGTGTCTCCGACAAGACCGGGATCCTCGAATTTGCCCGGGAGCTGGAAGCCCTGGGCGTGGAAATCCTCTCCACGGGCGGGACCTTCAAGCTGCTGCAGGACAACGGCGTGGCCGCAGTGGAAGTGGCGGACTACACCGGTTTCGCAGAAATGATGGACGGTCGCGTCAAGACCCTGCACCCGAAAATCCACGGCGGCATCCTCGGCCGTCGCGGCATCGACGACGCCATCATGACCGAGCATGGCATCAAGCCGATCGACCTGGTGGCCGTCAACCTCTACCCGTTCGAAGCCACCATCAACAAGCCGGGCTGCGACCTGCCGACCGCCATCGAAAACATCGATATCGGCGGCCCGACCATGGTTCGCTCGGCGGCCAAGAACCACAAAGACGTGGCCATCGTGGTCAACGCCAGCGACTACGCCCACGTGCTGGAAAGCCTGAAAGCCGGCGGCCTGAGCTACGCCCAGCGTTTCGACCTGATGCTCAAGGCGTTCGAACACACCGCCGCCTATGACGGCATGATCGCCAACTACATGGGCACCGTGAACCAGGCCGCCGAAACCCTGAGCACAGAAGGCCGCAGCCAGTTCCCGCGCACCTTCAACAGCCAGTTCATCAAGGCCCAGGAAATGCGCTACGGCGAGAACCCGCACCAGAGCGCGGCGTTCTACGTGGAGGCCAAGCCTGCCGAAGTGGGCATCGCCACTGCGACCCAACTGCAAGGCAAAGAACTGTCCTACAACAACGTGGCCGACACCGACGCCGCGCTGGAATGCGTGAAGAGCTTCGTCAAGCCGGCCTGCGTGATCGTCAAGCACGCCAACCCGTGCGGCGTGGCCGTGAGCCCGGACGCTGAGGGCGGCATCCGCCAGGCGTACGAACTGGCCTACGCCACCGACACCGAATCGGCCTTCGGCGGCATCATCGCCTTCAACCGTGAACTGGATGCAGAGACGGCCAAGGCCATCGTCGAGCGTCAGTTCGTCGAAGTGATCATCGCCCCTTCCGTGAGCGAAGAAGCCCGCGCCATCGTGGCCGCCAAAGCCAACGTGCGCCTGCTGGCCTGCGGCGAGTGGTCGGCTGAACGTGCCGCTGCCTGGGACTACAAGCGCGTCAACGGCGGCCTGCTGGTACAGAGCCGCGACATCGGCATGATCGGCAGCGCAGACCTCAAGGTAGTGACCAAGCGCGCCCCGACCGAGCAAGAGATCAACGACCTGATCTTCGCCTGGAAAGTGGCCAAGTACGTTAAATCCAACGCCATCGTCTACGCCAAGAACCGCCAGACCATCGGTGTCGGCGCAGGCCAGATGAGCCGCGTGAATTCGGCGCGTATCGCCGCGATCAAGGCCGAGCATGCCGGTCTGCAGGTGGCCGGCTCGGTGATGGCGTCGGATGCATTCTTCCCGTTCCGTGATGGCCTGGACAACGCCGCGAAAGCCGGCGTGACTGCCGTGATCCAACCGGGTGGCTCAATGCGTGATGCCGAGGTGATCGCCGCTGCTGATGAAGCCGGCATTGCCATGGTCTTCACCGGCATGCGCCACTTCCGTCACTGATCCAAATGTGGGAGGGGCTTTTTGTGGTGAGCGGGCTTGCCCCGCGCTGAGCTGCGCAGCAGCCCCACTGGATCTCCAGTGAACACAGCGGGGGGCAAGCCCCCTCACCACAAAAGCCCTCCCACATTTAAAAGCGCTCCAGCGGCGCCTACAGAATTTGAGGTTTTTGAAATGAATGTTTTGATCATTGGCAGCGGTGGCCGTGAACACGCCCTGGCCTGGAAAGTTGCCCAGGACCCACGGGTCCAGAAAGTCTTCGTCGCCCCCGGCAATGCCGGTACCGCCATCGAAGCCAAGTGCGAAAACGTCGCCATCGACGTACTGGCCCTTGAGCAACTGGCCGACTTCGCCGAGAAAAACGTCTCCCTGACCATCGTCGGTCCGGAAGTGCCATTGGTTGCCGGTGTCGTAGACCTGTTCCGCAGCCGCGGCCTGGATTGCTTCGGCCCAACCGCCGGCGCCGCCCAGCTGGAAGGCTCGAAAGCCTTCACCAAGGATTTCCTGGCGCGCCACAAGATCCCGACGGCCGACTACCAGAACTTCACCGAGATCGAGCCCGCCCTGGCCTACCTGCGTGAAAAAGGTGCGCCGATCGTGATCAAGGCCGACGGCCTGGCCGCCGGTAAAGGCGTGATCGTCGCCATGACCCTGCAGGAAGCCGAAGACGCCGTGCGTGACATGCTCGCCGGTAACGCCTTTGGTGACGCGGGTTCGCGCGTCGTCATCGAGGAATTCCTCGACGGCGAAGAAGCCAGCTTTATCGTGATGGTCGACGGCAAGAACGTGCTGCCGATGGCCACCAGCCAGGACCACAAACGCGTCGGCGACGCCGACACTGGCCCGAACACGGGCGGCATGGGTGCCTACTCCCCTGCCCCGGTGGTGACCGCCGACGTGCACCAGCGCGTGATGGACCTGGTGATCTGGCCGACCGTGCGCGGCATGGCCGATGAAGGCAATGTGTACACCGGCTTCCTCTACGCCGGACTGATGATCGACAAAGCCGGTAACCCGAAAGTCATCGAGTTCAACTGCCGCTTCGGCGACCCGGAAACCCAGCCGGTGATGCTGCGCCTGCAATCGAGCCTGGTGCTGCTGGTGGAAGCCGCGCTGGCCCAGGCCCTGGACAAGGTTGAAGCGCAGTGGGATCCACGTCCGAGCGTCGGCATTGTGCTGGCCGCCGGTGGCTACCCGGCCGACTACGCCAAGGGCGATGTGATTGAAGGCCTGGACGCGGCGGCCACCTTGGAAGGCAAGGTGTTCCATGCGGGCACCGCGCTCAAGGACGGCAAGGTCGTGACCGCCGGAGGCCGTGTGCTGTGCGCCACCGCCATGGGTGCCAGCGTCGACGCCGCACAGCAACAGGCGTACAAGCTGGCCGCAAAAATCGACTGGCAAGGCTGCTTCTACCGCACGGACATCGGCTACCGCGCCATTGCCCGTGAACGTGGCGAAAGCCAGTAACGCTAGCTATCCGTTCGGTTAGGCAAGGGCTTCTGGCCCTTGCCGTATACAGGCCTCCCCGCGCATAGTTAACCGTGCATCAACCTACGAAGGGATTTCGCCGTGCGCTGGCTCAGGATCGCCATAGGTTTTACTGTCAGTCTGCTGACGCTGCTCTGCCTGTTCCCGGCCCAGGCCGCCGCGCAAGGCAGTGGCTGGGCAGTATTGCTTGATGAACAGGCCGACCTGCAGCTGAGCGACATCCGTTCCTCGCGCTACACCAATCAATTCAGCCCCATCGAACTGGACCGCATTACCGCCGCGGAACCGGACGGTGCGTTGTGGGTACGTTTCAAGCTGCAACCCGGCAAGCACGAGCAGGTGCTGCGGGTATTCGCCCCGGACCTGGCGCACCTGAGCCTCTATGTGCTGGACGGCGACACCCTGATCGAGCAACAAAGCAGCGGTAACCGCCAGCCCCAGGCGGAACGCCCTCTGCCCAGCAACGACTTCATGCTGCCGATGCCCCAGAGCCAACAGACCCTCGACGTCTACCTGCGCCTGGTTTCCGAGCACGAACTGCGCCCCTATATCACCCTGGAACCGGCCGTGCTGGCCGCCGCCGACCAGACCCAGACATTGATCTACGGCCTGCTGTTCGGCTGCCTGCTGATGCTGATCCTGCACAACCTCACGCGCTTCGCTTACCACCGCTCGCGCAGCAGCCTGTGGCTGGCGGCCTGCGAACTGCTGCTGATGCTCAGCCTGGCGCTGCTGCTCAACCTGGTAGGCCCATGGCTGCCGAACTGGCACGCGGTCCAGACCCCGGGCGCCTACCTGGCCCTGCTGCTGACAGCGCCCTGCGGGCTGATGTTTGCCTATCGCTTCTTCATGCCCCTGGGTCCGCACCCGCTGAACAAGCTGTTGATGGCCGACATCCTGTTTATCGTGCTGTGCGGCCTGCTGCTGTTGTTCGTCAGTACCCTGCCGCTGAACATCATCACCTACGCGCTGGTGGCCCTGGCGGGCCTGAGCATGCTGTTTGTCTCGGCGTATCACTGGCAGAAAGGCTATCGCCCGGCGCGCTTGTTCGTGGCGGGCATGGTGGTGTTCAACATCGGCACGCTGATCATTCTCCCGGCGTTGCTGGGGCTGACGATGGTGTCGCCCCAGGGGTTGATCGTCACATTGCTGGCCTTCATCTGCCTGAGCGGCCTGTTGATGAGCCTGGCCCTGGGCGAGCGCCAGCGCGCGATTGTCGAGGCCCGCTTCAGCCTCAGCCGCGACCTGGCCGCCAGCAATGCCGAGATCGCCGCCAAGGCCGAATTCCTGGCCAAGATCAGCCACGAAATCCGCACCCCCATGAACGGCGTGCTGGGCATGACCGAACTGCTGCTGGGCACGCCACTGTCGGTGAAACAGCGCGACTACGTGCAAACCATCCACAGCGCCGGTAACGAGCTGCTGACATTGATCAACGAGATCCTCGACATCTCCAAGCTCGAATCCGGGCAGATCGAGCTGGATGACGTGCAATTCGACCTCAATGCGCTGATCGAAGACTGCCTGAGCATCTTCCGCGCCAAGGCCGAGCAGCAGAACGTCGAGTTGATCAGCTTCATCCAGCCACAGGTGCCCCGCGTCATCAGCGGCGATCCGACCCGCCTGCGCCAGGCGCTGTTGAGCCTGCTGGAAAACGCCCTGCACAAAACCGACGAAGGCGAAGTGCTGATCGTCGTCGCCCTGGATGACCGCAGCACCAAGCCGCGCCTGCGCATTGCCGTGCAGGACAGCGGCCTGCCAATGGAAGCCGCTGAACGCGAGGCCCTGCTGCACAGCGAACTGCACAGCAAGAACTTCCTCTCGGCCACCCGCTTGAGCGGCCACCTGGGCCTGGTGATCGCGCGCCAGCTGATCCTGTTGATGAACGGTGAGTTCGGCATCAAGAGCGGCAGCCATCAGGGCAGCACGTTATGGCTGACCCTGCCGCTGGACCCGGAACGCCTGGAACACCCCACCTCCGACCTCGACGGCCCGCTCAAAGGCGCGCGCGTGCTGGTGGTGGACGACAACGATACGTGCCGCAAAGTGTTGGTGCAGCAATGCTCGGCCTGGGGCCTGAATGTCAGCGCCGTGCCGTCGGGTAAAGAGGCCTTGGCCTTGCTGCGCACCAAGGCGCACCTGCGCGATTACTTCGATGTGGTGCTGCTGGACCAGAACATGCCCGGCATGACCGGCATGCAACTGGCGGCGAAGATCAAGGAAGACCCGAGCCTGAACCACGACATCCTGCTGATCATGCTCACCGGCATCAGCAATGCGCCGAGCAAGATCATCGCGCGTAACTGCGGGATCAAGCGCATCCTCGCCAAGCCGGTTGCCGGTTACACCCTCAAGACCACCCTGGCCGACGAGTTGACCCAACGCAGCAAAGGTGGCGTGCAGCCCCGTCCGCCCCTCAGCGTCCCGGCGGCGGTGACCGTGCCCAGCGACTTCAGGATCCTGGTGGCCGAAGACAACAGCATCTCCACCAAAGTGATTCGCGGCATGCTCGGCAAGCTCAACCTCGACCCGGATACCGCCAGCAACGGTGAGGAAGCCCTCGAGGCGATGAAGGCCCAGCGTTATGACCTGGTGTTGATGGACTGTGAGATGCCGGTTCTCGATGGTTTCTCGGCTACCCAGCAACTGCGGGCGTGGGAAGTCAGCCACCAGCGCATTCGCACACCCGTGGTAGCGCTCACGGCGCATATCCTCTCGGAGCACAAAGAACGCGCACGCCAGGCGGGGATGGACGGGCACATGGCCAAGCCGGTGGAGTTATCACAATTGCGTGAGCTGGTGGAGTTCTGGGTGGCGCAGCGTCAACAACGGCCTGAACACGCCCCGTCCTGACTTTAAATGCAATTCCAATGTGGGTGGGGGCTTGCTTCAGTCAAGAGCGAACACTGTAACTGACTGGCATTAGGGCGAGCCCCCTCCCACATTTGATCTCTGGCGCCTGATAGACTCTCCACACTTTCCCCGCCTGCGAGCCCCCCCATGCTCCACGTGTTATTCAGCGTTTACCTGAAGATGCTGGTGCTCTACAGCCCGTTCTTCGTGCTGTCCTGCTTTATCAGCCTGACCCGTGGTTATTCGAGCAAAGAGCGGCGGCGCCTGGCCTGGAAAGTAGCGCTGGCGACCCTGGTGTCGAGCGTGTTGCTCTACCTGTTCGGCCGGGTGATCTTCAGCGTGTTCGGCATCACCGTGGATGCCTTTCGCATCGGCGCCGGCAGTGTGCTGTTTATCTCCGCCCTGGGCATGGCCCAGGGCAAGTCGGCCGTGCAGACCGACAATGTGCAGCAGGACGTGACCATCGTGCCGCTGACCATTCCCCTCACGGTCGGCCCCGGCACCATCGGTGCGCTGTTGGTCATGGGCGTCAGCCAACCGCACTGGGATGACAAGATCACGGCCATCCTCAGCATCGCCCTGGCCAGCCTCACGGTCGGTGTGGTGCTGTACCTGTCCAACCGTATCGAACGGATTCTCGGTGACCAGGGCCTGCAGATTGTCAGTCGGTTGATGGGATTGTTCGTGTGTGCCCTCGCCGCGCAAATCATCTTTACCGGGGTGCGCGGCTACCTGGTGCCTTAGATCCGGTATTTGGCAATCGCCGACTGCACCTTGTCGCCCGCGCTCTCGCGCATCAGTTGGAGGGTTTTTTCGTTGACCATCGAGGTATTCAGCACCAGGCAGGTCTGCCCGCTGAAGGCCTCGAACGAGGAACTGTCCCACTCCAGAAACGGCAGCCCAACCTGTTTGTTCACGCCTTGGGTGCTGTACGTCACCAGCACCATCATCAATTCGCCGTCGGTTTCGGCGCAGGATGCCAGGCCGAAATCACCGCCCTGGTGCACCGTACTGTTGCGCTTGAACAGTTCGAAAGAACTCGGTTGCTGCTTCAGTGCCTCCAGCGCATCGGCCGCCAGTTTCGGCAGCGCCGTAACCAGCGGTCCCGAAACCGACACCCCCGCCAGTATCGCGGTGATGATATTCAACGCCGCCAGTTGCACGGTCAGGCCCTTGCCCGACTGTGAGACCCGCTCGAAACTGCTGCGCACCGGTAGCCAGCCCAGGCTGATCATCACCTTGATAAATTCGTCGTACCAGGCCTCGGTACCTCGCTGGATTTTCAATACATCGCTGACGTAGCCGCTGGCCAGCAGATAGCTTTTGCGGATGTATTCCCGGTTCAACCCGGACAACCCCTCGGCAAACGAAATCACGCTGTTGTTGACTACCGCCGCGTTGCAGTCGTCCTCCGTGTCGAGCGGCAATGAGGGCTGCGCACCTCGCGCCCTCGGCAATGTGTAGCGCGCAATCAACTTGCGCCGTTTTGTGTTGTTGATCCTTCTGTGATGTCGCTCCATTTCAGTTCTCCACAAACACCCCGGCTCGGGGCTTGTGTCCACACTAGTCCAGTCAGCGGCGGCTCTTCCATGCCACAAACATCGCTTGCCGGCACGCGGCAAAAAACGCTGCCCAGCAATGACAGGGCGCCCCTCGGGGCCTTCCGGCTTTCGTCACTCAAAAAAGAAAAAGCCCCGAGCAACAGCAGGTGATCACCCATTGTCATTCGGAGCTTTCGTGCAGCCACCCAAGCGTTTTCAGGAGGCAGGCTTTGCACCGTACCAGCGCGGCGTGTACACCCATTCACCGCCATCGGCGCGAGGGAATGTGCAGGTAGTGGATGAGCCGACCAGCACCATGGTGCGCATGTCCACCTGGTCTGGCGTGAGTTGCCCGAGGGTGGTGACGCGCAGGGTCTGGCCGGGGCGACCGATATCGCGACCCAGCACTACCGGGGTCTCAGGCGTGCGGTGTTGCGCGACTATTTCCAGGGCGCGCCCCAGCTGCCAAGGCCGCGAACGCGAAATCGGGTTGTAGAACGCCAGGGCCAGGTCGGCCTGGGACGCGAGGTCCAGGCGCTTTTCGATGATCGACCAGGGCTTGAGGTTGTCCGACAGCGACATCACGCAAAAGTCGTGGCCCAACGGCGCGCCGGCCTGGGCCGCGGTGGCCAGGGAGGCCGAAACCCCCGGCAGGATTTCCAGGTCGACCTGATGCCACGCCGGATCGCCGGACTCGTGCAACGCCTCGATCACCGCCGCCGCCATGGCGAAGACGCCCGGGTCGCCGGACGACACCACCACCACCGAACGCCCCTGGGCGGCCAGCTCGAAGGCGTGGCGGGCGCGCTGCATCTCTTCGCGGTTATCGGTGCAATGCTGTACCTGATCGTCACGGAACGGCCCGGCCATGCGCACATAGGTTTCATAGCCCAGCACATCGGTGCAGCGCGCCAGTTCGGCCTTGACCGCCGGCACCATCAGCTCGGCGGCGCCAGGGCCCAGGCCAATCACGGCAAGGCGGCCACGGCGGCGGCCGACCTGGGCCAGGTCCAGCGGTTGATCAGCCACCTCGATGACAATATCGGCAGCCTGGGTAACGCCGCCAAAGCGCAGCGGCACGCCCAACGCCGACGCGGCTTCGTGCAACGACGGGTCAGCCATCTGCGTATCGCTGGCCAACAGGCACGCCAGGGATTGCACGGCAATGCCCGCCTCGTGCAAGGCCGCGCGCACACGCTCGGCCAACTGCGCACCCGGCTTGCAGGTCACGCACACCGTCTTTGGATAGATCAGCAACTCGTTGGCGGAAGGCACACGCTCGGCACTGCCCACGTGAATGGCTAGATGCGCTTGCTGGTCCTGAGGCAAATTCGCCTGGTCCAACCACGGCGCCGCGCCTTCGATGCGCACGCTTTCGCCGGCCAGCAGGTCGGACACGAAGCGCTTGCCCAGCTCCAGGTCCGCCAGCTCATAACCCGCAGGCGGGTTGAGCAGGCAGGTGCCGAAACGCAACTCGCCACTGGTGGTGATCGCCGCAGTGACACCCAGCGCCGCCGCGATGTCCCGTGCCATGACGTTCACCCCGCCAAGACCACCGAGCAACGGCACCACGGCGCTGCCGTCTTCCGCCACGGCCAGCACGGCGGGTTCTTCGCCTTTCTCCAGCAGCAGCGGCGCCAGGGTGCGGATCACGATGCCGGCGGCACACAGGGCGATCAGCGGCGTGCCCTGCTGGTAGAGCTGACGCAGGGTCGCGCCGAATTCGCCGTAAGGCTGGTCCGCCCCCTCAACCCGCCCGGCCAGGCCGTGGATCAGTGCCCCAGGGTAAACCTGCTGGATCCTGCGCGCGGTGGCCAGGCTACCCTGGCCCAGAATGACAATCGCCGGGTTCATCAACCTTGCCACCTTTCACCCGGCACGATGATCAGCGAGAAGTACGGCGAAGACATCGGCTCCACCTGGTCCAGCGCCACGATTTTCTGGTTGGCCATGGTCGCGCGCTCCACATACAGCGCGCGCTCGGCCAGGCCAAGTTCTTCGAGTACCTGGCGCACCTTGGGGAAGTTGCGCCCCAGCTTCATGATCACCGCCGCGTCAGCATCCGCCAGGCGGCGCTTGAGGTCTTCGTGGGGCAATACGCCCGACAGCACCGACAGGCTCTGGTTGCGATACACCAACGGCGCGCCCAGCACCGAGGCGCCGCCAAGCATCGAGCACACACCGGGGATAACCTGGGCTTCGTAGCGCTCGGCCAAGCGGTCATGCAAATACATATAGGAGCCGTAGAAGAACGGATCGCCTTCACAGATCACCGCCACGTCGCGACCGGCGTCCAGGTGCACGGCCACCTCGACACTGGCGGTGTCGTAGAAGTCGCTGATCACTTGTTCATAGGACAACGGCGCCGGCAGCGCTTCGGTGGTTACCGGGTACACCAGCGGCATCAGGGTTTGTTGCGGCACCAGGTGGTCTTCGATGATGCCGAAGGCGTTACCCTTCTTGCCCTTGGCCACGAAATAGGCCACCACCGGCGATTCGCGCAGCAGGCGCAGGGCCTTGAGGGTAATCAGTTCCGGGTCGCCGGGGCCGACGCCCATGCCGATCAAACGTCCGCGTGCCGGCATTATTCGACCTCCGTGGCGAGCGCATTCACCGCCGCCGCGGCCATGGCACTGCCGCCCAGGCGGCCCTGCATGATCACGAACGGTACGCCACGGCTGTCCGCCGCCAGCATCGCCTTGGATTCGGCAGCGCCGACAAAGCCGACCGGGAAGCCGAGGATCAACGCCGGTTTCGGTGCCCCCGCGTCAAGCATTTCCAGCAGGTAGAACAACGCGGTCGGCGCGTTGCCGATTACCACCACGCTACCTTCCAGGTGCGGACGCCACAGCTCCAGGGCCGCAGCGGAGCGGGTATTGCCCAGCTCCCGCGCCAACTCCGGCACGCTGTCGTCGCGCAGGGTGCAGATCACCGGGTTGTTGGCGGGCAGGCGCGCACGGGTCACGCCTTCGGAGACCATCCGCGCATCACACAGAATCGGCGCGCCAGCGGCCAGCGCATCGCGCCCGGCCTTACCCGCACCTTCGGAGAACTGCAGGCCGTCGATGGCCTCGACCATGCCGCAGGCATGGATCACCCGCACCGCGAGTTTCTCCAGGTCGGCCGGGATACGCTCCAACTTGGCTTCCGCGCGAATAATGGCGAAGGAGTTGCGATAGATCTCCTGACCGTCGCGGATGTAATCAATCATCGGTGTTGCTCCGTGGGCGAGCGCGCAGCAAGGCGCCCGCCGCTTCAATGGAAAGGGTGCGTGCGCGCAGCCGGCCGAAACCGGGGTGGGCTGCATCGCGAAAATACAGGTCGTAGTGGCCGGGGCTCACCGCTAGCAAGGTGACCGGCGCGATATGTGCGGCGGCGCAGGAACGTGGGCAGCCGGACAGGTGCACGTCATGGCCGGGATGCAGCGCGGCCAAGTGCACGGCGTCGGCCTTGGTGTCGGCGAGGGCTTTGGCGCAGCCGCTGGAACCGGTGCAGGCGATCACGCGGGCCAAGGGTTGGTCGACGGTGCAGAGGAAGCCCAGTTGCGCCAGGCGTTGGGTCACGGCGTGAGGTTTTTCGACGTTGGGCAGTAACACACCTTGCCAGGGGGTGAAGCGCAAGGTGCCGTCGCCATATTCGCTGGCGAGCTGCGCCACGCCTGTGAGCATCGTCGAATCCAGGCGCCCCAAGGGTGCGATGGCCGCGACGTAGAATTGATTGCTTTGAGCCTGTGGATAACTCCCGAGGTGCAGCAAAGCGCCGCTGGGCGGGCGTTTGAAGCCATCGGCCGGCAGCAGCGGCAGGCTGAGGCGGCTCAACAACTTATCCACAGCCAGGTGGCGCATGCGGGTTTGTTCCGGGGTGGCGAGGTCAAGAAACGCCTCCAGCACTGCCACCACCAACCCATGACCCTGTGCCAACGGCACGGCGGCCAACGGTGCATCCAATCCTGGACAACCTGCCAGGCCGAACGCAAGGAGCGTCTCGCCATTGCGTACGAACGCCGACAGCCACAGATCATGATGATGCTCGAGCATCGCCAGGGCCTCACCGCCATCCAGTTGCACGGCGAACTTGGCCGACAGCTCATGGAAACGCGGACGGTTTTGCAGGGTGGCGAGGATCTGCTCGGCCAGCGGCCGGGTGTCGAACAGCATCTGCGGGTCGATACCGGCGCTGGGGCTGAGCATCAGGTTGCGCACGTCATCGCCAGCGGCGTTACTCGGGCCCAGATCGGCGGCCAGCAGCATGGCGATCAAGGCGTCTTGCTCGGCACCGATCCCACGTATCTGCAGGTTGGCGCGGTTGGTCGCCTCGATCACCCCGCCCGCATAGGCCTGGGCCGCGTCCGCCACGGCACGGGCCTGGGCGGCGCTGATCGAGCCACCGGCCAGTTTGATCCGGCAGATGCCGCCATCCAACGCCTGGACGATACGCAGCAACCCCGGACAAGCCGAGGGGCGCAAGGTATTCACAGCGGGCGTTGGGTTCACGGGGCTACCGGTTGACGGGTAAAGGCGCGGTATTATGCCTGCTTTGTCCGGCGGCATGAAAAGCCTGCCCGTCGGATGTCGCTCAAGGAATTGATATGTCGCCCTGGCTGACGGTTGTAGGCATCGGTGAAGACGGCTTCAAGGGGCTGGGCAGGAATGCCCGGCATGCCCTGTTGCGCGCTTCGCGGATTATAGGTGGCCAGCGCCAGTTGGACCTGTTGCCGGTGTGTATTCGCGGTGAGCGCCAGGTGTGGCCGAGCCCGTTCTCCCTGGAACCGGTACTGGCGCGGCGTGACGAGCCTGTGTGCGTGCTGGCCAGTGGTGACCCGATGTTTTATGGCGTGGGGGCCAGCCTGGCGCGACAGGTGGCGGCTGAAGAACTGCTGGTTTTACCGGCGCCGTCGTCGGTGTCGTTGGCGGCGGCGCGGCTGGGCTGGCCGTTGCAGGAGGTGGTGACGCTGTCCGTAGTGGCACGGCCAGTGGCGGCGATCAATGCGCATCTGGCCACAGGTGTGCGTTTATTGGTACTGAGTAATGACGGCGGCAGTCCCGCGTTGATTGCTGCGTTGTTGGCTGAATCCGGGTTCGGGCCCAGCCGATTGACAGTATTTGAACACCTGGGCAGCGCGAATGAGCGGCGCATCGACGGTTTGGCTGAGGATTGGCAGCACGCCTGTGTCGCCGATTTGAACCTGGTCGCCATCGACTGCGTGGCCTCCAGCGACACACCACGTCTGTCGCGCCTCGCAGGCTTGCCCGATTCCGCCTTCCAGCACGACGGCCAACTGACCAAACGCGATGTGCGCGCCATGACCCTCGCCCGCCTCGCCCCGATGCCCGGCGAACTGCTGTGGGACGTGGGTGCGGGCAGCGGCTCCATCGGTATCGAATGGATGCGCGCCCATCCGAGCTGCCGCGCATTGGCGATTGAAGCAGACGAAGGCCGCCAGAGCCTTATTGAACACAATCGCGACGCCCTCGGCGTGCCCGGTTTGCAGTTGATTCGTGGCAAAGCCCCGGAAGCGTTGCACGGCCTTACAGCTCCCGACGCCATCTTCATCGGCGGCGGCGTCACCCGCGACGGTGTGCTCGACACCTGTTGGCAACACCTGCGCCCCGGCGGTCGGTTGGTGGCCAATGCCGTCACCCTGCAAAGTGAAATGACCTTGATGAACTGGCGCGCGGAGCATGGCGGCGAACTGACGCGCATCCACGTCGCTCAGGCCCAGCCGCTGGGTGAATTCGATACGTGGAGGCAGGCGCTTCCAATCACCCTGCTGGAAGTGGTCAAGCCGCGATGAAACGCATCCTGCTGCTGGGCGGTGTGACCGAAGCGCTGGCTATCGCGCGCACCTTGGGGCCGGAGCATATCTACAGCCTGGCGGGTGTGGGGCGTGTGCCTACCGATCTCACCTGCCAAGTGCGTGTCGGCGGTTATGGCGGCGCCGAAGGGTTGGCGCAGTTTGTTCGCGACGAACAGATCAACCTGATCCTCGACGCGACCCATCCGTATGCGGCGCAGATCAGCCAGAACGCCGCGCTGGCGGCGCAGTTGTGCGGTGTCCCCTGCTGGGCGTTGCGCCGACCGGCGTGGCAGCCGCAGGCCGGCGATGACTGGCGGGAGGTCAGTGACTGGGCTGAGTTGATCGACGCCTTGAAACCCTTCAAGCGTCCGCTGTTCACCTTGGGTCGCGAGCCGTTGCAGCACCTTGATGAAATCCCGCCCGAGCAGTTCTGGACGCTGCGCGCGCTGGATGTGTATCCCGGCAATGATCGCTGTGAAGTGATTGGCGCACGCGGTCCGTTCCTGATCGAAGATGAACGCGCGTTGTTTGAACGGCGTGGGATTGATGTGCTGATCAGCAAGAACAGTGGCAGCACGGCCACCGAGCCGAAGCTGGAAGTGGCGCGGGAACGGGGCGTGCCGGTGTTGGTGTTGAAGCGGCCGGTGTTGGCGGCGGTGGATCGGGAGCTTTTGTCGCCCGCAGAAACAATCGATTCGTTGGCAGATTTCATTCGATAGATCAGGATCATCCGCCACCCTCTATCCAATCTATTTTGTTACCTCAAGGGACGGCGATGAACCCACAACACGAAGTGCTAAACTCCAGGAACAGTTCAAGCCAGGCCCAACGGTATTCAGGAGCTGACATGATAGAAGTTAAAGAAGCCGTACAAGTCGCCAAGGCGGTCGCAAACGACTTTCTCGGGCAAGAAACAGCACTACAAGACCTGATGCTTGAGGAAGTAGAGTTAGACCCAGACAATAAAACCTGGGCAATAACACTGGGCTTCAATGTCCCCAACCCTAATAACTATGAAAGGCTAGGCGCATCTTTAGCCGGACAAATGCATGCAAGAAAATACAAAACATTCATCATCGACTCGGAGACTGGCGAGTTCCGCTCCATGAAGATCCGCGAAGTATGATCGAAGCCTACATCAAGCAATACCGAAGAAAAGGAATCATCGTTGATACTAACTTGCTGCTTCTGGCACTGATAGGAGGAACGTCCAGCATCGTGGAGTTCAAGAGAACACGCGGCTACAGCGATGCAGACTATCAACTTTTGCTCAAAGTGATTGACCAGTTCGAAAAACTTGTTTCAACCCCTCACATTCTCGCTGAAGTCAGCAACCTGACAAATGGACTTCATGGAAACAAGCTGCGCGATTTTTATGCAACGTTAAAAAACTCACTATCAACAATAATCGAAGTCCATCATCCAGCCTTGGATATAAGTCGCGATTATGAGCTGTCACCCTACGGCCTTACCGACGTTGGCATTGTTGCCGCAGCAAAAGATAACTATCTGGTTTTGACTGACGATCTCAGAGTCGCTGGGTTTGCTCATCAGCACTGCGTAGATGTCGTCAACTTCAATCATATACGGGAAGCCAGCTGGGAGGTCTAAGACCTGCCACACGATCATTCCCACACATATGCGCAGGAACGATCGCTCATCGAACTTGTTAACTACTCGCGGCGGTTGCCTGCCCTGCGCCTTCGTGCACCCTGTCAGCGAGCAATTGTGCCAGCTCGATCAACTGCGCAACGCCCAGTAATTCCTCGCGTGGTGCGCCTTCCAGGTTAAAGGCAAGGTCGCAACTCAGCGCGTTGGCCGAAGCAAGTGTTTCACTGAGGTTGACCAACAGGTCTTCGATGCTGATGCCATCGGCCACGGTGAACAGCCGGACGGGGGGATTGGGGGTGGGTTTGATCATTGTGAAGCTCCTCAGGAATGTGGAGCTGCCACTGATTCGCCGCGACGCGATAGGGTGGCAGCTGTACGCAGGTTCGCGGACCGGTCCCGAGGCAACCCGGCATACACAAAGGTATCCCGCGCACAGCCGCCATAGCGCCGCACAGTAGACGATAAAAAAGCATCAACTGAAAGCAGACGATAGCGCTTTTGCTCTTAGGAAGTCGGGCCGCGACGCCCGTCCGCTGCGTTTACAGCGGTGTACGGAGACTAGAGACCGAGTGTCCTAGGGACAACCTCAAATCCCTGTCGGAAATTTCTGCTTGTACGAATAACCAGCCAAACGACTAGCGATTTGGCCTCCCTCCAAAAAGTCGATTCCCCCTACAAACACTTCCGAACCAGCTGGCTGGCTCAGCCAAAAGCCCCCGCCCTAACCTCCCCCCTCGCGGTTTCGCGTCAGCCATCCGCGAGGGGGACGCCTGCTTTTTGCAGCGCGTCGAAACTTGCCAACATGTATCCCAAGGAATACGATCCGAGATGATTCACTTCAAGAGATCTGATGAGTTTCAGGAATGGCTTTATTCGCTACGCAGTAAACCCGTCCATGGACGTGTGCTTACAAGATTGGACAACGCAAGAATGGGCAATTTTGGAGACTGCGAAAACGTCGGAAATGGCGTATCCGAAATGCGCATCCACTATGGTCCTGGATACCGATACCGGGTGTACTTCAAGCGTATAGGTGAGGTGGTTTATCTACTGTTGATAGGTGGCGATAAATCAACGCAAAAACGCGACATCGAGCGAGCTAAAGAAATTGCCGAAGAATTTGAGAAAAAGGAGTGACCCATGACTCAATTTAAAGATTTCGACATAGCCGAGCATCTGACGACTCCTGAGGACATGGCGGAGTATCTCGAAGCTTCTTTCGAAGAGGATTCTGGTGACGGATTGCTGATTCGTTCAGCGCTCAACAACATCGCCCGCGCCCAAGGCATGACCCAAATTGCTCGCGACGCCGGCCTCGGAAGAGAAAGTCTATACAAAGCCCTCTCCAGCAATGGCAATCCCGAGTTCGCGACTATCATGAAAGTCATGAAGGCTTTGGGCCTCAAGCTTCACGCTACAGCGATCTGATAGCACTGCGACACCAAACCACACCACCACTTTTTACTTATCCCCCCCGATCAGGCTAAATACCCGCCTGATCGTTTAACCCTACGGATTGTCCGCCATGGCCCGTCAACGCGTTGCAATTGCCTGGATCGCCTGCCTTGCAGTGCTGTTCAACGCCTTTGCCATGCCAATGGCCAGCGCGATGCAGCAGTCCAAGGACCCCGTGCAGCAATTGCTGGGGGGCAGTTTCTGTTCGTCCACTGGCGCCAGCCTGAAGACCATTGCCCTGGGCAAGCTGGAGATTCCGGCGCCGCAGCCGGACGATCATTCCACCATGCAGCATTGCTGGTGTTGCTCGGGCTCGGCGCCGTTGGTGGCGTTGCCGGGGCATGTGCCGCAGTTGTATCTCACGCGATTCGAGACGGTACAGCGTCAACCACACACACCATTGCAAACCCCAACCCCGCGCCAGCAATGGCCGAGCCTTAACCCCCGCGCCTCTCCGACGGCCTGATCTTCTTCGCAAGTGAACTGCGTTTAGAACCGTTCTGGAGAACTGCCATGCTTAAATCTTCCCTGCTTCTGGCTGCGTTGCTGCTGCCGGTGTTCAGTGCTGCCAATGCCGAAGACTACAAGGCCGGCGAACTGCTGGTCAGCGATCCCTGGTCCCAGGAATTGCCGCCCAACGCGCCCACCGTCGCCGCGTATTTCGTGATTCATAACACCGGTGCGACACCGGATCGCCTGCTCAGTGTCGACACGCCAGTGGCCGATAAGGCCGAGCTGCATGAGCATGTGATGCAGGGCGACTTGATGAAGATGCAGCAAGTCCCCAGCGTTGCCGTACCGGCCAAGGGTGACTTGACCTTCGCGCCCATGGCGTATCACGTCATGTTGCTGGGCCTCAAGGACCGCAGCCTGCTGGCCGATGGCAAGCAATTCCCGCTGACCCTGACCTTTGAAAAAGCCGGCAAGGTCGAGGTGGAAGTCTCGGTACAGAAAGTACCGCCGATGGTCGGCCACGAGCACAAGCACCCTCAATAGACTGACTCCAGATGGGCGCCCCTCGCGCCAGGCTATCCCCACACCGCCGCGTGAAGCGCGGCAGTTGGATCAGCCTGTTCGCCATGCTGATGATCTTTATCGGTCCGCTGATTTCCCAAGCGATGCCGATGGATCATCACGCCGGTATGTCGATGAACATGTCCATGGACATGCCCGGCGACCACGGCGACGCCCATCACAAGAAAGCCCCTGACGAACACCACGCGCTCTGGTCCAAGTGCGGCTATTGCGACTTGCTCTACAGTTGCCCGGCCCTGCCCGGCAGCGTGTCATTCGTGGCCATCGGCAGCCCGCCGCCGACCAATGCCCTTACCCCCGCACCGCGCCTGGGCCATGCCCGGCAGAGCATCTTCCCCGGCGCCCGCAGCCGCGCCCCGCCCATCGCCTCGTAAGCCCCTGCCACCGTTACGTCACCCCGGCCGACTTTAGACAGACAGCCGCAGGCTGCTGGCCGTGTTGTTTACGATTGATTGATGGAATTTGTCATGTCCAGGTTTACTGCTGACTCCCGTTTGGGAAGCACCTCTGTGCTCGCTGCCCTATGCGGCGCCCTGCTCGTTCCCCACGCCCAGGCCGATGAACACGCCGAGCATGAGCTGACGCCCACGGTGATCACCGCCATTGCGCCCAGCTCGCCGCTGACCGTGGTCACCAACCCCAAGGACCCTCGCCAACCGGTGCCCGCCAGCGACGGCGGCGACTACCTCAAGACCATCCCCGGCTTCGCCCTGGTACGCAACGGCGGCACCAATGGCGACCCGGTACTGCGCGGCATGTTCGGTTCGCGCCTGAACATCCTCACCAACGGCAGCATGATGCTCGGCGCCTGCCCCGGCAGGATGGATGCGCCGACCTCGTACATTTCGCCGGAAACCTACGACAAGCTCACCGTGATCAAGGGCCCGCAAACCGTACTCTGGGGCCCCGGTGCTTCAGCCGGCACCATCCTGTTCGAGCGCGAACCGGAACACTTCGGTGAACTCGGCACGCGGCTCAACGCGAGTGTGCTGGCAGGCTCCAACGGGCGCTTCGACAAGGTCATCGATGCCGCCGCCGGTGGGCCGCTGGGCTATGTGCGGGTGATCGGCAACCAGGCCCATGCCGATGACTACAAGGACGGCAACAACGACACCGTCGCCTCGCGCTACGACAAATGGAATGGCGACGTCGCCGTCGGCTTCACCCCGGATGCCGACACCCTGCTGGAGCTCACCGCCGGCCGTGGCGACGGCGAAGCGCGTTACGCCGGGCGCGGCATGGACGGTTCGCAGTTCCTGCGCGAAAGCCTGGGCCTGCGCTTCGAGAAATCGAATATCGGCGAAGTGCTGGATAAGGTCGAAGCCCAGGTCTACTACAACTATGCCGACCACGTGATGGACAACTACAGCCTGCGCACGCCCTCGGGCACCGGGATGATGGCCGGGCCCATGGCCTCCAACGTCGACCGCCGCACCCTCGGCGCGCGCATCAAGGCCACCTGGCGCTGGGCCGATGTGCAACTGATCAGCGGCCTGGATGCGCAGACCAACGAACACCGCCAACGCAGCAGCATGGGCATCGACACCTACAAGGATTTGCCCAAGGTCAAGGACGCCAACTTCCACAACTACGGCGTATTCGGCGAGCTGACCTGGTACGCCGCCGACCATGACCGCCTGATCACCGGTGCGCGCCTGGACCGCGCCTCGGCCAAGGACTTCCGGCAAACCACCGGCTCCGGGATGAGTGCACGCGCCAACCCGACCGCCGACGACACCCGCGCCGACACCCTGCCCTCGGGCTTTATGCGCTACGAGCACGACCTGGCCGACAGCCCGACCACGCTCTATGCCGGCCTGGGCCACTCGGAACGCTTCCCGGATTACTGGGAGCTGTTCTCGCCCAACACCGGCGCGGTTGGTTCGGTCAACGCCTTCGATGGCGTGAAACCGGAGAAAACCACCCAACTCGACTTCGGCGCGCAATACAAAGCCGACGACCTGGAAGCCTGGGCGTCGGGCTACGTCGGCCAGGTGCGTGATTTCATCCTGTTCGATTACCGGGCGGGGATGATGGGCACCACCTCCCAGGCGCGCAATGTGGACGCACGCATCATGGGCGGTGAAGTGGGCGCGGCCTACAAGCTAACCCCCAATTGGAAAGCCGACGCCACCCTCGCCTACGCCTGGGGCAAGAACAGCAGCGACGGCAAGGCCCTGCCGCAAATGCCGCCGTTGGACGCACGCTTCGGCCTGACCTACAGCGAAGACGACTGGAGTGCCGGCGCGTTGTGGCGGGTAGTGGCGGCGCAGAACCGCATCGACCAGAACAAGGGCAATGTGGTCGGCAAGGACTACGACAAGAGCGGCGGCTTTGGCGTGTTCTCGGTCAATGGCGCGTATCGCATCAACAAGAATTTCAAGGTCAGCACCGGCGTCGACAACCTGTTCGGCAAGGCCTACGCCGAACACCTGAACCTGGCCGGCAACGCCGGATTCGGCTACCCGGCCAACGATCCGCAGGCCATCAAGGAGCCGGGGCGGACCCTTTGGACCAAGGTCGACATGAGCTTCTAAACGCATCGGGGGCGCCCCCCTTCCCACATAGGAACGCACTCCAAATGTGGGAGGGGCGGTGCGACGATTCGACTTGCCCCCGATAGCGGCCTGATCAACGACAAAAAATTCAAGCTTTGCGGAGCATCCCCGATGACCACTCAAAAAGTTTCCTTCTACAACCTGGCCTGGCGCTGGCACTTCTACGCCGGCCTCTTCGTCGCCCCCTTCATGGTACTGCTGGCCCTGACCGGCATCATCTACCTGTTCAAACCCCAGCTCGATCCGCTGATGTACGGCGACCTGCTCAAGGTGCAAAGCGCCGAGCACGCCTTGAGCGCCGACGAGCAATTGCAACGCGCCCAGGCGGCCTTTCCCCAGGGCAAGATCAGCAAGTACCTGCCACCCGTCGACGCCACCAGCAGCGCGCAGTTCGTGATGCACGTCGGCGGGCGCGAAGTGACGGTGTTCGTCGACCCCTATCGCGGCACCGTACTCGGCGAGCAGGATGCGAAAAACAACCTGCAAGCCATCGCCCGCGCCCTGCACGGCGAGCTGATGATCGGCACCGTCGGCGACCGCCTGGTAGAGCTCGCCGCCGGTTGGGGCGTGATGCTGGTGGTGTCCGGCCTGTACCTGTGGTGGCCGCGTGGCAAAACGTCGGCCGGCGTGTTGTGGCCGCGCTTCACAACCCGTGGCCGCGTGTTCTGGCGTGACCTGCATGCCGTCGCCGGCTTCTGGGGCGCGGCGTTTCTGCTGGTGATGCTGCTCAGCGGCATGACCTGGACCGGCTTCTGGGGCAAGCAATACGCCGACCTCTGGAACACTTTCCCGGCGGCGATGTGGAACAACGTGCCGCAGTCCGATCAGCAGGCGCGGGTGCTCAATACCGCAACGCAACAGACCGTGCCCTGGGCGATGGAAAACACGCCGATGCCGATGTCCGGCGACCATGCCGAACACATGAACCACGGCGCCATGCACGCTGCTCCCGCCGCGCCCACGGTGCGCCTGCAACAGGTGGTGGACCTGGCCACGGCACGCAAGGTCGAGCCCGGCTACAGCATCACTTTCCCCACCACCGCCGAAGGCGTGTTCACCGTCGCGGTGTTCGCCGACGACCCGCGCAACGACGCCACCCTGCATGTGGACCAGTACACCGGCAAGGTCCTCACCGATGTGCGCTGGGCGCACTACAACACCGTGGCACGGGCCACCGAGACCGGCGTGATGCTGCACGAAGGCAAGATGTTCGGCTGGGTGAACCAGCTGATCGTGCTGCTGATCTGCCTGATGATCCTGCTCAGCGCGGTGAGTGGCGTGGTGATCTGGTGGAAGCGTCGGCCCCAGGGCGGCCTGGGTGTTCCGCCGTTGCGTCATGACCTGCCGAAGTGGAAAACCGCGATGGTGATCATGCTCGCGCTGGCGCTCCTGTTCCCGCTGGTGGGCGCCTCATTGATCGCGGTCTGGGCGCTGGATCGCCTGGTGTTGTCACGGTTGTTCAGCCAACGTGAATCCACCTCAGGTTCGCTATGAAGTAGGCGAGATGCCCTACATAGAGGCGTTAGGTAGTCTTACGCGGGCTTTCGCCAAAGACGCAGGAAGTGTTAACTTATAACACTTGCTGCATACCTCAGCTCGCCGCGCCCAGCGGCGAGCACCGCCTCGAAGAAGCGATTTTCCGCCCAATGAACAAGTACCTAGTGTCCGGCCTGTGCCTGCTCGCCCTGCATGACAGCGCCCAGGCCCTGACCCTGCCCGCCAGCCCGGTGACCGCAGCGGCCGTGGATGACCAACACGTCGACCTGAACACGCCGACCACCGCAGGCTCGCGCCTGAATCTCAGCGCGCTGCAAACCCCGGGCAGTGTCGAAAGCCAGACCGGTACGCAGATCCGCGAGCGTGGCGACGCCAGCGTGCAGGACGCCATTTCCCGTGCCACCGGCATCAGCCGCACCGGCACACCGGGCGATGGCGGCACCTCGCTGTCGGCCCGTGGTTTTACCGGCCAGGGCTCGGTGATGCAACTGTACGACGGCACCCGCATGTACATGGGCATGGGCACCTCGACCTTCCCGGTGGACACCTGGGCGGTGGAACGCGTAGACGTTTTGCGCGGCCCGGCCTCGGTGCTGTACGGCGAAGGCGCCACCGGTGCGGTGATCAATACCGTGCCGAAAAAACCCTTCGAAGGCGAGATCGAAAACCACCTCCGCCTCGGCTACGGCGCCTACGATCGCCAGCAACAAGCTCTGGACAGCGGCGGCTCGCTGACCGACACCCTGAGCTATCGCCTGAACCTCAACCGCCTGCGCAGCCACGGCTTTATCGACCATGGCGACTCCAGCAGCGACTTCGTCAGCGGCGCCCTGCGCTGGCAGGCGGCGGACAACCTGAGCTTCACCCTGGCCAGCGACTATGGCGACCAGCGCCCGCAGAACTACTTCGGCACGCCGCTGATCAATGGCCAGTTGCACAAGGGCCTGCGCCACAAGAACTACAACGTCAGCAACGACACCCAGCACTACAACGACCAGTGGACGCGCCTGATCAGCGAGTGGCAGATCAATGACAACGTCAGTGCCACCAATGAACTGTTCTACCTGAAGAACCAGCGCCGCTGGCAGAACGCCGAGAACTACAACGTCACCAACGGGCAACTGACCCGCAGCGGCAACTTCGGCATCAAGCACAACCAGGAACAGGTCGGCGATCGCCAGACCGTCACCTTCAAGCACAGCCTGTTCGGCCTCGACAGCCAGACCGTGACGGGCGTGGAATACAACCGCATCCGTTTCCGCCTGGCCAGCAACTCACCGTTCAACGACGTGCTGCCCGGCGGCCAGCCGGTGGATATCAACGATCCGGCGCCCGCTCGGTTCGACAGCCAGAACCCGTTCAAACCGCTGTTCGCCACCACCACCAAAACCGTTGCCGGTTTCGCCGAAAACCGCCTGCAACTCACCGACCAACTGGCGCTGGTCACCGGCATCCGCCGCGACTACGCCCACGTCGAGCGCGATGATTTACGTGACGCCAGCCAAAGCGACAAGACCCTCACCGGCAATAACTGGAAGGCTGGCCTGGTCTACGCAATCACCCCCGACACCTCGGTCTACAGCCAGTACGCCACCAGCACCGACGGGGTCGGCGGCCTGATTTCCCTGAGCCCTGGCCAGCAGCAGTTCGACCTCTCCACCGCCAGGCAAACCGAGATCGGCCTCAAGCAGGCCTTCTGGGATCAACGCGGCGAATGGACAGTGGCGGCCTACCATATCGTCAAGAAGAAACTGCTCACCGACGTCCCTGGCAACCCGGACCTCAAGCAGCAAGTCGGCCAGCAATCCTCCAGCGGCCTGGAAGCCAGCCTCGACCTGCAACTGCCGCACGCCTGGGCGCTGCAAGCCAACGCAGCCATCGTGCGGGCGCAGTACGACGACTTCAAACAGGCTGTCGACGGCGTACAAGTGTCCCGCGACGGCAACCGTCCGGTGGACGTGCCACGCCGCACCGCCAACCTGTGGCTGAGCAAGGCCCTGAGCGACGACATCCGCGCCGGTGCCGGAGTGCGCTATGTCGATGCACGGTATGCCGACATGGCCAACCAGAACGAGCTGCCGAGCTACACCGTGGTCGATGCCACGCTGTCGTGGAAGGCGATGCGCAACACCACCCTGGGCCTGCAACTGAACAACCTGTTCGACCGCACCTACGCGGTCAGCCAGTACAACGACGGCCAGCAATGGATCCTCGGTGAACCGCGCTCGTTCTTCGTCACGGCGGACTACACCTTCTAACTGACCAAAACACGGCTAGATCCCTGCAGGCCTTGAGAGACTTGATGACTTCACTCACCCTCACCCGCATCAACTGGGCCCCGGCGAACCACAGCCAACACCCGTTCCAACTGCGTGACGCCGGCCTTCACGTCGCTGCGGGGGAGTTCGTCGGGCTGATCGGCCCCAACGGCAGCGGCAAGACCAGCCTGTTGCGCTGCGCCTATCGGTTCACCCAGCCGGAACGCGGCGACGTATTGCTCGCCCATCGGAACCTGTGGAAGCAAGGCGCCAAGTGGTGTGCGCAACGTATCGCCGTGGTGTTGCAGGAGTTCCCGGATGCCTTTGGCCTGCGAGTCGATGAAGTGGTCGCCATGGGCCGCACGCCCCACAAGGGCCTGTTCGACAGCGACACCCTGGAGGATCGGCAGCTGGTGCAACAGGCGCTGGTATCGGTGGGCATGCAGGGCTTTGAAGCGCATGCCTTCGCCACCCTCTCGGGCGGTGAAAAACAGCGCGTCATCCTCGCCCGCGCCCTGGCCCAGCAACCGCAATTGCTGATCCTCGACGAGCCGACCAACCACCTCGATCCACGCTACCAGCTTGAGCTGTTGAGGCTGGTCAAGCGCCTGGGTATCGGCACCCTGGCCAGCATCCACGACCTCAACCTGGCCGCCGCTTTTTGTGATCGGCTCTACGTGATCGACCACGGGCGCATCGTCGCCAGCGGCACGCCTCACCAGGTGCTGACCACTGAACTGCTGCGCGATGTGTTCGGCGTCGAGGCGCTGATCGACACTCATCCCCTGGCCGACTATCCCCGCATCACCTGGATAACCCAACCATGATCCTGCGCGCCTTCGCCCTTGTGGCCCTGCTGTTCGGTGCTTCACCAGCCTTCGCTGAAGCCACCCATTACCCGGTCACCGTCAAAAGCTGCAACCGCGACGTGACCTTCCAGGAGGCGCCGAAGCATGCGGTGAGCCATGACATCAATATGACCCAGATGATGCTCGCCCTGGGCCTCAAACCGCGGATGGCCGGCTATAGCGGCATCACCGGCTGGAAGTCGGTCACCCCGGACATGGCCCGGACCCTCGATGGCCTGCCGGAGCTGGCGAGCAAGTACCCGTCGGTGGAAACCCTGCTCAATGCCAATGTGGATTTCTTCTTTGCCGGCTGGGACTACGGCATGCGCGTGGGCGGCGACCTGACGCCGAACACCCTGCAGCCGCTGGGGATCAACGTCTACGAGCTGACCGAGTCGTGCGCCTTCGTGATGAAGCGCCCGGCCGCGACCCTGGACGACACCTATAACGACCTGCGCAACCTGGGCAGGATCTTCGACGTGCAGGACCGCGCCAATGCCTTGATCGCACAGATGCAGGCACAGGTCGCCGAGGTGCAGACAGACCTGCCCGCCGACAAGCCGCGCGTGTTCCTCTACGACAGCGGTGAAGACCGCGCCATGACCTCCGGCCGCCTCGGCATGCCCCAGGCGCTGATCGACGCAGCCGGCGGGCGCAACATCCTCGATGACGTCGACGCCAGTTGGACCCGCGTCAACTGGGAGACCGTGGTCGAGCGCAATCCACAGGTGATCGTGATCGTCGACTACAGCGAAGTCACCGCCGATCAAAAACAGCAGTTCCTGCTCAACAACCCGGCGCTGCAAGGGGTGGACGCGATCAGGCACCAGCGCTTTATCGTGATCCCGTATGTACAAGCCACGCCAGGCATCGATAACGTGCTGGCGGTGGAAACCCTGGCCAAGGGGTTCCACGGCGAATGATCACCCGTCGTTACACCCTGCTGCTTGCCGCCCTGGGCGCATTGCTGCTGGTGTCCTGCGTGATATCCCTGGGCTTCGGCCCGGCGCGGGTACCAGCGGACGTGGTGTGGCGCATCCTGCTGTACAAGGTCTTCGGCATCGGCGAAGTGAGTTGGTCGGCCGGGCAGGTACCTATCGTCTGGCTGATCCGCGTGCCGCGCATGCTGCTGGGGGCGTTGGTGGGGGCCGGGCTGGCGTTGATCGGTGCGGTGTTGCAGGCGGTCACGCGTAATCCGCTGGCCGATCCGCACCTGCTGGGTGTCACTTCCGGCGCGACCCTGGGCGCGGTGATCGTGGTGCTGCATGTAGGTGAAATCATCGGCTTGCTGACCTTGCCCATCGCCGCCTTTATCGGCGCCCTGTCGAGCATGATCGTGGTGCTCGCGGTAGCCAGTCGCAATGGCCGGCTGGAGAGTGATCGCCTGTTGCTGTGCGGCGTGGCAGTGTCGTTCGTGATGATGGCGGCGGCCAATCTGCTGCTGTTCATGGGCGACCATCGCGCCGCCTCGGCGGTGATGTTCTGGATGCTCGGCGGCCTCGGCCTGGCACGCTGGGAACTGCTGGCGATTCCGGGCGCCAGCGTAGTGCTCGGGCTGCTGGTGCTGGTGGGCATGGCCCGCCCGTTGAACGCGCTGATGGCCGGCGAACAGACCGCCGTGACCCTTGGCCTGAACGCCCGCAATGTACGGCTGAAGGTGTTCCTGGTCGCCTCGTTGATGACCGGCGTGCTGGTGTCCATCAGCGGCTCCATCGGCTTTGTCGGGCTGATGGTGCCGCACATCGCCCGGCGCCTGGTGGGCGCCGAACATCGTCGGTTGCTGCCGGTATGCGCATTGCTGGGCAGCCTGTTCATGGTCTGGGTCGATGTGGCGGCGCGCACCTTGATCGCCCCCGAAGACCTGCCGATTGGCGTGGCCACGGCGGCGATCGGCGGCCTGTTCTTCATCGGCCTGATGCGCAAGCGCTGACGCTTACAGCTCGTCGCGGTCGCGCAGGCTCAGCGGTTCGTCGACCTCGGGCACGGCGATTTCCAGGCCATTGGAGCGCTCCACTTGCTGTTCGGACAGTAGCCCCTCGTTCATCCAGAAGCCGTCCTTGTCCAGCACAAACAGCTTCCCGGTCCTGGCCACGCCCTTCAGGAACACGGTGGGATACACGTCGGGGCCGCCCACCAGGACCAGGCTTTCCTGCGCCGAATAACTGGGCAGGTACTTCAACAGCGCACCGGCCTGGCTCGACAGATAAAGACCCGGCGACGGCCGCGACAGCCCGCGCAACACCCTGATGAAATAACTCAGGAAGGTCGGCGCCACGAAATGACGCGTCAGGGCGATATCCTTCGGCGCCCGGCTGTCGGTGGCCGGCATGCTGTTGTAGAGCAGATGGACACCCGCAACCGCATATGGCTGCGGAAAGTCCGGCAGGGGCGCTGGCGGCACCGCCGGTTGTACAAGGCCCAGCGGCCCGCTGTAGAACAGGCGCAGAATCAGCGATTGGTCGGCCCCGGCCGCTACCGGCAAGGTAGCCAGGAACGACGTGCCCGCTGCGTTGGCGAGTATCGCCGAAAGATACTGTTTGCCCCGATATGGCGAAAGCTGGCGCCGGAGATAGCGCGCGGCATCATCCCCATCGGAAAAAACCGGACCGCAGGCCGCACGCCAAGGCGGCACAAACACCTCATCGACACCGGGCTGCCAGAACGTATCGACACGATTGCGCGTGGTCCAGACCTCGCCTCGGACCAGCGTATCCAGGACCCCTTTGTCGAGCAGGCGATGGACGTAACTGAGCAGGGTCATCCGGCCCGCGCGCAACTGCTGCCGTGTTTCAAGCAGCGAGCCCCACGAATCCAGCTGCGCATCCGTGCCCAGGTATTGATACCTGAGCAGGGCACCGTCCGCGCATGACAGGTAAAACGTGAGTTGCTTGCCCCTGATGCCGTGAATCGAGAAGCGGATGCCGATGTCCATGTCCGTGGGCGAAAAAAATGCCTGGTGCAACGGATCCGTGGCCGGCGTGACGCTGTCGCTGCTGGCGCACAGGTAGAAGCCTTCCAGCCCATAACCCTGGGGGAAAAGACCGTCGGGAAAGACTTGCGCAAAGTCACGATAGCTCTGGCGCACCAGCGGCATGCTGACCATGTAGTGCCCGTTTTTCTGCGATTTGAACACGTAGCCGAACTGCAGGTGTTCGCCATGCCGACGATGCTGATGGGCATACCGCACCGCGTCCTGCTCCTGGGTGAACAGCGGACTGAACGCCGGGTCTGCCAGTGCGTTCCGGATCGCCAATGGCGCGGGACGGTCGCTATTGACGATGAAGGCGCCAGTGATCCGGCGTGGCGTGCCCCACGTCGGGCTGCCCTCTACCACTCGCAAGATACCCGCATTGGCCAGGCGCGTGACAAATTCGCCAGGCGCCAGCACGGCATTGCGAATCTGACGCTCGAGCAGGTTTTCCAGGCGATCGAGTCGTGTCTCGTCGAGGGGCAAAAGCTGTTTCCTCAGCGCTTCTTCCAGCGCGGAGTGGCTGCGTGTGTAGCTCACCACACAGCCATCGGAACCCAGCAGGTACTCGCGGTTCAGGCGGGCGTCCTGGCCTGCGAGGGCCGATGAAATCACGCGGGTGGACAGCATGTTGCGATAGAGGCCGGCCTGCGCCAGTTCAAGTACGAAGGGCAACTCCCGCGCCGGGCTGGAACGGTAACGTGCAACCACCGTATGGGCCGCCGGGAAGCCACCGGTACTGACCACCTCATCCGGGAAAATCCACTTGGGGTCGAAGTCTTCCTGGGGCACCTTGAGCGGCTCGGTGGCGACAAACAGGCCATCGGGACGCTGCAGAATCAACCCGCCCAGCAGACCATTGCCCTGCAGCAGCGAACGGGCGTGCCGGGCCGCATCGTCCTGGGAATGAAAGGCCGGGCCCAGGCGACGGCGGATGAAGTTGGCGTAGGGTCGCCAGGCCACGCCACCCTGGCCCACCGCTCCCCGGCGGTCCCAGCACTGGCTGGTGTAGAGCACCCGCAGGTCCGCAGGCCGGGCGACCTGTGACACATAGCGCTGGACGTCCAGCGTCCCGTTGTGCAGGTTCATCCCGGCGATGATCACGCCCGTGCCGTCGGTGGCCTCCTTGAGCAGGGAGGATGCCGGAGGTTGGTAGCGCAACAAGGCGCCATCGTGTGTCGACACATACACCGGCAGTATCGCAGTGGCTGCCGGACGCGGCAGATGCCGGGCATCCTGTTCGGCGCGCAGCAGCACCTCGGGGGTGATGAAGAACCGCGCCAGCCAGGCCTCGGGGGTGGGCAATCCCGCCGGCACCCATTGCTGCGAAAACAGCAGGCCGGCCAGCTCGAACCCCTTGGCGAATTCGCCACCGGCCAGATAACCGACGCCCCTGGAGGAGTCACTCAACCAACGCCCGCCGGAGGTGATCGCCAGCAGTTCACTGACCACAAACTCATCGCGCTGCGGATGCTTAAGGATGTACGCCGTACAGCGTTGTGCATCCAGGTTCCTGCCGTACCAGCGCACATGGGCATTGAGTGCCGCGGCATCGAGACTGTCGAAGATCGCGCCGAACGCCGGTGCCTGCAGATCGACTTCGGCGTAGTCGAAGTTGGGCGTCCAGTCGCTGTAGACCCTGCCACGCGGCCCCCACAACGCGCTGCGCACCAGCACGCTCAGGGTGCCGGCATCGGCCAGCCGGGCGACGATGTCCACCGGTTTGAGCTGGCCGCTCTCCAGCCGTTCGAAATAGCCATGCTGGCCGGGCTCGCGCTGGGTATTGCTCAGTACCAGCAGCTCATTGGCAGAACCACTGGGGCGATAGCTGATCAGGTTATTCGGCGAACCGCTCAGATAGGCCGGCAGCCGCGATTCGATCACCGAACGGATCTCCACATCGGAGAACAGCGTGGCGTTGACTTCCAGGTCGGCCAGCGTCCAGCCAAGACGCCGTTGGCGTTCCAGGTCAGCCACGGATAACGCGGTATGCGAACTGTAGCGCGCATAGAGCTGATGGTCCGCAGGCGGCACCAGATAAGCGCTGCCGTTGGCAGGGCGCAGCAGGTCGGAGGCAAAGCCGTCGCCGGAAATGGCCACCGGCTCAGTGAACACAAATCGCCCATCGTCCCGCTTGAGGACATACCCGGCATAGGCATTGCTGCGGCGAACGCCGATGCGTTCATGGGCATGCCGCGCAGCGTCGTCCGCGGTCAGGAACATCCCGCTCAAGGGCCGCTCGCCGGAGCCAAGCGGCAAGTGCTCGCTGTCATACAACGGCCCGAGGGTGTTCCACAGGCCACCTTGCTGGACCACCGACAACTCCCCCGCGCGCATCACGCGGCGCACGAAATCCCGCGGCGACAATGTGCCGTCGAGCAAGGCCGCTTCATTGCCGTTGTCGGTCACGGTTTGTCCGTCGACGACAAACAGCTCGTTGGCAGACGAGGCACTCGGCACCTGCCAGTGCAGCAAAGCGTTATCAGCGGTGCGCAGATACAGCTTGAGACCGAGCGCGGCGATCTGCATACCGGCGCTGGCGATCGACTGTCTCATGGCATCCACCAGCACCGCCGGCGTAGCGAAACGCTTATAGAGCCATGCGTCCATGGGTGGCAGCCTCTGCGGCGCCTGTGCTGATTGGGCGTGATAGAGACCCACCAGGCGATAATTCGGCACCAGCCTTGGCTCACCGCGGTCCCCCACGGGAAACAGACTGTCCAGGGTCGTCCCCAACGGCGCCGGCAGCGTAGCGATGTAATTCGAGGTGGTACGGTGTTTCAGCACCACGCCCACCGCCGCCTGCCCCAGCAAGTCGACGCTGCTCAGGGCGACCAGCACCGCACTGTGCCCCATCGACAGCAGCGGGGTAAAAAACGGCAGGTCCTGCACCGAGGTGGCAGGACTGCCCAGGGTCCAGCCGTGCAGCACACGCCCCCGCACCCCACCCCAGACCTTGCTGCCCACCACGACCCGCAAGTCCCCGGCCTGCGCCAGGTTCCACACCGCCCCCTCGAACCCGGTGAGAGGCTGCGCCGGCTCGATCCCCGTCAACTGCCGCAACAGGGATTGTTCGGCCTGGGAACCGCTGCTCGTGTACTTGAGCAATGTGCCGTCAGGACCGGACAGATAATGCACCGGGGTGAAATCACGGTGGGACAGGGCAAACACCTGATCGGCATTCGAAAAGAAGCTGCCGGTCAGCGCGACCTGGTCCGGGTTGAAGCCCGGGTTGTAGCGCTCCACCTCGCCAGGCTCGGCCGGGTAGGAACGGTAGAAGCCCTGGCATTCATAAGAGGGCGGAGCAATGAACTGGGCGCGATCATCCGTGGCCAGGAGGGTGAGGAAGTCGAACCGCGCGCCGGTGCTGACTTGCGGCTCGGTGGCAAAGAAATGCCCGCCAGGCTTTTTCAGGATGACCCCACCGAACTCACGCTCGCGTCGCGTCCCGATACGCCGGTGAGCCCAGAGCGCCGCATCATCCGCGGACACAAACGCCGGGCTCAAGGCCGGCAGAGTGGCCACGGCGGTCGCGCCGCTTGGCAGGGACGGCGCAGCGGCAAACGCTCGCCAGTGCCGGCCAATCACGCCAGGCGGCCCCCATAGCGCATTGCCCAGGACCACCCGCAGGCGACTGACCCCAGCCAACTTGCGCACGCCTTCGGCAGGCGTATAGGTACCGTCCGCCAGGTCTCTGGCAATCAGGCTGCCGCCCGGCGCCGGCGCGAACAATCGCGTGAATGCGGCCTGGTCCGCCCCTTCCGGCTCCAGCACAAGCAGGCAGTCTGCCGCGCCAGAGAGGTAGCCCGGCACGCGCAGTTGATGAATCCTGTGGGCCTCGACATCAGTAAAGCCCTGGAAGTAGACACTGGCATCGTCACGGGTCCACTTCGTCTTGAAGTCGGCATCGAGGTTCCCCCATGACAACGCCATGTGCGAGCCGAACCAGGCGTGCAGTTGATAACCACCGGGCAACGCCAACTGTTTGCTGTAAGCGTCCCACGGATAGAACCCCTGGAACCCATAAGGGTTGGTGCCCGCCTGCAGCAATTGCGTCAGTACAAAGTGCTGGTCGGGGTGCTTCAGAATCAGCGCCACATAGGCGCGGTCACGGCGCTCGCCCACCTGCGCATGGGCAAACTGTGCGGCCTTGTCGGCCGACGAAAACGCCTGGCCGAGGCTGGCCTGCTTGAACGGGAAGCGTGCATAGGGCGTCCAGTTGTTCTCGACCACGCCTTCCACGTCCCACAGCGGGCTGGTCTGTTCGACGCTCAACTCACCGGCTTCGGCCACCTGCTTCACAAACTGGCGCGGGGTCAGGGTTCCCGCCGCGAGGGCCAGGTGAAGGCCGGGCTCATCGGTGGTGAACAATCGCGTTTCCGCCGGTGAGCCGCTGAACCGGTAGCGCAGCAAGGCATTGTCCTTGGTGCGCAGGTACAGCGAGATGCCCAGCACGGAGGGCGCCGTATGCATGTAGCGGCGGGCCGTGGCGATGTAGGCCGCCAGCTCCCGAGGGCTGAAGAACTGCTGGTACAGCCACGGTTCCACCGTCGGAAACTGCGCCGGTACCGGCCGCGACAGATAGAAGAAGCCCTGCAGGTGAAAGCCTTCCGGCAAGGGTGGCCCGCCCGCCAGCAAAGGCAGGTGGTTGTCGGTGGGCAACTGCTCGGCACTGCTGAGTACGAAGGGCTGGGTGGCGGCGAATTCATCGCGCAGCTCATGCTTGAGCAGCAGGGCCATCTGGCTGACATTCGGCATGCGCCGCATGCGCGCCTGCACGGCGTTGAGCGCCTGGGTGGCCTCGGGATACACCGCCCCACAGGCGATGGTGGGCTGGCCGCTGTTCAGTGGCAGATAGGGCCGCCAGCGCTGATCGATGACACCGGGCACCCCGCCCCAGTCCTCGCTGGCGACCAGCAACGACAGGCGGCCTACCGACGCCACTTTCTTGATAAAGCCTTCGAGCGTGCCATCGTGACCATCGGCGGGCACGGCCGTGCTGACGTCGTCGATCCAGTCGACAAACTTGCGTTCGGCCTCGGAAAAACCCGGCTGGTACTTGAGCAATACACCCTGGGGGCCCGACAAGTAGGCGGTGCCGAACGCACGCCCTTCGTAGTGGTTGAAGACCACATCGCGGGTGGAAAAAAAGCTGTTGAAGATACGCACCTGGCGATCCCGATAATCGGGATTGAGGGCCTTGAGCTGAGCAAACTGGTCAGGGTGAGAATGCACCCCGCCCACCAGTTTGTAGCCCGCAGGATCGAGGAACTCGTTCTGCGCCCCGCGCTCCAGCAACAGCGAAAAGTCGAACGTCGCCGCCTTGCCGGGAATCGGCTCGGTGGCAAACACTTTGCTATCGGCCAGGCGCTGGAGAATGACACTGCCGTACTCGCGATCGCGCTTGTCGCCAATGCGCTCGTGCACATAGCGTGCAGCATCGTCGGCACTGATAAACCCAGGGCTGAGGGTGTATCGAAGGCCCCTCGCTGCCGCGCGCTCCTCTCTGGATAAATGCTCTTGCATGACACTCCCTTGATCATGTTCGTCGTCGGTGCCCATGGGCACCGGGCTCGCACAACGCTTGCCATGCAGAAGCGTCCTCGCTTGAACCGCCAGCAGGGCGCTGCATAGTTATCGAGGCCCCCAGGCACTCTTTAGGCGCATCCCCTGCACCGCCAACGCCTGCACGCTCCGCATTGGTGCGCCAACGCCAGGCACCGGGCTCCAGCCCCCGCAAAACCGGGTGTTTGGCCATCGGGCACAGCCCTTGCTAGTACCCCTTCAGCGTTCACATCGGCCTATCAAAAAAAACTAAACGTTTACGGAGACCGCACCATGAAGCGTCGCAGCTTGATCAAGGCTTTCACCCTGTCCGCCTCCATTGTCGCCATGGGCCTGACCTGGACCGTGCAGGCCGCCGAGACCATCAAGGTCGGCATCCTGCACTCGCTCTCCGGGACCATGGCCATCTCCGAAACGTCCCTCAAAGACATGGCGCTGATGACCATCGACGAGATCAACGCCAAGGGCGGGGTGAACGGCAAGATGCTTGAGCCGGTGGTGGTGGACCCTGCGTCGAACTGGCCGTTGTTCGCGGAAAAGGGCCGGCAGCTGCTGACCCAGGACAAGGTCGCCGTGGTGTTTGGCTGCTGGACCTCGGTGTCGCGCAAGTCGGTATTGCCGGTGTTCGAAGAGCTCAACGGCCTGCTGTTCTACCCGGTGCAATACGAGGGTGAAGAGATGTCGCCGAACGTGTTCTACACCGGTGCGGCGCCGAACCAGCAGGCGATCCCGGCGGTGGAATACCTGATGAGCGAAGAAGGCGGCAGCGCCAAGCGTTTCTTCCTGCTCGGCACCGACTATGTGTACCCGCGCACCACCAACAAGATCCTGCGTTCGTTCCTGCATTCCAAAGGCGTGGCGGACAAGGACATCGAAGAGGTCTACACCCCGTTCGGCCATGCCGATTACCAGACCATCGTCGCCAACATCAAGAAGTTCTCCGCCGGTGGCAAGACGGCGGTGATTTCCACCGTGAACGGCGACTCCAACGTGCCGTTCTACAAGGAGCTGGCCAACCAGGGTTTGAAGGCGACCGACGTACCGGTGGTGGCCTTCTCCGTGGGTGAAGAAGAACTGCGCGGCATCGACACCAAGCCGCTGGTGGGCAACCTCGCGGCCTGGAACTACTTCCAGTCAGTGGAGAACCCGGTGAACAAGAAGTTTGTCGCCGACTGGAAAGCCTACGCGAAGAAACACAACCTGCCGGGCGCGGACAAAGCGGTGACCAACGACCCGATGGAAGCCACCTACGTGGGCATCCACATGTGGGCGCAGGCAGCCGAGAAAGCCAAGTCCACCGACGTCGACAAAGTGCGCGAAGCCCTGGCCGGCCAGACCTTCGCCGCGCCGTCGGGCTTTACCCTGACCATGGACAAGACCAACCACCACCTGCACAAGCCGGTGATGATCGGCGAGATCCAATCCGATGGGCAGTTCTCGGTGGTGTGGCAGACCCAGGAGCCGATCCGGGCGCAGCCGTGGAGCCCGTACATTCCTGGCAATGACAAAAAGCCGGACTACGCAGTGAAGAGCAACTAAAGCCCGACCACAGGTCAACTGTGGGAGGGGGCTTGCCCCCGATAACGGCGTGTCAGGCAATGCACTTGTCACTGACCCACTGCTATCGGGGGCAAGCCCCCTCCCACACTGTCCGCGCATGACTAGGACATTTGTTTATGCCCGCTGCCCTCAATCGCTATTTCCTGGCATGGCTGCTGTTACTGCCTTTGGCGGTACATGCCGGCGACGCCGAAGACTTCCTGGCCGCCAACCCGACGCAACAAGCCAAGCTCCTCCAGGACTGGGCCGCCCAGCCCGACCCGGCGCGCATCGAGTTGGTGGACGCCCTGCAACAAGGTCAGCTCACGCTCAACGGCGAGACCAAGACCGTGCGCCTGAACAACCGCCTGCGCGGCTTGATCGACAACGTGCAGGCCAGCCAGCAACTGCTCGCCGCCGACCCCAAGGTGCGCCTGGCCGCGGCACGCACCCTGCAAAAAAGCGCGCAACCTGCGCAACTCAAGTTTCTTGACCAGCAGGTCGCCGCCGAGACCAATGAGGACGTGCACACCGCCCTCAGCCTGGCCCTGGCCAACCTGCAACTGGTCGACACCGACCCGGCCGTGCGCCTCGCCGCCGTGCGTTTGCTCGGCAGTACCGGCGACCCGCTGGCCCGCACGCGCCTCGAAGCGCTGCTGGCGCCCGGGGTGGAAACCGACGCCGCCGTGCACACCGCCGCCGAGACCAGCCTGGCACAGGTCAAACGAAAACTGATGATGGGTGAGATCCTCGGCCAGGCCTTCAGCGGCATGTCCCTGGGCTCGATCCTGCTGCTGGCGGCCCTGGGCCTGGCGATCACCTTCGGCCTGCTCGGTGTGATCAACATGGCCCACGGCGAGATGCTGATGCTCGGCGCCTACTCCACCTATGTGGTGCAGCTGCTGATGCAGCGCTACGTGCCGGCGGCCATCGAGTTCTACCCGCTGATCGCGCTGCCGGTGGCGTTCTTCGTCACCGCCGCCATCGGCATGGCCCTGGAACGTACGGTGATTCGTCACCTGTACGGGCGCCCGCTGGAAACCCTGCTCGCCACCTGGGGCATCAGCCTGATGCTGATCCAACTGGTGCGCCTGGTGTTCGGCGCGCAGAACGTCGAGGTCTCCAACCCTGCGTGGTTGTCCGGCGGGATCCAGGTGCTGCCCAACCTGGTGCTGCCGTACAACCGCATCGTGATCATCGCCTTCGCACTGTTTGTGGTGGTGCTGACGTGGCTGCTGCTGAACAAGACCCGCCTGGGCCTCAACGTGCGCGCCGTCACCCAGAACCGCAACATGGCCGCCTGCTGCGGCGTGCCCACCGGGCGTGTGGACATGCTCGCCTTTGGCCTGGGCTCCGGCATCGCCGGGCTTGGCGGGGTGGCGCTGAGCCAGATCGGCAACGTCGGTCCGGACCTGGGCCAGAGCTATATCATCGACTCGTTCCTGGTGGTGGTGCTCGGCGGTGTCGGCCAGTTGGCCGGTAGCGTCATGGCGGCGTTTGGCTTGGGTATCGCCAACAAGATCCTGGAACCACAGATCGGTGCCGTGCTCGGCAAGATCCTGATCCTCGCGCTGATCATTCTGTTTATCCAGAAACGCCCGCAGGGACTCTTCGCACTGAAAGGACGGGTGATCGACTGATGAACCAGCCATTGATGCTTACGGCCACGCAAAAGGCCGGCACCCAGGTGACGATTGCAGTCGGCGCGGTGGTGCTGTTGCTGCTGCTGGCCCTGCCGTTGTGTTCGCTGCTGTCGCCGGAAAACCCGCTGCATGTATCGGCCTACACCCTGACACTGGTGGGCAAGATCCTCTGCTACGCCATTGTCGCCCTGGCCCTGGACCTGGTGTGGGGCTACGCGGGGATGTTGTCCCTGGGTCACGGCCTGTTCTTTGCCCTCGGCGGCTATGCCATGGGCATGTACCTGATGCGCCAGGCTTCCGGCGATGAGCTGCCGGCGTTCATGACGTTTTTGTCGTGGACCGAATTGCCCTGGTATTGGGTCGGCACCGAGCACTTCCTCTGGGCCCTGTGCCTGGTGGTGTTGGCGCCGGGCGTGCTGGCGCTGGTGTTCGGTTTTTTCGCCTTTCGCTCGCGGATCAAGGGCGTGTATTTCTCGATCATGACCCAGGCGCTGACCTTTGCCGGGATGCTGTTGTTCTTTCGCAACGAGACCGGGTTCGGCGGCAATAACGGCTTCACCAACTTCCGCAGCATCCTCGGTTTCGGCATCACCGAACCGGGCACGCGGGCGGTGCTGTTCGTGGCCACGGTGGTGCTGCTGGTGGCGAGCCTGTACATCGGCTGGCGCCTGGCCCGGAGCAAGTTCGGCCGGGTGCTGACCGCCCTGCGCGATGCCGAGAACCGCCTGATGTTCTGCGGCTACGACCCGCGCGGCTTCAAGCTGTTCGTGTGGGTGCTGAGCGCGGTGCTGTGCGGCCTGGCAGGCGCGTTGTACGTGCCGCAGGTGGGCATCATCAACCCGAGTGAAATGTCGCCGACCAACTCCATCGAAGCCGCCGTGTGGGTGGCCCTGGGCGGGCGTGGCACGCTGATCGGGCCGTTGCTTGGCGCCGGCGTGGTCAACGGCATGAAGAGCTGGTTCACCGTGGCCTTCCCGGAGTACTGGCTGTTCTTCCTCGGGGCGCTGTTCATCATCGTCACCCTGTACCTGCCCAAGGGCGTTATCGGGCTGTTGAAGAAATGAGGAACGTCATGCTCGAACCTATTTTCGATGCGGGCAGCGGCCGCGATGCCATCGGCATCGGCCAGGCCGCAGGCACCGGCCTGAACACCCGCCACGGCACCATCCTGACCCTGGAAGATATCAGCGTCAGCTTCGATGGGTTCAAGGCGCTCAACGACTTGAACCTGTACATCGGCGTCGGTGAATTGCGCTGCATCATCGGCCCCAACGGCGCGGGCAAGACCACCCTGATGGACGTGATCACCGGCAAGACCCGGCCCAGCCACGGCAAGGCCTGGTTTGGCGAAACCCTCGACTTGACCAGCATGAGCGAAGTGCAGATCGCCCAGGCCGGCATCGGCCGCAAGTTCCAGAAACCCACGGTGTTCGAAGCCCTGAGCGTGTTCGAAAACCTGGAGCTGGCGCAGAAGACCGACAAGTCGGTGTGGGCCAGCCTGCGTGCGCGCCTGAGCGGCGAGCAAAAGGATGGAATCGACGAAGTGCTCGACACCATCCGCCTCACCGCCTCCGTGCATCGGCCCGCCGGCTTGCTCTCCCACGGCCAGAAGCAGTTCCTGGAAATCGGCATGCTGCTGATGCAAGACCCGCAACTGTTGCTGCTGGACGAACCGGTGGCGGGCATGACCGACGCCGAGACCGAATTCACCGCCGAACTGTTCAAGCGCCTGGCGGGCAAGCATTCGTTGATGGTGGTGGAACACGACATGGGCTTTGTCGGCTCGATTGCCGACCACGTGACCGTGTTGCATCAAGGCAGCGTGCTGGCCGAAGGGTCGCTGGAACAGGTGCAGGAAAATGAGCGGGTGATCGAGGTGTACCTCGGTCGCTAAGGAGAACTGAACATGCTGCAAGTCGACAAGCTGCACCAGTACTACGGCGGTAGCCACATCCTGCGCGGGCTGTCCTTCGACGTGAAGATCGGCGAGGTCACCTGCCTGCTCGGGCGTAACGGCGTGGGCAAGACCACCCTGCTCAAATGCCTGATGGGTTTGCTGCCGGCCAAGGAAGGCGCGGTGAACTGGGAGGGCAAGGCCATCACCGGCTTCAAGCCGCACCAGCGCGTGCACGCCGGCATCGCCTACGTGCCCCAGGGTCGGGAGATTTTCGGGCGGCTGACGGTGGAAGAAAACCTGCTGATGGGCCTGTCGCGTTTTCCCGGTTCCGAAGCCAAGGAAGTGCCGGCGTTTATCTATGAACTGTTCCCGGTTTTGCTGCAAATGAAGCACCGGCGCGGCGGCGATTTGTCCGGCGGCCAGCAGCAACAGTTGGCCATCGGCCGCGCCCTGGCCAGCCGCCCGCGCCTGTTGATCCTCGATGAGCCCACCGAAGGCATCCAGCCTTCGGTGATCAAGGAGATCGGCGCCGTGATCAAGAAGCTCGCGGCGCGCGGCGATATGGCAATCCTGTTGGTGGAGCAGTTCTACGACTTTGCCGCCGAGCTGGCCGACCAGTACCTGGTGATGTCGCGCGGTGAAATCGTGCAGCAGGGCCGTGGTGAAAATATGGAGAGTGAGGGTGTGCGCGGTTTGGTTACCATCTAACCTGTAGCGTCCTGACGATAAGCACAAGAAACCATGAACCTGCCCGTTTCCCCTGCCCTGTTCACCCCCAGCTGGCACGCCGAGCTGGACCTCGGCTACGCGCGTTTCGGCGACACCACGCGCCCGGTGATGCGCCGTCACCTTGGCCCGCTGCGGGTGCAAAAGCACCTGTACGCCGAAGGCCCCGAGGTGTGCCAGCACATCATCGTGCACCCGCCCGGCGGGATTGCTGGCGGCGACCGCCTGGACATCCGCGCCCATGTCGCCGAGGGTGCGTGGGCGCAATTGACCAGCCCCGGCGCGGCGAAGTGGTATCGCGCCAGCGGCCCGGCGTATCAGCAACTTGATCTCACCGTGGAGGCCGGCGCGACCCTGGAATGGCTGCCCCAGGAAACCATTGTGTTCAGCGCCGCCCAGGCCGAACTCAGCACCCGCATCGACCTGCACGGCGATGCCCGGCTGTTCTACTGGGACGTGATCGCCCTGGGGCGTCCGGCCAGTGGCGAGCGCTTCGACCTGGGCCACTTTCAATCGCACCTGGATATCCGCCGCGACGGCCAGTTGCTCTGGCACGAGCGCCAGCGCATTGTGGGCGCCGATGGCCTGCTCGACTCGCCCATCGGCCTGGATGGCCAACCGGTGTTCGCCACCCTGCTGGTGACCGGCGATATCGAGCCCGAATTACTCGAACACTGCCGCGCCCTGCCCCACGCCGTGCGCGGCGACCTGACCCAACTGCCCGGCTTGCTGGTCGCCCGCTGCCTGGCCAGTGAAGCGCTGCTGGCGCGGGGATGGTTGATTGATTTATGGAAATTGTTACGCCCCGCCATGTTTGGGCGAGAGGCGGTTGCACCACGAATCTGGAGCACATGAAGATCAACAGGTGGGAGGGGGCTTGCTCCCGATGGCGGTGGGTCAGTGACAGCTGTATTGCCTGATACTGCCCTATCGGGGGCAAGCCCCCTCCCACACTTGATCTCTGTTGTATTTAAGAATGCATTCTTTGAAGGACCTTGAACCATGGACCTGACCCCACGGGAAAAAGACAAACTGCTGATCTTCACCGCAGGCCTAGTGGCCGAACGGCGCCTGGCGCGCGGTGTGAAGCTCAACTACCCGGAAACCATCGCCTATATCTCCGCCGCCTTGATGGAAGGCGCCCGCGATGGCCGCACCGTGGCCGACCTGATGCACTACGGCACCACCCTGCTCAGCCGTGAACAGGTGATGGAAGGCATCCCGGAAATGATCCCGGACATCCAGGTGGAAGCCACCTTCCCCGATGGCACCAAGCTGGTGACCGTCCACCAACCCATCGCGTGAGGCACGGCCATGATTCGTGATGCAACCGAGCAAGACCTGCCGGCGATCCGTGACATCTACAACGACGCGGTACTCAACACCACGGCGATCTGGAACGAACAACTGGTGGATCTCGGCAACCGCCAGGCCTGGCTCAGTGCACGCCAGGCCCAGGGCTATCCGATTCTGGTGGCGACCGAAAATGAGCAAGTGATCGGCTATGCCTCGTTTGGCGATTGGCGCGCGTTCGAAGGCTACCGCTACAGCGTCGAACACTCGGTGTATGTACGCAACGACCAGCGCGGCAAGGGCCTTGGCCCACGTCTGATGCAGGCCCTGATCGAACGCGCCAGAACCTGTGGCAAGCATGTGATGGTGGCGGCCATCGAAAGCGGCAACCTGGCCTCGATCCGCCTGCATGAGCGCCTGGGTTTCGTCACCACCGGGCAAATGCCTCAGGTGGGCATCAAGTTCGGCCGCTGGCTGGACCTGACCTTTATGCAACTGACATTGAATCCGGGCGCGCAACCGCCCAAGGAGTGAGTTCGATGAACGCCGCGCAACTGCGTCGAGTCAATGCTGAAAGTTTTGCCCACTACCGTCGGGGCCTGATCGAGCTGTTGCTGGATGCGGTCAAGCACGGTGCGTCGGTGGGTTTCATGGCCGACTTCGATGAAGCCCAGGCCCGTGCCTATCTGGACGGGGTACAGGCGAGCATTGAAGACGCCAGCCTGTTGCTGTGGGTGGTGGTGCGCGATGAGCAGGTGATCGCCAGCGTGCAGTTGGCGCTGTGCCAGAAAGCCAACGGCCTTAACCGCGCCGAAGTGCAAAAGCTGCTGGTGCACAGCAACGCGCGGCGCCACGGCCTGGGCCAACAATTGATGAACACCCTGGAACTCGCCGCGCGCCAGCACAAGCGCGGCCTGCTGTACCTGGACACCGAAGCCGGCTCGCCTGCCGAAGCCTTCTACCAGTCGCTGCGCTACACCAAGATCGGTGAACTGCCCGACTACTGCCAAAGCCCGGACGGGCGCTACAGCCCGACCGCCATCTACTTCAAGACCCTGGGGCAACCTGCATGATTCCTGGCGAATATCAGATCCAGCCTGGCGAGATCGAACTCAACGTCGGCCGACGCACCGTCACCCTCAATGTGGCCAACAGCGGCGACCGGCCGATCCAGGTGGGTTCGCACTACCATTTTTTCGAGACCAATGATGCGCTGACATTTGACCGTGCCTTGAGCCGTGGCATGCGCCTGAATATTCCGGCGGGCACGGCGGTGCGGTTCGAGCCGGGGCAGAGCCGTGAGGTCGAGCTGGTGGATTTGAGCGGCGGGCGGCGGGTGTTCGGGTTTGCCGGGCGGATCATGGGCGACCTTTAGGGCCTCATCGGGGTAAGCCCCCTCCCACAGGGGAACGCATTCCAAAGGTGGTAGGGGGCTTGCCCCCGATAGCGATTTCACATTCAACACAAATATTTCAGGGCACACACATGAAAATCAGCCGCCAAGCCTACGCCGACATGTACGGCCCCACCGTCGGTGACAAGGTCCGCCTGGCCGACACCGAGCTGTTCGTCGAAGTCGAGCAGGACTTCACCGTCTACGGCGAAGAAGTGAAATTCGGCGGCGGCAAAGTGATCCGCGACGGCCAGGGCCAGAGCCAATTGCTCGCCCATGAAGTCGTCGACACCCTGATCACCAACGCGCTGATCATCGACCACTGGGGCATCGTCAAGGCCGACGTCGGCTTGAAGAACGGCCGCATCCACGCGATCGGCAAGGCCGGTAACCCGGATATCCAGCCCGGCGTGACCATGGCCATCGGCGCCAGCACCGAAGTGATCGCCGGCGAAGGCATGATCCTCACCGCCGGCGGCATCGACTCCCACGTGCATTTCATCTGTCCGCAGCAGATCGAAGAGGCGCTGACCAGCGGTGTCACCACCATGATCGGCGGCGGTACCGGGCCGGCCACCGGCACCAACGCCACCACCTGCACCTCCGGGCCCTGGCACCTGGCGCGCATGCTGCAGGCCAGCGACTCGTTCCCGATGAACATCGGGTTTACCAGCAAGGGCAACGCCAGCTTGCCCGAGCCGTTGATCGAACAGGTCAAGGCCGGCGCCATCGGCTTGAAGCTGCACGAAGACTGGGGCACCACGCCCGCCAGCATCGACAACTGCCTGAGCGTCGCCGACCAGTACGACGTACAGGTGGCGATCCACAGCGACACCCTCAACGAATCCGGTTTTGTCGAAACCACCCTGGCCGCGCTCAAGGGCCGCACCATCCACACCTACCACACCGAAGGTGCCGGCGGCGGCCACGCGCCGGACATCATCAAGGCCTGCGGCTTTCCCAACGTGCTGCCCAGCTCCACCAACCCGACAAGGCCGTTCACGCGCAACACCATCGACGAGCACCTGGACATGTTGATGGTCTGCCATCACCTGGACCCGAGTATTGCCGAAGACGTGGCCTTCGCCGAAAGCCGCATCCGCCGCGAGACCATCGCCGCCGAAGACATCCTGCACGACCTCGGCGCGTTCTCGATGATCAGCTCCGACAGCCAGGCCATGGGCCGCGTCGGTGAAGTGATCACGCGCACCTGGCAGACCGCCGACAAGATGAAGAAACAGCGCGGCGCCCTGCCCGGTGACGGCCCGGGCAACGACAACTTCCGCGCCAAGCGCTACATCGCCAAGTACACCATCAACCCGGCGATTACCCATGGCATCAGCCATATCGTCGGTTCCATCGAAGTGGGCAAGTGGGCTGACCTGGTGCTGTGGCGCCCGGCGTTCTTCGGCATCAAGCCGACCCTGATCCTCAAGGGCGGTGCGATTGCGTCCAGCCTGATGGGCGATGCCAATGCGTCGATCCCCACCCCGCAGCCGGTGCACTACCGCCCGATGTTCGCCAGTTTCGGCAGCTCATTGCATGCCACCAGCCTGACGTTTATCAGCCAGGCGGCGCTGGACGCAGGCTTGCCGCAAGCCCTGGGTTTGAAGAAGCAGATTGGGGTGGTGAAGGGCTGTCGCGACGTGCAGAAAACCGACCTGATCCACAACGATTACCTGCCGGACATCGAGGTGGACCCACAGACCTATCAGGTCAAGGCCGACGGGGTGCTGCTGTGGTGTGAACCGGCGGATGTGTTGCCGATGGCGCAGCGGTATTTCCTGTTCTGACTTGAAACCTGTGGTGAGGGAGCTTGTGCCCTCACCACAAACCCCCTTAGAACTGCTCGCGCGGATTGAACGCGGCTTTTTTGGCCAGCTCCTGCCACAACGCTTTCACGCCGTCATCGCCTGCCGGTGGCATCACCGCCTTGAGCTGCACGTACAGGAAGCCGCGCTGCCCGGCCTTGTTCAGCAAACCATGGCCCTTGGCGCGCATGCGCTGGCCGTTCTGGCTGCCGGCCGGCACCTTGAGGTTGATCTTGCCGGTCAGGGTCGGCACGGCCACTTCCGCGCCCAACGCCAACTCCCACGGCGCCAGCGGCAGGTTGATGATCAGGTTTTCGCCATCCACTTCGAACTTGGGGTGCGGCGCAAACTTGACGATCAGGTACAGGTCACCGTTGGCCCCGCCGCCAACACCCGGTGCGCCCTGGCCTTTGAGGCGAATACGCTCACCGTCGGCGACACCGGCGGGGATCTTCACGTTCAGGCTCTTGGTGGTGTTGCTGACATGCCGGCCCGAGGCGTCGTATTGCGGCACCTGGAAGCTGATCTGCTTGGACTCGGTGGACAGTGTCTCTTCGAGGAACACCGACAGCTGCATCTCCACGTCCTGGCCTTTACGCCCGGTTGGACGACGCTGGCCGCCACCGAACGCGTCGCCACGCCCGCCAAAGATCGAGCTGAAGAAGTCGGAAAAATCCTCGGTGCCCTGGCCACCGCCAAACCCGCCACGGCTCTGCCAACCCGGCGGGCCCTGGAACGGTTGGCCGTGCTGGCCGTATTTGCGCAACTCGTCATATTCGGCGCGCTTGTCGGCGCTTTTAAGCGCTTCATAGGCTTCGGACGCGTCCTTGAACTTGGCTTCGGCGTCTTTTTCCTTGCTGACGTCCGGGTGGTATTTGCGCGCGAGCTTGCGATAGGCAGCCTTGATTTCCTTGTCATCGGCGCTCGGCTCGACACCCAGAATCTTGTAGTAGTCTTTGAAATCCATCGGCGGTTCACCATCCTTAATCGAGATCGCACAGCCCGGGGCACAACGTGCGCTGGTTTGCACCTGTTGAGTCTTATGGCCTGGGGGTGCGTCAAAGTGTTATCGGCGCTTGCCGTATGCACCAGATGTGGGGGCGAATGCCGAACTTTCAAGCACGATTTAACGGATGGTCGGCCTACGCATCCGCCCTCGACTGGCATACACTGCGCGGCCGTTTTTCAACCGGAACCCGATAGACATGAAAAACCCATCCCCAGCCCGTGCCTGCGGTATCGACTTCGGCACGTCCAACTCCACCGTCGGCTGGATCCGCCCCGGCATGGAAACGCTTATCGCGCTGGAGGACGACAAGATCACCCTGCCGTCGGTGGTGTTCTTCAACTTCGAGGAGCGCCGCCCGGTCTACGGTCGCCTGGCCCTGCACGAATACCTGGAGAACTACGAAGGCCGGCTGATGCGCTCGCTCAAGAGCCTGCTGGGTTCCAAGTTGATCAAGCACGACACCAGCGTATTGGGCACGGCGATGCCGTTCACCGACCTGCTGGCGCTGTTTATCGGCCAGCTCAAGAGCCGCGCCGAAGCCACCGCCGGCCGCGAGTTCGAAGAAGTGGTGCTGGGGCGCCCGGTGTTTTTCGTCGATGACGACCCGATGGCCGACCAGGAAGCCGAAAACACTCTGGTCGACGTGGCGCGCAAGATCGGTTTCAAGGACATTTCGTTCCAGTACGAACCGATTGCCGCCGCGTTCGACTACGAGTCCACCATCGAGAAGGAAGAGCTGGTACTGATCGTCGACATCGGCGGTGGTACGTCCGACTTTTCGCTGGTGCGCCTGTCCCCGGACCGCCGCCACAACGACAACCGCCAGGACGACATCCTCGCCACCGGCGGCGTGCACATCGGCGGGACCGACTTCGACAAGCAACTGTCCCTGGCCGGCATCATGCCGCTGTTCGGCTACGGCAGCCGCATGAAAAGCGGCGCCTACATGCCCACCAGCCACCACATGAACCTGGCGACCTGGCACACCATCAACTCGGTGTACTCGCAGAAATCCCAGCTGGCCCTGGGCAGCATGCGCTATGACATCGAAGACACCGGCGGCATCGACCGCCTGTTCAAGCTGATCGAACAGCGCGCCGGGCACTGGCTGGCCATGGAAGTGGAAGAGACCAAGATCCAGCTCACCCACGAAGACAACCGCCACGTGCTGCTGGACCGCGTTGAGCCGGGGTTGAGCGTGGACCTGAGCCGCGCACTGTTCGAGTCGGCCATCGATGGCTTGCTGGAGCGCGTGCGCAACAGCGTGACGCAGTTGCTCACCGATGCTTCGGTGGCGGTGGCCCAGGTGGACACGGTGTTCTTTACCGGCGGTTCCAGCGGCATCCCGGCGCTGCGCCACAGCATCTCGGCCATGCTGCCGAATGCGCGGCATGTGGAGGGGAATATCTTCGGCAGTATCGGCAGTGGTTTGGCAATTGAGGCGAGTAAGCGCTACGGCTGCTGAGTTTCACCTGAAATACCGTGGTGACTTCATCGGGGGCAAGCCCCCGATAGGCATAAGTATCTACACATCTTGAGCCGAGCCCCCCTGCGTAGCAGCTGTCGAGCCTAGGCGAAGCTGCGTCGGCGGTGTGTCAGACGCGCCGCAAACGCAGCCTCGCCTAGGCTCGACAGCTACTACGCGTTATCCTACTGAAGTTGTGTAGATACTTATGCCCCGATAGGGCCCGCCCAGGCAAAACACGCCTTAAACCATCCCGCCGAGCTTCAGCTCACTCTTCAGATACGCATAGTAAATCGGCCCCGCCACCACCCCCGGCAAACCAAACGCCGCTTCAAACACCAGCATCGCCAGGAGCAATTCCCACGATTTTGCACTGATCTGCCCGCCGACGATGCGCGCGTTGAGGAAGTACTCGACCTTGTGGATCACGATCAGATACCCCAGCGCCGCCACCGCCACCCAGATCGACAGCGACAGCGCGACGATGGTGATCAGGGTGTTGGACATCAGGTTGCCGATCACCGGCAACAGGCCGAGCAGGAAGGTCAGCACGATCAGGGTCTTGGTCAGCGGCAGGTGAATGCCGCACAACGGCAGCACCACAGCCAGGAAGATTGCGGTAAAGACGGTGTTGAGCGCGGCGATCTTGATTTGCGCGAAGACGATGTTGCGAAAGGCCTGGACCAGCAGGTGCAGGCGGTCGAACAGTGCGGCGGCCAGGGGCTTGCGTTTGGTCAGGTCAGGCACCCGCTGCAGGGCGATGATCGCGCCGAGCACCATGCCGATCAGCAGGGTGACGAACATGTGGGCGGCGTCTTTGCCGACCAGTTGCAGTTCGCTCAGGTGCTTGCTCAGCCAGTCGCCGATAGCCACGCGAAACTCGGCCGCGCTGGCGGGCAGGTAGGCATCAAGGAACGGCGGCAGTTGACCACGCGCGCGGTCGACCACGCCCATGAATTTATCCAGGGAGGCGCCGGGGTTTTCCGCTTCGTGAAGCAGGAAGCTGATGGCGCCAGCGAAGATCAGGGCGAGCACGCTGACGATCAGGGTGCCGAGCAAGGCCACCGCCAACCAGCGCGCGCGGCGCCCTTCGATCAACCGTTGCAGTTGGGGGGTGAGCATGTTGACCAGTTCATAGACCAACAGGCCGGCCAGCAGGCTGGGCAGCAACTTCAGCGGCAATACCAGCAGCAACCCGCCGAAAATGATGATGTAGCTGGCCAGCAATAACACGTGACGCTGAGAAAACGTTGGCATACAGCCTCAAAACGAACGGCGTTAAAGGATGTGTAGGAGCGAGGGGGACGCCTAGTTCTTGCTCGCGAAGGTCGCCAACGATAACGCGTTTATTCTGAATAAACGCGGGGTAATTGCGTTCTTCGCGAGCAAGCTCGCTCCTACAGGGGGGCTGTGTACGAGTGTCGCAGCCTTCTATGGCCCGGGGCTATTATTTCTTCAGACAAGTGCTCATAAAGGTCTTGCGCGCATCGCCGGTCAACGCCTTGGTTTTCGCCGACGCATTGCAATCCTTCATCTTCTGCTGTTGCGGGGTGAGCGTCTTCGCATCATTGGCCGCCGGGGCCGACAGGCAGGTTTTCATGAAAGCCTTGCGCTCGTCGCCTTTGAGCGTCTTGGTGGTGGCTTCGGCATTGCAGGTGGTCATCTTGTTTTGCTGGGCGGTGGCGGCGAAGCCCTGGGAACACAGCAGCAGGCCCATCATCAACAACGGAATACGCAGCATCTTCATGGAGTTTTCTCCCTGTTACCGTGCCGGGAGGCACGGCCTACCCAGCAGTGTAGCCAAACCTTGTTACATCTTCATCGGCTGCGAATATTCGTCCGCCGGTACTGCTCCGGGGTGCAGCCGGCCTGGCGCTGGAACATCGCGATAAACGCCGAGGCGCTGCTGTAGCCGAGGTCAAACGCCACATTTTGCACACTGCGCTCGCTGTCGAGGGCTTCGATGGCGGCAAGGTAGCGCAAGCGTTGGCGCCATTCGCCGAAGCTCATGCCCAGCTCGCGCACAAATTGTCGCGCCAGGGTGCGCTCGCTGACATGCACCTGCTCGGCCCAGTGCGCCAGGGGGCGGTTGTCAGCGGGGTCGGCCTGCATGCCTTCCAACACGCCGAGCAGCCCGGGGTGGCGGGCGTAGGGCAAAAAACCCTCGTGGATCGGCGCCTGCCTGAGCTGATCGACCAGCACCTGGGCCAGGCGAATATCGGCGTCGGAGTGCGGGATGTTGACGTCACGCTGGGCGAAGTCGCTGAGGATGGCCTTGAGGATGTCGCTGATCGCCAGGGTGCAGGGCTGCTGGGGCAATTGCTCGCAGAGCGGCGGCGAAAGGCCCACCGAACGGTAGACAATCGCCTCGGCGTTGTAGGAACTGTGTTCGGTATTGGGTGGGATCCACACCGCGTATTGCGGTGGCGACATAAAGCGGTTGCCGGCCACTTCCATGCGCATTACGCCACTGGCGGAGTAGTCCAGCGAACCCCAGACATGCTGGTGCGGGGTGCACTCAGTGTCGGGGGCAAAGTCGGAGTAACGGAAGTACACGGGGCTTGGCAGGCTGCCAAAATCCGCAAGGCGTACGGTGTGTCGGGCCATATTGTCTGGATACAGAGGTCGTTTGTCTGGATCGCAGTATAGGCTTCGATCCAGACAAGGGATAATCCTGGCTCATCAACACATCTGGTTTCTTTCGATGCAATACGCGTATCCCCTGCTGGCCATTTTTATCTGGGCCGGCAATACCGTGGTCAACAAACTGGCCGTGGGTTCGATCTTCCCCGCTGAAATCGGCTTTTACCGCTGGTTACTGGCTGCATTGCTGTTTACACCGTTCATGCTCAAGCCGGTCATCACCCACTGGCCGCTGATTCGCCCGAACCTGGGCAAGATCGGCATCCTCGGCGTGCTGGGCATGGCGGTGTATCAGAGCCTGGCGTACTACGCCGCCTCGCTGACCAGCGCCACCAATATGGGCATCATCCTGTCGTTGATGCCGTTGATGGCCTTGACGGCGGCCATCATCAGCCTGGGCCAGCGCCTGACCTTTGGCGCGCTGACGGGTGCGGTGCTGTCGTTCGCCGGGGTGGTGGTGGTGGTGTCGGCCGGCAGCCTTGGCGCGTTGCTGCAGCACGGCGTGAACCTGGGCGATGCGATGATGCTGGTCGCGACCCTGGCGTACGCGGTCTACAGCACCCTGTTGAAAAAATGGCAACTGCGCCTGCCGCCGCTGGTGCTCCTGTATTTGCAGGTGCTGGTGGCGGTGGTGGTGCTGTTTCCGCTGTTTCTGTTCTCGGCAAAAGCCGGCCTGGGCTGGACGAATATTCCGCTGGTGCTCTATGCGTGCTTGCTGGCTTCGATGCTCGCGCCACTGGCGTGGATGCATTCGGTGAAGACCCTGGGACCCAGCCGCACCACGTTGTTTTTCAACCTGCTGCCGTTGATTACCGCATTGATTGCGGCCGTGGTGCTCAGGGAAGAATTGGCGTTGTATCACCTGGTGGGCGGTTTGCTGACGCTGGGCGGGGTGATTTTGTCGGAGCGCTGGACCACACCGGTCCGCCGCCAGGCTTAAACCCCGGCCGCCTTCAGGCGCTGGGCATGCTCGACGAACAGGCGGATAGGCTCGGCGCCCTTGCCGACCAGGCCCATGGATTGGTTGACGATATCGAAGTGGTCCAGGGCGTAGTCATCGCCGATCACCCGCCCCAGGTGCGAGCTGCAGCGCCCGACCATACCGTCGCACTGGCCCTTCTCGCGCACGAAGCTGCGGGCAAACAATCGGCAACTGCGATTCGTCCCGTCCAGCAGGTTGCGTCCGCGATCGGTCTTGCCCGGTTGCAAGGTGCCGGACCATGAGTAGTAGCGCACGCCATTGACCACCTCCGCCCCGTGCCCGCCCCAGGTGTGCGGCAACCCTTGGGGATACTTGCGGTTGAACAGCGCCACACCTGCGCTGGTCAGGGAATGGTGGGACGCCTGCAAGTCCGCCTTGAAGCGCGGGCCGCGATAACCGGTTTCCAGCAGGCTCATCAGCGTTGCAACCAGATGAAACAGTGCGCTCATCAGCCGCCCCTTCACGCTGTCGGCCGGATAATGGGCGTGGATATGGTCCGCCAGTTCCGAACCGTGGTTGGGCCCGGCCACCGACGTCACCGACGCCACCCACTCCGGGCGCGTGGCCGCCGCATAACGGGCGGTCAGCGCGCCCTGGCTATGGCCGATCAGGTTGACCTTGTCGGCGCCGGTCTCAAGGCGAATCCGCTCGATCTGCGCCAGCAGCTGCTCGCCACGCACCTCGCTGGAGTCCAGCGGCGCCACCTGGATGGGAAACACCTGCGCCCCACCCGCCCGCAATGCCGGGACAATGCCGTACCAGTAAGGGAAAAACCCCAGGCGCACGAACCCGAGCATGCCGGGCACCAGCACCAAGGGATAACGCGTGGCTAACGACTGCGACATGAACCAAACGTCCTTGATCAAGAAAGGATGATGGCAGGCTAGCCCAATTCCGGCGACGCGCTGATGACACGCCAGGCAAATCCAATAAAACTTTTTGCCGCGCCCGTGACTCACAACTGGGAGCGATCACGCCGACAGAGCGTGGCGTAAAACCGGATTAGCCCCAGGAGATTGAGATGACTGAAGCAAACTTGACTGACGTTGCGACCCTGCGCAGCCGCGCCCGCCAGAACGTCGAAAACGGTGCCGTGACCGAGGGCTATGACGCCGACCGCGAAGAGATCATCCGCCTGCTCAACGGCTCCCTGGCCACTGAACTGGTGTGTGTGCTGCGCTACAAGCGCCACTACTTCATGGCCAGCGGCGTCAAAGCTGCCGTCGCAGCGCAGGAATTCCTCGAACACGCCACCCAGGAAGCCGAGCACGCCGACAAACTCGCCGAACGCATCGTACAACTGGGCGGCGAGCCGGAGTTCAATCCGGACCTGCTGTCGAAGAACTCCCATGCCCAATACGTGGCCGGTAACAGCTTGAAGGAAATGGTCTACGAAGACCTGGTGGCCGAGCGGATCGCGGTGGACAGCTACCGCGAAATCATCCAGTACATCGGTGATAAGGATCCAACCACGCGCCGTCTGTTTGAAGAGATCCTGGCTCAGGAAGAAGAGCATGCGGACGATATGGCCGACATCCTCGAAAGCCTGTAAATAGCGGCGCAAAAAGGTGGGGAGAGTTGGTTAACCGGCTCTCCCCACTTTTTCTGCCATGACCGTTATCCAGTCAGAAACCAAGACAGGGCCATTCCAGCGAAGGAAGACATAGTTAGCAGGTAGGGAACTACAATCCAAAGCTTGAGACTTCTTGGAATACGTTTCACATCCTCAACGAGTACGAGGTATCTCCATTGAAAAAGCCTCGGCATAAGGATGACAGGGGCAATAGCGAAGAGACGTTTCAACTTCCCACCAAACGGTCCGAATCCAAACTTGTATTTGAACGTCACTATGAATGAACTGAACTTGAGATAGTCTTCAGCCTCTTCAAGCCTTGTATAGATGACATATAAATTTAAGGGAACGCTCAGCAACATCAACACACCCGACCACATACCGATGGACTCTGGCATCATTCCCCCCCTGAAACTTCATAAAGGCGGGTTCCTATTTGCTCACCCGTGTGGCTTCCTAAAGCACCCACGGCGAGGCCACCAATGGCCCCGCCCACTATGGCGCAGCCTAGCGCACTCGCTCCGGCGGTAGGTATGGCAAAAACTGCTGCACATACGGCAACCCCAAGTCCCACTCCTGCGTACCCCCCGTAAGCGGCGCCACCAACTCCTAACACCAGCTTCCCTCCCTCCACAAACTTCGCCCGAGTACATTCCTGCTCGCGCCCGGTGGAACATGCCTCCGTTATTTCCAAGGCCGTCGCTCCAACATCCAGTGCGATACCGATATAAGTACCCTTTTTCAACATCTGTGATGCTTTGGCGATGCGCTTGACTGTCTCTTCGTACTTACGAATTTCACCGTGATGCCAATAGCTTTTAGTAGAAATACCCAACATCTTTTTTATCGACCCTTCATTTTTCAGGCCCGTACCAAAACGAGCCATACCCGAGAGCTGCTCCTCCAGCTTTGCAAACAACATCCTGCGTTTAGCCAGAAACTCATCCCTCGCGGCCGTTGTACCCTTGCTCAAGTACTGCTTATGCAAAGCGTCGATTTCGTGGAGTGTCCTCTCGACTGCCGCAAGATGCTTACTCCAGGCACTGCTGGCACTCCCGACACCGATCGAAGCATTGGTCATGATGATCTGTAGTAGATCGTAGTTTTTGATCAAAAACTGATCGGTTGCGGAATGCGCCAGCAACGCATGTTTTATGTTCTGCGCAGCGCGCATCAGTTGCGCTTCTTCAGCGGTGCAAGACGCCGTACGCGCATCAGGAATGATCACCAACTGCCCCGGCAAGGCCACCACATTGCGGATGTGTTGGTTGACGATGTCGAACTTTGTTTGCGTATAAGGGCTAAGAGAAAGACTGAGCTTGAGCAGTGGATACGGCTGTGGTCGCTCATTGATAAATGCGTAGGCTCCCTGCATGGATTACACCTCCAAGTGACTGTGGCGGTCGACTATAGGAAGGCAACCCAGGAGGTGTAAGGGGAAACAGGGGCGGTTTTAGCGCTTCAGAAATGAGCTACACAAGACAAGGATCATACTTACGGCGCCCCGATAAAAAAGGCGACCAAAGGGTCTAATGCCAGTCAGTTAAGGCTTTTTGTAGGAGCGAGCTTGCTCGCGAAAAACTCACAGGCGCCGCGTTCATTCAGGAAGCGCGCGTTATCGTTGACGTTTTTCGCGAGCAAGCTCGCTCCTACAGGAGGCGATGTACGCTTAACTGACTGGCATTAACCAAAGGGTCGCCCTTTCTGACAATTTCAACGATCAGCCTTTCACCGTCTTCGGCGCCTTTCCTTCCTTCATCTGCTGCAACAACGGCGCACACTGGTTCGGCGCATCGGCGCTCGGTGCCACCAGCGCCAACAGACCCGCTGCCGGGCCGGCGATCACACCCAGTGCCACCATGCCCGCGCCCCGCAGGGCCAGGGGAATGGCTTTTACACCCGCATTGGGCTTGATGAACGGGCCATTGACGTACAACGGCGAACGCAGGGAAAACAGGCGGAAGCCCTTCGATTCCGGTGTGACGGTCAAGTCCAACTGCTCGGTGGCCATGTTGGCGGTGCCATCGATATAGATGATCGCGTTCTCGGTATCGAACACAAACAAGCGCGTGGTTGCCAGGCCGGTCTTGATCCCGAAATCCGCCGCCGCGCAGTTGATCTTCACTTCCTTGTCGCCGAACAGGCGCCCCACCACATAGTTGCCGACGTTGAGCCCGGCAATTTCCATCAGGCCACGGCTGATGGCGCCGTCGTTGATCAGCATCTTCAGGTCACCGTTGGAGCTGCCCAGCAGCGCCGCAACGGAGTTACCGCGCCCGGAAAGATCGGCATCGCCGTTGAGTTCACCGAAGCTGGTTTTCATCGGTTCGAAGGTCGGGAACAACTGCTTGAGCTTGAAGTTGCGTGCAGTCAGTTTGGCGCGGCCTTCCATCGGTGTGGTGCGGCCATTCAAGCGGATCTGCGCATCCAGCTTGCCGCCGGCGACGCCGAATCGCAGCGGTTCCAGGCTCAGTTCGCCGTCGTTGAGCACCAGGTGGGTGTACAGGTCGTTGAAGGGCAATTCGGCACTGTGCACGATGCGTTTGCCGGTGAATTCCACATCGGCATCCATGTCGCGCCAGCGCTCGGTGCGGAACTCTTCCACCGGCAGCACTTTGGTCGCCGGCTGTTTGCTCTCACCGCCACGCGCTTTTTGCTTGGCGTTGGAGTCGGCACCGATCAGGGGGGCGAGGTCGCTCATCAGCAATTGGTTGGACACCAACGCACCGCTGAGCTTGGGACGTGGCTGGCTGGCGACATAGGCGAGGTTGCCGTGAATATCGCTGTTGCCGATCTTGCCGTTGAAGTTTTCGTAGCTGAATGACGCGCCGCTGGCCTCGTGCAACTTGGCGATCAAGTGGCCGTCAGTGGAGTAGGCCGGCGAATCCGGCAAGGTGACGCCGGTCAGCGGGTAGAGGTTACCCAGGCTGCTGCCGGACAGTTTCAGGCGAAGGTCCAGGGCGCCGAGGTTCAACGGGTCGGTCAAGGTGCCCGCCAATGCGATGCTGGTATCGGCAATCTTGACCTGGGCTTGCAGCGGAAACGGCTTGGCCGCGTCCTGCAAGGCCAGCAGGCCGCCGATCTTGCCGCTGCCGTCGAGCCTCTGGCCGTGGTACTGGCCCCTGACCTTGAGGGCGAACGCATAGTCCTGGGGCGCGGAGCCTTTTTCCAGGGCCTTCCTGGCATCGGCGTCGCCGACGATTTCGCCGAACGGGATCGGCTTGCCCAGGGGGTCGATGATCACGTCCAACTGAGTCTTGAGGGTCTGGTCGTCGAGGGTCACGTGGCCCTTGTCGAACCCAATGGCGCCGATGTCCACCACCCAGTTGGAAGGTTCGGCGTCGGGGTCCTTGGGGTCGAACGTGAACGTCCAGTTGGCGCGGCCATCGGCCAGGCGCTGCAACTCGGCACTCGGTTCGGTGAGGTCGATACGGGGGATCACCACGCGCTGCACCAGCAACGCCAGCGGCGAAATACGCAGCTCGATCTTTTTCAGCGTGACCATCTGCGGTTTTTTTGACCAGTCGGGATTGCCCAGGGTCAGGTCCTCGGCAATCACATGGGGCCACGGCACCCAGGCGCGCCAGCCGCCTTCGTCCGGCTCACGTGCCCACACCACCACCAGGTTGCCGTTGATGGCAAACGGGCGATGCAGTTCTTCGGAGACTTTGGCATTGAGGGGCGGTTTGATGCGGTTCCAGTCAAAGAACACCAGGACCAGTACCACCACAGCGATTAACACAACGAAGCTGGCGCAGCTCCACATGACGATTTTACGAGTGCGCGTCATTGCACAGGACTCCTGAATACGACCGGCTGAACCAACACCTGTAGGACAGCTTATAAAACTACGACTGGCAAACCGCTCGTGGGTTTAACCCAATCTCCGATTTACCCTTGAAAACCTGCTTTCCTGACCGTTTCGACAGATTCGATCATCCACGGCGCACCATTGTTACCCGCGTTCGTGTCGAAAATACCCACCTCGGTGCAAAACCGCGTGCTTGAGAGGCCCGATCTAGAGCCTCCCTGACGAACAATCAATTCTGTTGATTATTACCATTGTGTTTATGAACTTTTATATCGACTTATCGAGAGTAGCATTAGCCCTGTACCCACTTTATCGCCCTCCCAAGGAGCAACCCATCATGAAACGCCAAGTACTCGCTACCGTCCTGTTATCCATCCTGGCTTCCAGCGCCTTTGCCCTGCCAGCCGCCGAACAGGTTACCCCACAAGCCAAGGCTGACGCCGTTCACTTCAACCAGACCCTGGCCCGCAGCGGTTCGCAAGAAGACGAGAACCGTGACTACGCCAAAGGTGCTGTCGCTGAAAACGGTTCGGAACACGCCAACAAGCGTGCCTACACTGAAGGTGTTGCCGAAGGTGGCCGTGATCGCCTGGAACAGAAAGGCCTGGTTGAAGGTGGTGCGGAACAAGCCAACGAACGTGCCTACACCGAAGGTGTTGCCGAAGGTGGTGCTGATCGCCTGCAAGAACTGCATCAAGCTCAGAGCTGACCCTGTGGTGGCCCAGAAAAAAGCCCGATCTGCCGACCGGGCTTTTGACTTTTTGTAGCGCCTGTCACGCAACACTCCCCACCTATTCCCCGCCAAGTTCGACGTCAATGAAGCTGTTTTGCTAGAGTGCGTCGCTGTACTTGCCGACAAAGCCCGCCCGCCCATGCTGCCCCGTGCCGAACAGAAGCAACAGACCCGCCTCGCCCTGATGGACGCTGCCCGCCATCTGATGGAGTGTGGCCGTGGGTTTGGCAGCCTGAGCCTGCGTGAAGTGGCCAAGACCGCAGGCATTGTCCCCACCGGCTTCTATCGCCACTTTGCCGATATGGACCAGCTTGGACTTGTATTGGTGAGTGAGGTGGGCCAGACCTTTCGCGCCACCATTCGCCTGGTGCGCCACAACGAATTCGTGATGGGCGGCATTATCGATGCCTCAGTGCGGATTTTTCTCGATGTGGTCTCGGCCAACCGCTCGCAATTCCTGTTCCTGGCCCGCGAGCAATACGGCGGTTGCCTGGCGGTGCGCCAAGCCATCGGTGCCCTGCGTGAAGACATCACCCGCGACCTGGCGGCCGACCTGACCCTGATGCCCAAGTTGCAGCACCTGGACGCCGATGGCCTGCATGTAATGGCCGACCTGATCGTCAAGAGCGTGTTCGCCACCCTTCCCGACATCATTGACCCACCGGCCCAGGCCTTGCCTGCCCACCTCACGCCCCAGGCGAAAATCACCCAGCAACTGCGCTTTATCTTTATCGGCCTCAAGCATTGGCAAGGCCTGGGCAGTACGGAGTAAGCCGGCTAGCCCGCCGAGTGAAAGCGCTTGGCGGTACTGTAGTTCTTGTTCCAGTAGCGATTGTTCAGCGAGTCGATTCGCACCGTCTTGCCGGCGCGCGGCGAATGAATGAATTTGCCCTCGCCTATATAAAGGCCGACATGGCTGACCTGACTGCGCCCATTACCTTTGAAGAACACCGCATCCCCAGGTTTGAGCGCGTTACGCTTGATCGTCATGGCATTTGAACGGTGCATCGCCGCCGTGGTGCGGGGTATACGGATATTGGCTTCGGTCCTGAACAGGTAGACCAGCAAGCTGCTGCAGTCGAAGCCCTGCTCCACCGTGTTCCCGCCCCATTTATACGAGGTACCCAGCAATTGATGGGCGCGGTCGATCACATTGTCGATGGCTGGGCGTTTTTGCAGCGACTGCAGGGGCGTCGCGATCTCGAGAGGGGCTACCCCGCGCGGCTTGATATTGGCCGAGGACGAGGGAGTGACCAGGTAAAGACTGAAAATGAATAAACACACAATTGATTTGAACATACTGGAACTCGCCGTGGATGTTTAGCACGGCGCAAATCCTAACGGTCTGGCGCGTAAGCAGATGAACGCCGAATCCTTACATCCAGTAGGACAAATCCGAAAATTCCACATACGAAAAAAACGGAAGGAACTTGATGTGATAAACACCACTCGCCCACAAAAAACGCCCCATTTAAGTGCTCAATATCCGACAGAGCACCAACATTAAGCACTCGCAGTACTCAGCCCCGCCCTATTCAGTGGCATCTCCTCGCGCACCGACAGAGAATTCCTACATCAATACCTGATTGGCAAGCCCCTTGCTCTAGCACTTCCATCGCTCATAGCTGGAAGCTTCCTGATGCTGGTGATCCACCGCCGAATCGCCCCCCAAGCCCTCTGGGCCGCTGAGCTGCTGCTGAATTTCGAAGCACGCAGCAAGAGCCGCCTGCGCTGTTTCAGTGCCGACGGTGAAGACGTCGGCCTGTTTCTGGAGCGCGGCCAGCCGCCGTTGCACGATGGCGAATTCCTGCAAGCCGAAGACGGACGTGTCGTACGCGTGTGCGCCCGCCCTGAACACCTGTTGCATGTCACCTGCAGCAACGCCTTTGAACTGACCCGCGCCGCCTACCACCTCGGCAACCGCCATGTGGCCTTGCAAGTGGGGGATGGCTGGTTGCGCCTGCTCGACGACTACGTGCTCAAGGCCATGCTTGAGCAACTGGGCGCCCACACCGAAACCATCGAGGCGCCGTTCCAACCGGAACACGGCGCCTATGGCGGCGGCCACCACCACTCCCGGCATGGCGATGAAGATTTCAACTACCCGCCCAAGCTGCATCAGTTCGGCGTACGTCTATGAACCCAGCCTGGGCGCTGCTGCGTCTGGCCAGTCCGCAATTGCCGATTGGCGGCTACAGCTATTCCCAAGGCCTGGAAATGGCCGTGGAGAACGGCCACGTCAACGATGCCGCCAGCGCTCGGCGCTGGATCAGCGACCAATTGCTGCTCAACCTCGCGCGCTTCGAAGCCCCGCTGTTGCTCGCCCATTGCCGCGCCGCTGCAGAGCAGGACTGGCCAGCGTTGGCGCAGCTGTGCGAAGCGCATCAAGCCAGCCGCGAAACCCGGGAGCTGTATCAGGAAAGTCGGCAGATGGGTTATTCCCTGCAGCAGTTGCTCAATGGCCTGCCGGAACTGGACAGCGACGCCCGCAGCTTCCTGGAGCAACGCCGCGAACCGCACTTGGCCCTGGGCTGGGCACTGGCCGCGCGCGCCTGGGCGATCAGCGCCGACGACGCCCTCGCCGCCTGGCTCTGGAGCTGGCTGGAAAACCAATTGGCCGTGCTGATGAAAACCCTGCCCCTGGGCCAGCAAGCCGCGCAGCGCCTGACCAGCGAGCTGCTGCCCCTACTGCAACAGGCCCAGCACGACGCCGCCCGCATCGACCCCCACCATTTCGGCAGCGCCGCCTTCGGCCTGTCGCTGGCGAGCATGGCCCACGAGCGCCAGTACAGCCGCCTGTTCCGTTCCTAAGGTTTTTTTGGAGAATCAGACATGAACACACAACCCCTGCGTGTCGGTATCGGTGGCCCGGTCGGCTCCGGCAAGACCGCCCTGACCCTGGCCCTGTGCCTCGCGCTGCGCGATCGCTACAACCTGGCGGTGGTCACCAACGACATCTACACCCGCGAAGACGCCGACTTCCTGGTGCGCAACCAGGCCCTGGCGCCGGAGCGCATCATCGGCGTGGAAACCGGCGGCTGCCCGCACACGGCGATTCGCGAGGACGCCTCGATCAATCTGGAAGCGGTGGACCAACTCAACCGCCGCTTTCCCGGCCTGGACCTGATCCTGGTGGAGTCCGGCGGCGATAATCTGTCGGCCACCTTCAGCCCGGAGCTGTCGGACCTGACCATCTATGTGATCGATGTGTCCGCCGGCGACAAGCTGCCGCGCAAGGGCGGGCCTGGTATTTGCAAATCCGACCTGCTGGTGATCAACAAGATCGACCTGGCGCCGCTGGTGGGCGCGTCGCTGGAGCTGATGAACAGCGACACCCAGCGCATGCGCAACGGCAAACCCTTTGTGTTCAGCAACCAGAAAACCGGGGTAGGCCTGGAAGAAATCGTCGCCTTCATCGAACGCCAAGGCCTGCTGACCGCCGCCTGATCAACCCATAAGGAACCTGTTTATGAACCTCAATAAATTCCTCGCAGCCGCCGCCCTGCTGCTCGCGCCCGCCCTGGCCTTCGCTCACCCTGGCCACGGCGACAACGGCCTGGTGGCCGGTATCAGCCACCCGCTGGGCGGCCTCGACCACCTGCTGGCCATGGTCGCGGTCGGCCTGTGGGCCGCGCAACAAAAGGGTGCCGCGCGCTGGGCCCTGCCGTGCACCTTTGTCGGCACCATGCTGATGGGCGGCGTGCTGGGTTTCGAAGGGCTGCAATTGCCCGCACTGGAAAGCGGGATCGCCGCCTCGGTGCTGGCCCTGGGCCTGGCGGTGGCACTGGCGGTGCGTCCGCCGTTGTTCATGGCCATGGGTGCGACGGCGTTGTTTGCGTTGTTCCATGGTGTGGCCCATGGCTTGGAGCTGCCGGACATGTCGAGCCCTTGGGCGTATGCCGCCGGCTTTGTCGGCGCGACCGCTGCACTGCACGCGGCCGGGTATGCGCTGGTGCGCTGGTTGCCGGCCGCAGCGGCACCGTTGGTGCGGATTGCCGGAGCGGCTTCGGCGGCGACTGGGGTGTGGCTGCTCGCCAGCTAAACGTCGCAAGCTGCAAGTAAAAGCCGAACCGCTCTTACTTGCAGCTTGCAGCTCACAACTTAAAGCTGCCCCTCTGCTACCATGCGCGCCTACACCCCTGCCGTGACGACGCCAGCCGATGCCCATCGCTCCAAGCTCCGCCCCCCAGCCTTCTTTGAATGCCGTGCTCACGCACTTCCACACCCTGATCGTGCCGCTCTGGCAGGGCCCGGGCTGGAATGCCGAATTGGCGCTGCCCTATGAGGCGCTGGACGCCGATCACCGCCCACTGCCCCCGCAACGCTACCGCGCCATGGCCTGCGCGCGGCAGTTGTACCTGTTCGCCAGCCTGATCGGCGAGCCAGGGGCGGCCTTCGCTGAAGAGCGCGCGGCGGTGCTGTTCCGCTCCCTGCAACGGCATTTCCACGATGCCGAACACGGCGGCTGGTTCTACAGCGTCGACCCCGCCGGCCAGCCGCTGGACAAGCGAAAAGACCTCTACACCCACGCCTTCATCATCTTTGCCTGCGCCCATTACTGGGCCAAGGTGCGTGAACCGCTGGTGGAATCGGTGCTGAACGCCGCCCTCGAAGTCGTGGCCCAGCGCTTCGCCACCGAAGACGGCCTGTACGAGGCGGTGCTGGAACGCAACTGGTCGTCCCTCCAGTCCGGCCCGCTGCAAAACCCGTTGATGCACCTGGCCGAAGGTTTCCTCGCCACACTTGCGGTGCGCGAGGATGCCCCTGTGCAAGCGGCCCTGCTGGCCTTGGCGACGGCCATGCAGCAGCGTTTCATCGACCGCCGGCACGGCGTGATGATGGAAAAGCCGCTGGGCGCTGTGGATAACTGGTTTGAGCCGGGGCACCAGTTCGAGTGGTTCTTTTTGCTCGAATCGTCGCCCGTGCTGCGCGGCACCCCGCTGCATGCGTCACTGACGCGGGCGTTTGCCTACGCTGAGCACAAGGGTGTGGACGGCGCGACCGGAGCGGTTAGCGGCATGTTGGCGCTCGACGGCAGCGTGCGCGACGGCACCCAGCGTATCTGGGCCCAGGCCGAGTACCTGCGGGCACTGACCTTGCGTCCTGGCAGTGAGGCGGTGCTGCAGCGCCAACTGCTGGCGCTGCAACAGCATTTCCTGCATGAGAAAGGCTGGCATGAATGCCTGGATGCCAACGGCGCGGTGAGCCGACGGGATATGCCATCGACCACACCGTATCATTTGGCAACCTGCTACCAGGGGCTGATCCAGCATCTCGGGTGACCTGCTGGGCCTCATCGGGAGCAACGCGGTCTAGAGCCTTACTTGGCCCCCCGCTCAATCGCAAATCCAGCCCAGGTCTGGCTCACCGGCATCAGTTCCAGGCGGTTGATGTTGACGTGCGCCGGCGTGTTCAGCACCCAGAAGATGGTGTCGGCAATGTCCTGCGGCTGGATCGGCTCGGCACCGGCGTAGGTGGCGTCGTAGCGCGCCTGGTCACCGCCGAAGCGCACCAGGGAGAACTCGCTTTCGCACAGGCCCGGCTCGATGTTGGTCACACGCACGCCGGTGCCCTGCAGGTCACAGCGCAGGTTCAAGGAGAACTGCTTCACGAACGCCTTGGAACCGCCATACACATGGCTGCCCGGGTACGGGTAGCTGCCGGCGATGGAGCCCAGGTTGATGATCCCGGCGCCACGACCATGGGCGATCAGGCGCGGCAGCAGCAGGCTGGTGGTGGTCAGCAGGCCTTTGATGTTGGTATCGACCATGGTTTCCCAGTCGTCGAGGTCGCACTTGGGCGCCGGGTCAGTGCCCACGGCCAGGCCGGCGTTGTTGATCAGCCCGCGCAGGGTGGCGAACGATGGCGGCAGGTTGGCGATCGCGTCTTCCATGCCTTTGCGATCCCGTACATCCACCACCAGGCCGTGCACTTCGGTCTGCTTGGAAAGCTCCTCGACCAGCGCATTCAAACGCTCGGCACGACGACCGGTAAGCACCAGTTTCCAGCCGGCCTCGGCAAACCGACGGGCGCAGGCTTCGCCAAAACCTGAGGTGGCGCCAGTAATAAACAGCGTGTTGGACATGGTGTTCTCCTTGCGGGCATCGGGAAAAAAATCAGCCAGCAGAATGCCCTTACGCCGCAGTTGCGGCAACCGCCATGCACAGAACTTCATGCACGACTGGTCATTTTTTAATCATTCAGACCAAAGCCTTATGAACCGTGGCTTGCAGCCATATGCGCGCAGGTTATCCACAGCTGCGCCCACAGTCTCTGGGGGCAAGTGCAAAACGCTTCAGGCCGCTGTGTACAAGGCTTCCAGGCGATTTTAGAAAGTTTTTTGCTTGACCTGGACGAAGGCGTATGTAGGCCCAGGGGCAGCGGGACAAATCGAGCGATGGCTCCAGGCCAGTCATTCCGGCCTCTGCGGCCGTCTTTCCAGAGTTTAGTCACAGACTTATCCACAGGCGGGCGGGACATATTTCAGTCATATACCTGTGTCTTTAAACAGGTTGACAAACCCCTCGATCGGCCGCGAAAAAGCCACTGATCAAAAAACAACCACACAGCTGAAAGCCACGGTTTTAAAGGGGTTCAGCCAGCTACTCCCACGTTACCCACAGCCGGTTCCACAGTGAATGGGGACAAGTCAAAAGTGTGACAAAACAGGGATTTGCGGCGGCTATATGTCGCGCTTTGGAGGGGGGCTGGATTTGTTTTCCACAATTTGGGATCGGTCTTGCAGGCGACACAAAACAAATGTGAGAGGGGGCTTGCCCCCGATGGCGGTGTGTCAGTTTCAGGTGTGCTGACTGATACAACGCCATCGGGGCAAGCCCCCTCCCACAGGGGTACTGCGTCGTTATTTAGATCAGTGGCCACCGAGGTAAGCGTTGCGCACTTCCTCGTTCACCAGCAGCTCCTTGCCGGTGCCTGTGAGGCGAATCTCACCGTTGACCATCACGTACGCCCGATCCGACAAACGCAGTGCATGGTTGGCGTTCTGCTCCACCAGGAAGATGGTCATCCCGGTGGAGGCCAGCTCGCGCAGGGTGGAAAAGATCTGCTTCACCACAATCGGCGCCAGGCCCAGGCTCGGTTCGTCCAGCAGCAACAGCTTGGGTCGGCTCATCAGCGCGCGGGCGATGGCGAGCATTTGCTGCTCGCCACCGGACATGGTCATGGCGCGCTGGTTACGTCGCTCCTTGAGCCGTGGGAACAGCTCGAACATGCGTTGCATATCTTCCTGGGCGAACTTGTCGCCAATGGGGATGGTGCCCATCAGCAGGTTTTCCTCGACGGTCATGTCGGGGAACACCCGCCGCCCTTCCGGCGACTGTGCAATGCCGTTGGAGGCAATGTAGTGGGACGACTTGTGGGTAATGTCGACGCCGTTGTAGAGGATCTGCCCCGACTCGGCCCGTGGCTGGCCGAAGATCGACATCAGCAGCGTGGATTTACCCGCGCCGTTGGAGCCGATCAAGCTGACGGTTTCGCCTTCGTTGATGTGCAGCGAGACTTTTTTCAGGGCCTGGATCGGGCCGTAGAACACGTCCAGGTCCTTCATTTCGAGGATAGGTGCACTCATACCAGCTCCTCTTCGTCGGCGCCCAGGTAGGCGGCAATCACTTTCGGGTCGTTGCGGATCGCTTCCGGCCCGCCTTCGGCAATCACGTTGCCGTGGTCCAGCACCACAATGTGGTCGGAAATACTCATCACCATGCCCATGTCGTGTTCGATCAGCACCACCGTCAGGTCGTGTTCGTCGCGCAACAGGCGAATCATCGCGCTGAGGGCTTCGGTTTCCTGGGGGTTGAGGCCCGCTGCCGGTTCGTCCAGGCAGATGATCTGCGGCCGGGTGCACATGGCGCGGGCGATTTCCAGGCGGCGCTGTTGGCCGTAGGAAAGCTCACCGGCCAGGCGGTTGGCGCAGTCCACCAGGTCCACCACTTCGAGCCAGTAGAACGCATGGTCGAGGGCATCGCTTTCGGCCTTGCGGTAGCCCTTGGTGTTGAGGATGCCCGCCAGCATGTTGCGGTTGACCCACATGTGCTGGGCCACCAGCAGGTTTTCCAGCACCGACATTTCCTTGAACAGGCGAATGTTCTGGAAGGTCCGGGCCAGGCCGGCGCGGTTGACCAGGTGGGTGCCGCCGAACATCTTGTAGTACACCCGGTTCAAGAAGCTTTTCGGCGACACGAAGTCGACCGCCTTGAAACGTTCGCCGAGCAGCTGGATCACATTGGTCTGCTTGCCGCGGATGTTCAGTTCGATCTTGCCGCCGCTGGCTTTGTAGAAGCCGGTGAGGCAGTTGAACACGGTGGTCTTGCCGGCTCCATTGGGGCCGATCAGGGCGAAGATCGAGTTGCGTTCGACCTTGAGGCTCACATCGCTCAAGGCCTTGATGCCACCGAAGTGCATCATCAGGTGTTCCACGGAGAGGACGACTTCCTTGCTCATGGCGCTACCCCCTTGCGCGGTGTCACACCGGTGCGGCTGATCCGGATCAGGCCGCGCGGTCGCCAGATCATCATCACCACCATCAGCACGCCAAACAGCAGCACGCGGTATTCGCTGAAGCTGCGCAGCAGTTCAGGCGCGACGGTCAACACGAACGCGGCAATCACCACGCCGACCGTCGAGCCCATGCCGCCCAGTACCACGATGGCCAGGATCAGCGCCGACTCGAAGAAGGTGAACGACGACGGGTTGACGAAGCCTTGGTAGCTGGCGAAGAACACCCCGGCCAAACCGGCAGTGGACGCGCCAATGGTGAAGGCCGAGAGCTTGACCAGCACGTGGTTCAGGCCCATGGAGCGGCAGGCGATCTCATCTTCGCGCAAGGCTTCCCAGGCGCGGCCGACCGGCATGCGGGTCAGGCGGTGCTTGATGTACAGCACGGCCAGCACCACCAGGAACAGCACGATGTAGATGAACATGAACTTGATATTGGGGTTGTAGTCGATGCCGAAGAACTCGTGGAACGGAACCCCGCCCTCCTTGGCCTTGCGCCCGAACTCCAGGCCCAGGAAGGTCGGCGAAGGCACCGGCATACCGTTGGGGCCGCCGGTGAACGAGAGCCAGTTGTTGAGCACCAGGCGAATGATTTCACCGAAGCCCAGGGTCACGATGGCCAGGTAGTCACCGTGCATTCGCAGCACCGGAAAGCCGAGTATGCATCCCGCCAGCGCCGCTGCGATGGCTGCCAGCGGCAACACGCTCCAGAAGCCCAGGCCGAGGTATTGATAACCCAGCGCCAGGCCGTAGGCGCCGATGGCGTAGAACGCCACGTAACCCAGGTCGAGCAGCCCGGCCAGGCCGACCACGATGTTCAGGCCCAGGCCCAGCAACACGTAGATCAGCCCGAGGATCACCACGGTCAGCAGGTACTTGTTGGCGAAGATCGGGAACACGATGGCGATCACGATCAGCGCCGGGATGATCCAGCGCAGCCGCGACTTGTAGTCCGGTGGCAGTACATGCACGCCGGAGCCGCTGCTTTCGAAGCCCTGCAGAATCTTCAGGCCCTTGGGGGTTTGCAGGAACAGGCTGAGGGCAAAGCGCCCGGCCATCACGATGGCGACCAGGGTAGCCACACGGGCCGGTTCCAGGTTGAAGCTGTAGCCGTCGAGGACCACGCCGACGATCGGACCGAACACGATCAACGAAATCAGCCCGGCAAGGACCGTATCGACCACACTTTTCTTGATATCGATGGGTTTGGCAGCAGACATGTTTACACCTTAGCCACGAGTGGGCGACCAAGCAGGCCCTGGGGACGGAAAATCAGAATCACCACCAGCAGGGAGAAACTGAACACGTCTTTGTAGTCGGAGTTGATCAACCCCGAGAACAACGACTCGGAAATACCCAGGATGATCCCGCCCAGCATCGCCCCAGGCAGGGAACCGATGCCGCCGAGTACCGCTGCGGTAAACGCCTTGATGCCGATGATGAAGCCGGCGTAGAAGTCGAACGTGCCGTAGTTGAGGGTGATCAGCACGCCGGCCAGGGCCGCCATGGCGGCACCGATGACAAACACGTAGGAGATCACGCGGTCGGTGTTGATCCCCAGGATCGAGGCCATCTTGCGGTCTTGCTGGGTGGCGCGGCACATGCGGCCGAGCTTGGTGTACTTGATGATGTAGGTGAGCAACGCCATGCCGGCAAACGCCGCCACGAGGATGAAGACCTTGGTGTACGTGAGTTGGACGAACCCACTGCCGATGTCGACGCGCCAGGCGCCGGCCAGCAGGGTTGGAATGCCTTGTTGTTTCGCACCCTGGGCGATCTGCGCGTAGTTCTGCAGGATCAGGGAGATGCCGATGGCGCTGATCAGCGGAGCCAGGCGGGTGGAGTTGCGCAGCGGTTTGTAGGCGACCCGTTCGATGACCCAACCGTACACGCCGGTGACGACCACGGTGAAGATCAGGGTGCCGAGAATGAGCAGCGGGAAGGATTCGATGCCGAAGTAAGCCAGCAGTGCCAGACTGATCGCCGCGAGGTAAGCGGAAATCATATAAACCTCGCCGTGGGCGAAGTTGATCATGCCAATGATGCCATAGACCATTGTGTAGCCGATGGCGATCAGGCCATAGACCGACCCGAGGGTCAGGCCGTTGACCAGTTGCTGCAGGAAAATACCATCCATAACGCAATCTCACGCGGTGAGCACCTGCACACCAGTCGGTGTGCGGCGCTTCTGGAGGAAAAGACAGATCTCAATAACAACGCTGTCCCAATGTGGGAGGGGGCTTGCCCCCGATGCGGTGGGTCAGCTGAACAACTGTTGACTGACCCACCGCTTCGGGGACAAGCCCCCTCCCACATGGATTACTTCTGCTTTTCCAGCTGGTGGTATTTGCCGTCTTTATCCCACTGGTAAACCACGTAGTCGGAGACTTTCAGGTCGCCCTTCGCGTCCCAGGTCTTCTCGCCCATCACGGTTTTGACCGGGTGCGCTTTCAGCCATTTGGCCGCGTCTTCGCCCTTGTTGGACTTGGCGCCGTTGAAGCCGGCGGCCAGGGCCTGCAGCGAGGCGTAGGCGTACAGGGTGTAGCCCTCAGGCTCGTAGCCGGCCTTGCGGAACTCTTCCACCACGGCCTTGCTGTCCGGCAGCAGGCGCGGGTCGGCGCCAAAGGTCATGTACACGCCATCGACGTATTGCGCGCCGCCAGCGGTGGCCACCAGTTCATCGGTCACTACGCCGTCATCGGACATGAACTTGACGTCCTTCAGGCCCGCTTCACGAATCTGGCGAACCAATGGACCGGCTTCCGGGTGCAGGCCACCGAAGTACACGACGTCGGCGCCCAGGGAGCGGATTTTGGTGACCAGCGCACTGAAGTCCTTCTCGCCACGGGTCAGGCCTTCTTCCAGCACCGGCTTGACGCCGCGCTTGGTCAACTGGGCAGCGGTGGCGTCGGCCAGGCCTTTGCCGTAGGTGTCCTTGTCGTTGATGACGGCGACTTTCTTGCCCTTGAGCACGTCGACGATGTAGTCGCCGGCGACGATGCCTTGCTGGTCGTCACGCCCGCACATACGGAACATGGCGCCCAGGCCGCGCTCGGTCACTTGTGGGTTGGTAGAGCCTGGGGTGATCGCGATGATGCCCGCTTCGTCGTAGACCTCGGAGGCCGGAATGGTGTTCGACGAGCAGAAGTGCCCGACTACGCCAATCACTTTGTCCTGGTCAGCCAGGCGGTTGGCCACGGCAACGGCCTGTTTCGGCTCACAGGCATCGTCGCCTGCCACCAGCACGACTTTCTCGCCATTGATGCCACCGGCCTTGTTGATCACCTCGGCTGCCGCCTGGGCACCCTTCATGTACTGCTCACCGAACGAGGCGTTGGCGCCGGTCATCGGCCCCGCAACGCCAATCTTCACATCAGCTTGAACAAACGTAGAAACACCCAGCGCCGCTGCAACGGCGAGGGCCAGAAAACCTTTCTTGTAAAACGTCTGGGACATGAGTGGTGCTCCGATATTTTTGATTTTTGGCACGACAACTTGCGTTCAAACTTTTCACTGAAAGCCCAGAGCAAGCCTCGTGCCATTACGTTTTTATTCTTCAAAAAGACACGGTGTCATTGTTATTGCAGGCGTTTCGGCTCCGCTCGCCAGGACGTGCAACCCTCTAGCATCGATAGGTGCAACCCATGGGCCGAAAAAGTACAACCCTGACGGGTCGCACCTGCAACCAAAGCAATAAACGACAGTTCCTACAGCTGTAACAGCCTGCGTAACGGAACTGCACATTTACAGTGCGCAACTGCTACGACCTGCACCAATACAGATTAGTAGCCGGCTAAGAAAATGCAGGCTTCTGAGCGGTATTTCGCTGATCAGATCACGATCCTCAGGCATTGCCCGGCGTGATACAGCGAGAATCCGGCTTCATACAGGCAACTGCGCAGCCCAACCCCGGCCAGCGGTTGCATGGGTGCAAACGGAATCGGCAAGGCTTGGGGATTCTGGTGACATAGATAGTCGGCGAACGCCTTGCCGACCACGCTGCCGGTGGTCACGCCGCGCCCGTTATAGCCGGTTACCGCCACCAGGCCGGGAGCTGGCTCGAACAGGCGCATCAGGTGATCGGGGGTGAAGGCGATGCAGCCGGTCCAGGTGAATTCCCATTGCACCGATTTGAGGTACGGGAAGTAATGTTGCTGCACCCGATCAGCCCACGCCTTGAGGAACCAGGCCGGTTTCTGGTTACCGTTGCCCAGGCTGCCGAGCAACAGGCGGCCATCGGCATCGCGGCGGATGCTGCTCAGTACCTGGCGCGTGTCCCATGAGCCTTGGCCGCCGGGCAGAATCTGCTCGGCGGCGGCGTCGGTCAGCGGCGCGGAGGCGACCTGGTAGTAGTAGCCGGGGAAAAAATTGCGTCGCAGCTCGGTCCACTCACCTTCGGTGTAGGCGTTGGAGGCGATGACCACTTGTGCAGCCTGCACCGAACCGCTGGCGGTCTGAACGGACCAACTCGCACCTTGGCGCTCCAACCGGGCGACCGGAGAATGGTCGAACAACTGCCCGCCAAGCCCCACGGCGGCATTCGCCAGGCCACTGGTGTAGGCCATCGGGTTCAAGGTGCCAGCACGCCGATCCAGCAAGGCGGCGGCGATTTTTTTCGTGCCGGTGGCGTGCTCGCAGGCCTGGCCGGTGAGCAATTCCACCGGCGCGCCACGGCGCTTCCATTGCTCCTCACGACTGCGCAAATCCGCCTCGCCACGGGCGTTATGCGCCATGTGCAAGGTGCCCTCGCGGCGCAATTGGCAATCGATGTTGTATTTGTCGATCAGGCTGAACACCAGCGACGGTGCCGCGCCGAGCATGCGGTTGAGCTGGCTGCCCACCGCTTCGCCGAAACCGGCTTCGATCTCGTCCGGAGGGATCCACAGGCCGGCATTCACCAACCCGACGTTGCGCCCCGAACCACCGTGGCCGGTGCGATGAGCCTCCAGCACGGCGACGCTTTTACCCTGCTCCAGCAAGTGAATGGCGGCCGACAAACCGGTGATGCCGGCGCCGATCACGCACACATCCACCTTGACCTCGCCCTTGAGCGCGGCACGATCCGGCCGGCCAGGGGTGAGGTGTTCCCACAAACATGCTTCGCGTAGTGCCATTGCCAGACTCCGGTGAGACCCAACAAGCGTTTTTCTTGTTCAGCACCATCACTGTAGGAGCGAGCTTGCTCGCGAAAAACGCGAGAGCGGCGCGGGCATTCAGGATGCCCGCGTGATCGTTGACGATCTTCGCGAGCAAGCTCGCTCCTACAGAATCAGTCGAAGGTGATGCCCTGGGCCAGCGGCAACTCCAGCGAATAGTTCACGGTGTTGGTCTGGCGGCGCATGTACCCGCGCCATGCATCCGAACCTGACTCGCGACCGCCACCGGTCTCTTTCTCACCGCCAAACGCGCCGCCAATCTCCGCGCCGCTCGGGCCGATGTTGACGTTGGCGATCCCGCAGTCGCTGCCCACTGCCGACATGAATTGCTCGGCCTCGCGCACGTCAGTGGTGAAGATGCACGACGACAGGCCTTGGGGCACGGCGTTGTTGAGGCGCAGGGCTTCGGCGAAGTCCTTGTAGCCGACGACATACAAAATCGGCGCGAAGGTTTCGGTGCACACCACATCGCTCTGCTCAGGCATTTCGACAATGGCCGGCGACACGTAGTAGGCGTTGGGGAACTTGTCTTCCAACTGGCGCTTGCCGCCGAACACCTTGCCGCCTTCACTCAAGGCCTGCTCCAGGGCGTCCTGCATAGCGTCGAAGCCATGCTTGTCGATCAGCGGGCCAATCAGGTTGCCCTCCAGCGGGTGGCCGATGCGCACTTTCGAATAGGCGGCCTTGAGGCGGGTGACGATTTCTTCCTTGACCGACTCGTGGGCGATCAGGCGGCGCAGGGTGGTGCAGCGCTGGCCGGCGGTGCCGACGGCGCTGAACAGGATGGCGCGCACGGCCATGTTCAGGTCGGCGCTCGGGCCGAGGATCATGGCGTTGTTGCCGCCCAGCTCGAGGATGCTGCGGGCAAACCGCGCGGCAACTTTCGGCGCCACTTCGCGGCCCATGCGGGTGCTGCCGGTGGCGCTGATCAGGGCCACGCGTGGGTCATCCACCAGCGCAGCGCCGGCATCGCGGCCGCCGATGATGACCTGGCTCAGGTATTGCGGCGCGTCCTTGAAATTCTTCAGCACACGCTCGAACAGCGCCTGGCACGCCAGGGCGGTGAGCGGGGTCTTTTCCGACGGTTTCCAGATCACTGCGTTACCGCACACCAGCGCCAGTGTGGTGTTCCACGCCCACACGGCTACCGGGAAGTTGAAGGCGCTGATCACCCCGACCACGCCCAGCGGGTGCCAGGTTTCACGCATATGGTGGCCTGGGCGCTCGGAGGCGATGGTCAAGCCGTACAACTGGCGGGACAGGCCCACGGCGAAGTCGCAGATGTCGATCATTTCCTGCACTTCACCCAGGCCTTCCTGGGTGATCTTGCCGGCCTCCCAGGACACCAGCTCGCCCAGATCGGCCTTGTATTCGCGCAGTACATCGCCGAACTGGCGCACCAACTCGCCGCGGCGGGGTGCCGGCACGTTGCGCCAGGCCTCGAATGCATGCTCGGCGCGACTGACCTGTTGCTCCACCTCGGCGGCACCTTCCCAGTGCACACTGCCGATACGGCTGCCATCAATGGGCGAATGCACGGGTTGTTTACCCGCCTGGTACAGCGCCGGGTTTACCCCGAGACGATCAAGCAATGCGGCAACCATGGGTCACTCCTTTAATCTTCGAACAAAAAATCGCACCGCGGCACGCACGGCGATCCAGGCCTTATTTGTAGCTGGCCCAAGACTTGCCAACAAACGACGATTAGGCGAGATATCATTCCGTTTATTCATGCAAAGAATAAAAAGAGGCATGCCGTGCTGAACAAAAGACATTTGCCCTCGATCACCGCCCTGCAGTGTTTCGAGGCCGCCACCCGCCACCTGAGCTTCACCCGCGCCGCCGAGGAGCTGAACCTCACGCAAAGCGCAGTGAGCAAACAGGTCGCGCAGTTGGAAGAATTGCTCCAGCACCTGCTGTTTCGCCGCGTGCGTCGCCGCTTGCAGATGACTCCGGCAGGCGACCTGTACCTGGTGGAAGTGCGCAAGATCCTCACGCAGGTGGAGATGTCCACCCACTACCTGCGCTCCTATGGCGGCGAGACCGAAGTGTTGCGCGTGTCCACCCCCTACACCTTCGGCGCGCGCTGGCTGGTGCCGCGCCTCAAGGGCTGGCGCCTGCGCCACCCGCAGATCCACTTGGACCTGTGCAACGAACAGGAGCCGGACGAACTGCTGCAAGGCAAGGCCGACATGGCCTTCTACTTCGGCCAGGGCTCGCGCCCCGGCACCGAGAGCCTGAAACTGTTCAGCGAAGAGCTGGTACCGGTGTGCGCCCCGGAAAGCCTGCCGGCGCAGCCCTTCACCGATCCCACGCAACTGAGCGACCTGGTGCTGCTGCAAAACGCCTCGCGCCCCCAGGGCTGGCATGACTGGTTTGCCGATCAGGGGTATCACACCGAGCACAGCTACCACGGGCCGCGTTTCGACACCTTTTATATGTGCATTCGTGCGGCGCAGGTCGGTTGCGGCGTGGCGTTGTTGCCGCGCTTTCTGGTGGAAGAAGAACTGGCCGACGGCAAGCTGGTGATCCCCTGGCAGCATGCAATGCCCAGCCAGGACGCTTATTACCTGGCCTTCCCGGAACACGCGGCGGAGGTGCCCAAGGTGCGGGAGTTTGTGAAGTGGATGATGGAGCAGGTTGTTTAATGCCTGGAATATCGCCATCGGCGGCAAGTGGCCTTGGCAAAAAAAATCACTGGCAAACCTACCCGCGTCTATGCGCCACTAGCCCCCTTCCTTAATTGTGCGTAAAGGTCGGCGCCCATCGCCCGACCTGTCTGGAGATTCCCGTTATGAGCGAGAGTGTGTTTGCCGATCGCATCGTGCAGAACTTGCTCGACACCGACTTCTACAAGCTGACCATGATGCAGGCGGTGCTGCACAACTACCCCAACGTGGAAGTTGAATGGGAGTTTCGTTGCCGCAACAGCGAAGACCTGCGCCCGTACCTGGCGGAGATCCGCTACCAGATCGAGCGCCTCGCCGAGCTGAGCTTGAGCCCCGACCAATTGGGGTTCCTGGAACGCATCAGCTTTATGAAGCCGGATTTTTTGCGTTTTCTCGGGCTGTTTCGCTTCAACCTGCGCTATGTGCAGACCGGCATCGAGAACGGCGAGTTGTTTATCCGCCTGCGCGGGCCGTGGCTGCATGTGATTCTGTTTGAAGTGCCGATGCTGGCGATCGTCAGCGAAGTGCGTAACCGCTACCGCTACCAGACGGTGATCCTCGAACAGGCCCGCGAGCAGCTGTACCGCAAGTTCGACTGGCTGACGGCCAACGCCAGCAGCGACGAGCTGGCCGAATTGCAAGTGGCCGACTTCGGCACGCGCCGACGCTTCTCATACCGCGTGCAGGAAGAGGTGGTCAGCGTGCTCAAGCATGACTTCCCCGGGCGTTTTGTCGGCACCAGCAACGTACACCTGGCCCGCGAGTTCGATATGAAGCCGTTGGGCACCATGGCCCATGAATGGATCATGGCCCACCAGCAACTCGGCCCGCGCCTGATCGACAGCCAGATCGCCGCCCTCGACTGTTGGGTCCGCGAATACCGTGGCCTGCTGGGTATCGCCCTGACCGATTGCATCACCACCGACGCCTTCCTTGGCGACTTCGACTTGTACTTCGCCAAGCTGTTCGATGGCCTGCGCCATGACTCCGGCGACCCGGTGCAGTGGGCCGAAAAAGCCATCGCCCACTACCACAAGCTGGGCATCGAGCCGATGAGCAAGACCCTGGTGTTCTCCGACAGCCTGTCGTTGCCCAAGGCCCTGGAGATATTCCGCGCGTTGCGTGGTCGCATTAATGTGAGCTTCGGCATCGGCACCAACCTGACCTGCGATATTCCAGGGGTGGAACCGATGAGCATCGTGCTTAAAATGACCGCCTGCAATGGCCAGCCCGTCGCGAAGATCTCCGATGAAGCGGGCAAGACCCACTGCACCGACCCGAATTTTGTCGCCTATTTGCGTCATGTTTTCAAAGTACCTGCCATCTCTAGCAAGGAGTGAATCATGCAAGCCGTACAGCGTGAGATTGCTGAACAGCTCAAGGTCCAAGCGCCGTTCAAGGACCAGGCCGCCCTCGAGGCCGAAGTTGCCCGGCGCGTAGCGTTTATCCAGGACTGCCTGCGCAATTCCGGGCTCAAGACACTGGTGCTGGGCATCAGCGGCGGCGTCGACTCCCTGACTGCCGGCCTCTTGGCCCAACGCGCGATGCAGGAACTGCGCTCCCGCACCGGTGACGAGGCCTACCGCTTTATCGCCGTGCGCCTGCCCTACGAAACCCAGTTCGATGAAATCGATGCCCAGGCCTCGGTGGACTTTATCGACCCGGACGAGCGCCACACCGTGAACATCGGCCCGGCGGTGAAAGCCCTGGCCAATGAAGTGGCGGCGTTTGAAGGCAAGGCGGCGGTGTCCCGCGACTTCGTGCTCGGCAACACCAAGGCGCGCATGCGCATGGTGGCGCAGTACACCATCGCCGGCGCGGCCAGCGGCCTGGTGATCGGTACCGATCATGCGGCGGAAGCGGTGATGGGCTTTTTCACCAAGTTCGGCGATGGCGCCTGCGACCTGGCGCCGTTGAGCGGCCTGGTGAAAAACCAGGTACGCGCGATTGCACGGTTCTTTGGTGCGCCGGAGTCGTTGGTGGAGAAGGTGCCGACGGCCGACCTTGAAGACCTGTCGCCAGGTAAGCCGGATGAAGCGTCACATGGCGTGACCTATGCCGAGATCGATGCGTTCCTGCACGGTGAGCCGGTGCGTGAAGAAGCGTTCCGGATTATTTGCGAGACGTACCGCAAGACCGAGCACAAGCGGGTGATGCCGTTTGCGCCTTGAGGTGAGCCAGATAGTGGTGTGTTGATTGGCAGGCAGTCATCGGGGGCAAGCCCCCGATGAACGATAACGCGGTCTTACTTCAGGACCACAGTGCCTTTCATCATCGAGATGTGGCCCGGGAACGAGCAGAAGAACGCGTAATCCGTACCGGCCGCCAGTTTCGAGACATCGAAGGTCACCGAATCCTTCTCGCCGGCACCAATGATCTTGGTGTGGGCGATGATGCGATCGTCACCCTCTTTCAGGTAGTTCTTGTCGATGCCAGCAGCCATGCCATCAGTGGCAACCGGCTGCATGTTGGCGGCACTGGTCAGCACCCAGTTATGACCCATGACGTTTTTCGGCAGGCTGCCGGAGTGAGTCAGCTCGACAGTGAACGTCTTGCAGCTCTTGTCGATCGTGATTTCCTTGGTGTTGAAGGACATCTGGTCAGTGGAGTCGACGGTGACCTTGCACTCTGCAGCAAGCAACTGGCCGCTGGCCAGAGTCAGCAGGGAAACAGCAACGAGTTTGGCAAACATGTGAATCTCCAAGGCAGGGTTTAAACAACGCGTAATGCGACAAGGGTGCCTGAGGCAGGCAAAAATTCTTATGACCTGAATCAACAGATTGTATACAACTTTAGGCTATCAGACTTATCGACACAATCAACCAGCCAAAGTGCCGCAGGCTGTCTATGATCGGCCCATCACCCACTGGAGCCCGAGCCATGCACCTCAACCAACTGTTCAATGGCCTCCTGGCCGCGTACGCCTGCGGTAAGTGAAGGCCAAGCGCCCCTTGAAGCTGCTACCATGTCGTCCCAAGGCAGCTGCGCGCCGCCACCCTCACCTTCGACCCTAGAGGATCGCCCATGGCCAAACCTAATTACTCCTTCGCCAAACGTCAGAGAGACTTGGCCAAGGAACAGAAGAAAGAGGAAAAACTGCAACGCAAGAAAGCCGCTGTCGATGAAGAAGCGGGCGCACTGAACCCGGATGCCGAAGGTGAAGTGGCAGCAGACGAGACTGAAACCCCGAAAGACCCGGCTGAATAATTATTTACTGTAGGAGCGAGCTTGCTCGCGAAGAACGTCAACGATAACGCGGGAAGCCAAGATCAACGCGGCGCCCTCAGGTTCTTCGCGAGCAAGCTCGCTCCTACATCAGCGGCATCACCGTCACCCGCACCTCCGGGTCATGGGTCCCTCCCCCCAGAATCACCCCACGCAACGGCGACACATCGGAGAAATCCCGGCCCCAGGCCAGGGTGATGTGCTCCAGCGCCGGCTGCACATTGTTCGTCGGATCGAAATCCACCCAGCCCGATACCGGGCAATACACCGAGACCCACGCGTGGGAGGCATCGGCGCCGATCAGCCGTGGCTGGCCGGGCGGTGGCTGGGTGAGCAGGTAGCCGCTGATATAACGCGCCGCCAGGCCGCGCGAGCGCAGGCAGGCGAGCATCAGGTGGGCGAAGTCCTGGCACACGCCGCGTCGGCGCTCCAGCACCTCCACCAGCGGCGTGGCGACCTGGGTAGCTTCGGCATCGAAGGTGAATTCGCTGAAGATCTTTTCCATCAAGGCCTGCACCCCCAATAGCAAGGGCGCACCAGGAGGGAAGCAGCTCTCGGAGAACTCGACGAAGGTCTTCTTCAGGTGTACGTAGGGCGATTCGAAGCGATAACGGCAGGCTTCGATCAACTCGGGCGACAGTGGCTGGCTGCTGTAGGTCAGGCTGTCGCGGGTCTGGTCCCAGGCGGGCGAGTGCTGGAAATCCAGCACCGGCCGCGCCAGCACTTCCACAGTCAGCCCAGCGTTCACCAGTAATTCATCATGGGGCCGCTCGAACGCCAGGCGGGTGATCGGGTTGCCGAACACGTCCAGCTCATCCCGGCGTGACGACGGCTGCGGGCTGATATCCAGTTGCTGGTCGCTGCAACGCTGCCAGGCGCACGGCCTCGGCCATAAATGCGCGAGCTGCTGGGCCAGGGACACCGGGCTGTCGTAGTGGTAATGGGTATCGTGGAAAATCTGGTAGCGCGCACTCATCACACCGACACCGTTTGCTGACTGACATCATCCACATGGGCAAAGTGGCGCAAAGCCAGACGATCCGACACTTGCCCACTCTCATCGGCGACCGCCTGCAGCAGGTCGGCCAGGCCTTCCAGTGCGGCACGCACGCTGGATTCGCCAAACAACGGGTTCTCCAGGCACGCCAGGTCGAAACGCGCCAGGCGCTCCACCAACGGCGCCAACCCGGTCTCCCGTGGCACACCGAAATCATCATTAAGACGGCGCAGGGTACGGCTCACCAGTTTCAGCTGGAACAGCACCGCGTGGGGGTTCTGTTCATCCAGCAACAACAAATCCAGGACCGGAATCAGCTGCGGCACCGCCAGGTAGCGCGAGCGGTAGGTGATGCTGCTGTTGCCGAGCTCCAGCAACCACTCCAGGCCCGCTTGATCGAACACCGCCACGCCGCGCAGGAATGCCGCCAGGCTGCTGCTGAGAAATTGCAGGCGCTCGATGCGCCGGCCCATCATCAGGAAGCGCCAGCCTTCGTCGCGGGTCATGTCGTCGAGGGCAAACCCGGACAGCGCCGCCAGGGACATTACCAGGCGGTTGAGAAAGTCCAGCAACTCACCAAAATCCGGGCTTTCGCTCTCCAGCTCCAGGGCTTCGCGCTGCAACTCCACCAGGGCCTGCCAGTTCTCACGGGACAACTTGCCGCGCACCTGGGACGCCGCCCACTGCAAGCGTTGCAGGTTGGCGCGCAGGCTCGACGGCCAATCATCGCCGAGCAAGGCCGCCTGCAAACGCTCGGGCAGCTCGCCCTCCTCCGGCAGCAGGCGCAGGTTTTCACCCAACTCGACCGCCGCCTGCAAGGCCAAGGGGTCGTCGCCGTCGACATAGCGCGCCAGCACGATGCGCAGCCAGCGTGCGCTGTCGTCGCAGCGCTCGCAGTAACGGCCGAACCAGAACAGGTTTTCCACCACGCGGGACGGCAGATAAGGGTCGCGGCGCACCAGGTCGTGTGCACCAATCGCGCGCTGGGCGCGCCAATGCTCGCCACTGCTGGCGCGTTCGCCCAGCACCCAGGTGTCCTTGCTGGCGCCGCCGCGTTGCATCGACACCACTTCGGCATCGGCGTCCGCCGCCACACGGGTCAGGCCGCCGGGCAGTACGCGGTAGCCCTCCGCGCTGGCCACGGCATACACGCGCATGCCGATGGCGCGGTGTTGCAGGTGATCCTCCACGGTGTGCCACACCGGTGCCTGGGACAGTTGTGCCAGCTCCTGGGCGACGTAGGCGTAAGGCCGCGCGCGCATGCGTTCGGCCAAGGCCTGGCGTTGCTCGTCATTCAAGTCGCGACCGAATACCGGGGCAAAACTTTGCGACGGAAACGCCGGTTTGATCAGCAGTTCCGGCAGTTTCTCCAAGGCCTCGGCGAGCACCGGCGCCTCACCGCACCACCAGGTGGCGATGGAGGGCAAGAGCAATTCTTCGCCGAACAGGAACTGGTTGATCCTGGGCAGAAAGCCGAGCAAACCGGGGGACTCCAGCACGCCGCTGCCCAGGGCATTGGCCACCAGTACATTGCCCTGGCGCGCGGCGTCGAGCAGGCCGGGTACGCCGAGGGCGGAGTCGGTGCGCAGCTCCAGCGGGTCACAGAAGTCATCGTCGAGGCGACGCATGATCGCGTGCACCCGGCGCAGGCCACTGAGGGTTTTCAGGAACACCGTGCTGTCGCGCACCGTGAGGTCGCCGCCTTCCACCAGCGGGTAGCCGAGCTGACGCGCGAGGTACAGGTGTTCAAAATAGCTTTCGTTGAAACGCCCAGGGGTGAGCAACACGATCAGCGGTGGCTGGTCATCGCTCGGCGCCTGGCGGGCCAGGGTTTCCTGGAGCGTGCGGAAGAAACCGGTGAGGTGCTGCACCTGCAGATCACGGTACAGGTCCGGAAAGGCGCGGGACACGATGGTGCGGTTTTCCAACGCATAACCGGCGCCCGAAGGCGCTTGCGTACGGTCGGCGGTGACCCACCAGCGGCCATCCGGGGTACGCGCCAGGTCCACGGCATACAGGTGCAGAAACGCACCGTCAGGCGGTTGGATGCCCTGGCACGGCCAGAGGAAATTGTTATGCCCGAACACCAGTTCGGCCGGCAGCAGGCCTTCCTTGATCAAGCGTTGCGGCCCGTAGAGGTCCGCCAGTACGGCGTTGAGCAGACGCGCACGCTGGGCGATACCGGCTGACAGCTGCTGCCATTCATCGGCCGCCAGCACATGGGGCAGCAGGTCCAGTTCCCAAGGGCGATCGGCGCCCTTGGGGTCGGCGTAGACGTTATAGGTGACGCCGTTTTCCTGGATCTGCCTTGTCAGCAGCGCCTGGCGCTGGGCCAGTTGCGCGGGTGTGCTGCGTTGAAGGTGATCGAGCAAGCGCTGCCAATGGGCGCGTACTGCGCCACTGTCGTCCAGCAGTTCGTGATAAGTACCCGCGGTCAGCGGGTATTGGTCGAGCAAGTCGGGCATGGAACGCTCGGCAGAGGCAAAGGGGCTCAGTTTAATTCAAATTCACTGCAATCTAATGTGGGAGGGCGCTTGCTCCCTCCCACATTGTGATCGCTTTTAGTCATTTTTATTGGGGTGACGCCGCAGATCCAGGGTCATCGGCAATTCGTCATTGATCACAACACTCGGCACGGTGAGCTTTCCTGGTGTATGGCCGAGACGGAAAAACCGCGCCATGCGCCGGCTCTCCGCCTCATTGGCGTTTACCGGCAGGCTGTCGTAGTTACGCCCGCCCGGATGCGCAACATGGTACTGGCAGCCGCCCAGGGAGCGCTGCATCCAGGTGTCCAGCAGGTCGAACACCAGCGGCGCATGCACCGGGATGGTCGGTTGCAGGCAATTGGCCGGTTGCCAGGCGCGGTAACGCACGCCGGCGACGAACTCGCCAATGCGCCCGGTCGGTTGCAGCGGCACCGGGATGCCATTGCAGGTCAGCAGGTAGCGTTGCGGCGGCAGCCCACTCACCTTCACCTGCAAGCGCTCCAGGGACGAATCCACATAGCGCACCGTGCCGCCCACCGCGCCCTCTTCGCCCAGTACATGCCAAGGCTCCAGGGCCTGGCGCAGTTCCAGTTCGATCCCGCTGACGGCGTAATCGCCCACCTTGGGGAAGCGGAACTCCAGGTGCGCGGCGAACCATTCGGCGCGTAACGGGTAACCGGCGGCGTTCAACTCGACGATCACGTCGGCAAAATCCTGCTCGATAAAGTGCGGCAACAGGAAGCGGTCATGCAATTCGGTGCCCCAACGCGCCAGTTTCGGCGGCGCATAGGGTTCACGCCAGAAGCGCGCCACCAAGGCCCGCAGCAGCAATTGCTGGGTCAGGCTCATGCGTGCGTGGGGCGGCATTTCAAAGGCCCGCAACTCGAGAAGGCCCAGGCGGCCAGTGGCACCGTCGGGCGAGTAGAGTTTGTCGATACAGAATTCGGCGCGGTGGGTATTGCCCGTTACGTCGATCAACAGGTTGCGCAGCAGGCGATCCACCAACCAGGGCGGGCATTCTTCACCCGGCTGCGGCATTTGCGCAAAGGCGATTTCCAGCTCATACAGCGCGTCGTTGCGGGCTTCGTCGACCCGCGGTGCCTGGGAGGTCGGGCCGATAAACAGGCCGGAAAACAGGTACGACAGCGAGGGGTGGTTATGCCAATAGCTGATCAGGCTGCGCAGCAGGTCGGGCCGGCGCAGGAACGGCGAGTCCTTGGGCGTCGCGCCCCCCAGCACAAAGTGGTTACCGCCGCCGGTGCCGGTATGGCGGCCGTCGATCATGAACTTCTCGGTGGTCAGCCGGGTCTGCCGCGCCTCCTCGTAGAGGAATTCGGTGCGTTCCACCAACTCGTCCCAGGTCGCGGACGGCTGCACGTTGACCTCGATCACACCCGGATCCGGCGTGACGCGGAAGTTGCTCAGGCGCATATCGAACGGTGGTTCGTAGCCTTCCAGCAGCACCGGGCAGTGCAATTCCTCGGCGGTGGCTTCGATGGCGGCCACCAGTTCCAGGTAATCCTCGACGCGTTCCAGGGGCGGCATAAACAAGTACAGGCGCCCTTCCCGCGCTTCGGCACACAGGGCGGTGCGGGTCAGCCAGTCGGCGGACTCGTCGACCTCGGGCACTCGCTCGTCGCTCGGCGCGGGGTCGCCATGGCTTTGCAGTTGTGTGCTGGTCGGCAGTTCCGGCTGATCCTGGTTAGGGTCGGTGGGGTGCACGAACGGATACTCCGCTGCCGTCACCCACGGCTGCGAGGCCAACGGCAGGCGATAGCCCAGCGGCGAATCCCCCGGCACCAGACGGCAATGGTTATCGCGCAGGTACCAGCGCCCGCTCTGCCAGCGGTCATTGGCCGCCGTACGAGCCAGCGGCAGTACCTGGCCGATGACTTTATCCAGGCCCTGGCTGAACACCTTGCGCAAGCGTTCGCGCTCCAGTTCGTCGCTCAAGCGCGGGTCCTGGGCCGTGACGTTTTGCGGCAACGCACCTTCGCGCCACAGGTAGTAGAAGTTGTCTTCGAAGGCCGGGAATACAAAGCGCGCCGGCAACTTCAGGCGCTCGGCGACGCTGGCCAGGAAGCGCCCGGCCATTACGCCATCGGCGCCGTAGTCCTGTTGTTCATCGGCGATCAGCGCGCTGTTGTGCCAGATGGGCACACCGTCACGGCGCCAGTAGCAGTTAAGCGACCAGCGCGGCAATTGCTCGCCGGGGTACCATTTGCCCTGGCCGAAGTGCACCAGGCCCTTGGGCGCGTAATGCTTGCGCATGCGCTGGAACAGTTCGGCGGACAAGCGCCGCTTATCCGGCCCGAGGGCTGCGGTGTTCCACTCGGCGCCGTCGGGGTCGTCGATGGAGACGAAGGTCGGCTCGCCGCCCATGGTCAGGCGTACATCATCCTTGAGCAGGTCGCCATCGATCTGCCGGCCCAGGGCCTGGATCGCCAGCCATTGCTCTTCGGTGTAGGGCTTGGTGACCCGTGGCGCTTCCCAGATGCGCTCCACCGACATCTCGTGGGTAAATTCGCACTCGCAGGGTTCCACCAGCCCACTGATCGGCGCGGCGGACGATGGATCGGGACTACAGGCCAACGGGATGTGCCCTTCACCGGCGAACAACCCGGAGGTGGCATCCAGGCCGATCCAGCCGGCACCGGGCAAATACACTTCGCACCAGGCGTGCAGGTCGGTGAAGTCGACTTCGGTGCCGGAGGGGCCGTCGAGGGCTTTGACGTCGGCGGTCAGCTGGATCAGATAACCGGACACAAACCGCGCCGCCAACCCGAGGTTGCGCAGCAATTGCACCAGCAGCCAGGCCGAATCGCGGCAGGAGCCGGAAGCGTTTTCCAGGGTGAATTCCGGGGTTTGCACCCCCGGTTCCATGCGGATCAGGTAGCCGATGTCGGCGGCCAGGCGCTGGTTGAGGCCCACCAGGAAGTCCACGGCCGGCAACGGCGTGCGGTCGATACCCGCCAGGTAGGCGGCAAACCTCGGCGTCAGCGGCAGGGTTTCCAAGTACGGCGCCAGCTCGCGCTGTTCATCGGCGGCGTAGCTGAAGGGGATTTTTTCGGCGTAGGGCTCAAGGAAAAAATCGAACGGGTTGAACACCGCCATCTCGGCGACCAGGTCAACCTCAATGCGCAGTTCATCGGTCTTTTCCGGGAACACCAGACGCGCCAGGTAATTGCCCTGGGGGTCCTGCTGCCAATTGATGAAGTGCTGCTCGGGCAGCACTTTGAGTGCATAGGACAAAATCCGCGTACGGCTATGGGCCGCCGGGCGCAGACGCACGATCTGTGGGCCAAGTTCGACCGCGCGGTCGTAGCGGTAATGCGTAACATGGTGCAACGCGACATGAATCGACACGGCGGCCTCCTGCGAGCCAGGGCATGGACACAAAGCGCGCAAGACTTATGCCAGAGCGGCGGTCATTGCGCTTTATCGTAAGACCCGGTGCAGTACAGCACCAAAACGGCGCTGTGGCTGCGGTAATGGTGCAAGGGTTGCACATATTTGTGGCGGATGTGGGTGGGGCGGTATCGAATGGGTGGGCGCCGGGGGTGGGGAATCACCTCGGTTTCTTTATTCTGATGATTGCGCGCTCGTGTTTGCGGCGCTTTTCAATGGCCACCATTATCTTGCCCCGCATGTCGCGAAGTTCTACGTAGATGTCACGCATTTCGCGGTGGCGTTTACTACTAAGCAATACGAGGCCGAGCAGCGGCCACACGATGCTTTCTGCGTAAATGAATGGGTGCGGTGAAAACTGAAAAGCTGGTAAAGCGAATAACAAGCAGGCCATGAAAAGACCATACATGCCCCAGACCCATTTCGGCCGCCCGCAGACAATCATGACATTGCAGAGGGTGATAAAGAGGGCCAATATCCCACAGGCATTTACAGCAGCAGACGTCGATAATGCCCAGGGGGCTGCTCGCGGATAGTAGTGTTCCAGCAAGTGCCACAACCGCAGTCCCACCCAAAAGTCCCATAAAGATCGCACTGATAAAAACGGGAAAGTAACGCAAAAGAAAAGGGCGTCTCGGTATGAGATATCTCGTTTTGAGTAATCTCATTCTGAAATTTCCTCATACAGCCCAACCGCGATGATCCGTATGTTCCCGGACCGCACGCTGCCAGCAACGCCCGACACCGCGCCAACGGCATCGAGCATCTGCATGATGGTCCCACGCCTCACTTCTGCCGAGGTGTGGCGCCTGGGCATCTCTCCAGCCATTTGTTTGAGTTTGACCATTTTCCGGGTCATATCAGGATGGTTGATACTCAGTAATTCCTTGGTGAGCTTTACCCGTTCCTGCCGATTCAAGCCTTTGAGTACCTGATGCGTATTTTTTCCTGTTGCCTTTTTCAGCATATTGACGAACCGGATCGTAGACATTGCCGTGTTGCCGATACTTAACAATGAAGCCGCATCCAGCCCAATAGTTACGGCTTGGTACCATTCATTGCTGTCCAACTCGTCGTTGCGCGCAGGGTCTACATATTCATATCGCGTTCGCTGAAAACCCATAATGCACTGAACACTGCTGGCTGAGGCGCCTACGACGCTAATCGCAGCCGCTACGCCAGAGCCCCCAAAAGTAAATGGACTCAACCCGAACCCACCCGCTATCACCACCCAACTAATCACCGCCGACGTACACGCCAACGCCGCATTCACCGCCTCAAACGCCACCTGCGACTCGCGCGGCTCATTCGCCAGCCGCCGAGCAAACTCCACCCGTCCGACATAGCTTGGCGCCTCACGCAAAATCACCGTCTTCGGCGCCACGCTGCAAATCGGCTGGAACTCACGCAACACAACCGCACGCAACTGAGCATCGAGATACACCACCCCCGCACCGACGATGGCGGGATCAGCATCAATCGCCGCAAACAACTTTTGCAGATCAATACTGCTTTCTATCCACTGCCGCGTCGTGAGATGCGCACTGGGAAACCCGTCTTTCAACACGTTGGAAGTCATCCCTTTACTCCGATTTTTCACAAGAGCGCAGAGGTTAAAGACTGACTATCCGCAAAAAATGTCAGAAGCTTCGCTTTATCAAGACAGGCACTTCCTGATCACGATGTAGCGTCTTGTAGGCCATATCCCGAATAGGAAAAAGTACGCCGCGCGCCACTACCGGCGAGCAACCAAACAGGGAGCGACCATGGCAACCGATATGTTTTTGAAGCTGGGGGACATCAAGGGTGAGTCCAAGGATCAGGTGCATCGCGATGAAATCGAGATCAGCAAATGGGGCTGGGGCATGTCCCAGACAGGCTCCATGCATACCGGCAGCGGCGGCGGTGCCGGCAAGGTCAATATTGAAAACCTGTCCATCTCCAAGGTCATGGACAAATCTTCACCCAACCTCATGATGGCCTGCTCTACTGGCAAGCATTACCCCGAGGCCAGGCTGGTGGTGCGCAAGGCTGGCGGCAGCAGTGCCGTGGAGTATCTGGTGATCACGATGAAGGAGGTCATGGTCATCTCGTACCAGACCGATGCGGTAACGACAGACGACACATTGACTGAAGTCATCGGCCTGAACTTCGCCACGGTCGAAGTCAGTTACCAGCCGCAGAAAGCCGATGGTGGCAAGGACGGCGGCGCCGTCAAGTACGGCTGGAACATTCGCCAGAACATCAAAACCTGAAAATACGCGCCGGGACCACACTCCAGCCCCGGCGTACTCACTTTTGTCCCAAGGTGCGAAGACACAGGTGACGAATCTACTCAGTCAACGGGCTTTTCGCTGTGCGATGACGGCTTGGCGCAGGCGGCGGACTTCCTGCAGCCGTTGGCGCATTTCGCGGTGGCGCCTGCTGTTGAGCAACAGCAAGCCCAGCAACGGAAACAGCACCGCCGAGCCATAGACCAGGGTGTTGATACCGTATTGAATCATCGGCAACACGAACAACAGGCAGCACACCAGGTAGCCCGCCACGAGCCGGGTGGCCCAGCGATACCCGCGAGCGATCATCACGCTGCCAAACACCAGCACCGCCACCAGCACCAGGATCGCAGCCCCCGAATAGCTGGACTTGAGCGCTGGATCAACCCCGCGCAGGTACGTCACACCGGCCATGGATACCGCCGCCGAGCCGGAGAAGATCGCCATGAAAATCGTCCCCATGAAGACCGGGAAATAGCGCGCGAGAAAACCGTTTATCGAAGGCGGCTCCTTCACATGCGACTACTCGATCTGACGGTTGATTTGACCGCCTGCCGAATACGACGGATTCCCACGAGTTTCGTGCGCATCTCTCGTTGAACCTTGCTGTTAAGTGTCAATAATCCGAGCAATGGGAATAACAGCGCCAACCCATAAAGGACTTTGTGGGGCTGGAATTGAACCATCGGAACTACAAACAGTAGACAGGCGACATAGATACCGACCATTACCCACACCCAGGAGGGTCGGCCCCGCAAAATCATAAAGTTGCTATGGACCGTCAACAGAATGAGCAGCGCCCCGGCAGACATGATCTTGAGCCCCACTTGAGCCATCGGCGCATCACGAAAATAGGTGATGAACGCCAGCGCCACAGCCAACGCCAAAGAAAAACACGCAGCAAATACGCCGCCCATAAACGTCAGAAAGTATTGTCTGAAAAAGTCGCGTAGCGTCATCAATTCGCTCATTCGCTTACCTCCTCGTACAGTCCAATCGCGATGGTGTTGACGTTTCCGGAGTAGGCACTCCCGCCAAACCCAACGCTTGCGCCCAGGACGTCTTTGATCTGGGTAGTGGTGCTGTGCTTGAGCTGCGTAGGGGTGAAACGCTTGGTGAGTTCGCCCGACGCCTGCCTCAATTTGATCATCTTCGCGGTCAAGCTGGGATGGTTGATGCTCAGCAGCTCTTTCGTCAGCTTGGCTCTTTCCTGGCGATTCAAACCGCGAAGCACATCACGCAGGCTCTTGCCCGTCGATGCTTTGGCGGCCCTGACCAGCTTGACCGTCGTCAGGGCCGAAGCGCCCACGCCTACCAGTGATACGGCGTCCAGCACGATGGACGCATTCTGGTACCAGCCTTCACTGTCGAGCGAATCCTTGACCTCAGGTTTGGCGACTTCCAGCGCTGTTCGGGCAATGCCGTTGAAACACTGAAGCGTACTTGCGCCGGCAGCCGCATACCCCACTACAACGATGACGGAACTGGCGCCAGCGCTGAAAGGCACCAGAATTGTTCCACTGGCGATCGCAGCCCAACTGATGACCGCCCCCAAGCAGGAGATTCCGGTATTCACGGCTTCGCCAATCAGTCGCGATTCTCGAGGATTGCTCACGACATGTTGAGCAAACTGTGTTGGCGCAATGTACTTCTGCGCTTCACGCAAAATGATGCGCTTGGGCTTGATGCTGCAGATGGGCTTGAATTCGCGCAGGGTAATGACATTGAAGTCAGCGTCGATATACACCACCCCCGCGCCGACGATGCTGGGGTCGGCGTCGATGGCCGCGAACAGCCGTGGCAGGTTGATCTGGCTTTCGATGCGCTGGCGCGCCATGAACTGGGAGCGGTTGGAGTCCATGCCGATGCCGGCCAGGGGGTTGCCCATGGGGTGTTCTTCCTTGAAGGGGTGGAGACTGGACTGACGCTATCGGGGGCAAGCCCCCGATGGCAATTTAATGGGCGCCACCTTAACAAACAGACTCTCCACCGCCTAGAAAGCAAAACGCCAGCACAAGGCTGGCGTTTGCATTTTCAAGCGACGATCAACGCGGCACGACCGGCTTGCGGGCCGGCTTGCCGCCCTTGCCCTTGGCCGCATCGCTGCGTTCCTTGGCCGCCTGCTTGTTACGCGCCTGGGCCGCCGCCTTGGCTTGCTCACGCTTGTCCCACGGGTTGCTGCCGTCGCTGCCACGGGGCGGCAGGCCGGTGTGCTGGGTAAGGATCTTGGTGGTAGTTTCCTTGGCGACCTTGTGGCTACCGGCCGGCGTCGAGTTCTTGCGACGGGCGCTCTGGTAGCTGTCGGTGCTCGGCTGGTGCAGCGGGATCAGTTGGTCCTTGCCCGGCCCGATCAGGTCGGCACGGCCCATGCGGGTCAACGCTTCACGCAGCATCGGCCAGCCCTTCGGGTCGTGATAGCGCAGGAACGCCTTGTGCAGGCGGCGCTGCTCCTCGCTCTTGACGATGGTCACCGCGTCGCTCTTGTAGGTGACCTTGCGCAGCGGGTTCTTGCCCGAGTGGTACATCGCGGTGGCGGTGGCCATCGGCGACGGGTAGAACGCCTGCACCTGGTCGGCGCGGAAGCCGTTGCCCTTGAGCCACAGGGCCAGGTTCATCATGTCTTCATCGGTGGTGCCCGGGTGAGCCGCGATGAAGTAAGGGATCAGGTACTGCTCCTTGCCCGCTTCCTTGGTGTACTTCTCGAACATGCGCTTGAACTTGTCATAGCTGCCAATGCCCGGCTTCATCATCTGGTTGAGCGGACCTTCCTCGGTGTGTTCCGGGGCGATCTTGAGGTAGCCACCGACGTGGTGGGTGACCAGCTCCTTGACGTATTCCGGCGACTCGACCGCGAGGTCGTAGCGCAGGCCGGAAGCGATCAGGATCTTCTTCACACCCGGCAATGCACGGGCGCTTCGATACAGCTGGATCAACGACGAGTGGTCGGTGTTCAGGTTCGGGCAGATACCGGGGAACACGCACGACGGCTTGCGGCACGCGGATTCGATTTCCGGGCTCTTGCAGGCAATGCGGTACATGTTCGCAGTCGGGCCGCCGAGGTCGGAGATCACACCGGTGAAGCCCGGCACCTTGTCGCGGATCTCTTCGATTTCGCGAATGATCGACTCTTCGGAACGGTTCTGGATGATCCGCCCTTCGTGCTCGGTGATCGAGCAGAAGGTGCAGCCGCCGAAGCAGCCACGCATGATGTTCACCGAGAAACGGATCATGTCGTAGGCCGGGATCTTCTCCTTGCCGTACGCCGGGTGCGGAACACGGGCGTAAGGCATGCCGAACACGTAGTCCATTTCTTCGGTGGTCATCGGAATGGGCGGCGGGTTGAACCACACGTCCACTTCGCCGTGCTTCTGCACCAGGGCGCGGGCGTTGCCTGGGTTGGTTTCCAGGTGCAGCACGCGGTTGGCGTGGGCATAGAGCACGGCGTCGCCACGGACTTTTTCCACCGAGGGCAGGCGGATCACGGTCTTGTCGCGGGTCATGCGCGGGCTGGCCAGGATCTGCACGACCTTGGCTTCTTCCGGATCATCGACCGGCCCCTTTTCCTGCTCGATGGCGCAGGCCTGGGTGTCCTGGGTGTTGACGTACGGGTTGATGATCTTGTCGACCTTGCCCGGGCGATCGATACGCGTGGAATCCACTTCGTACCAGCCGGCTGGGGTATCGCGACGGATGAACGCGGTGCCGCGCACATCGGTAATGTCTTCGATCTTGTGGCCCCACGACAGGCGCTGGGCGACTTCGACGATAGCCCGCTCGGCGTTGCCGTACAGCAGGATATCGGCGGTGGCGTCGATCAGGATCGAGTTGCGCACGCGGTCCTGCCAGTAGTCGTAGTGGGCGATGCGGCGCAGGGATGCTTCGATGCCGCCGAGTACGATCGGCACGTTCTTGTAGGCTTCCTTGCAACGCTGGCTGTACACCAGGCTGGCGCGGTCCGGGCGTTTGCCGGCCATGCCGCCTGGGGTGTAGGCGTCGTCGGAACGGATTTTCTTGTCGGCGGTGTAGCGGTTGATCATCGAGTCCATGTTGCCGGCCGCGACGCCGAAGAACAGGTTCGGCTCGCCCAGTTTCATGAAGTCGTCTTTGGACTGCCAGTTCGGCTGCGCAATGATCCCGACGCGGAAGCCCTGGGACTCCAGCAGCCGGCCGATGATGGCCATGCCGAATGACGGGTGGTCCACGTAGGCATCACCGGTGACGATGATGATGTCGCACGAATCCCAGCCAAGCTGATCCATCTCCTCCCTGCTCATCGGCAGGAATGGCGCAGGGCCGAAACATTCGGCCCAGTACTTGGGATAGTCAAATAACGGCTTGGCTGTTTGCATGACGGTGACCGGTGTTGAGATGAAAAATCGCGGGCGCGGAATATAGCACAAATTTTGACCAATTCCGACGGTAATGGTCGGAATTGAGCAGACGGGTTATTCGTCGTCGTCGAAGTTGTAGCTGCCCGGCGCCAGGTTCTCGAAGCGCGTGTATTTACCGATGAACGCCAGGCGGATAAAGCCGATCGGGCCGTTACGCTGCTTGCCGATAATGATCTCGGCAATGCCTTTGTGCTCGGTCTCGGGGTGATACACCTCGTCGCGGTATACGAACATGATCACGTCGGCATCCTGCTCGATCGCTCCGGATTCCCGCAAGTCGGAGTTCACCGGGCGCTTGTTGGGGCGTTGTTCCAGGGAACGGTTGAGCTGGGACAGTGCCACCACCGGGCAGTTGAATTCCTTGGCCAGGGCCTTGAGTGACCGGGAGATTTCGGAAATTTCGTTAGTCCGGTTATCGCCGCTGGAACCCGGGATCTGCATCAACTGCAGGTAGTCGATCATGATCAGGGCGATGTCGCCGTGCTCACGTACCAGGCGGCGGGTACGTGCACGCATCTCGGACGGGCTGATACCGGCGGTGTCATCGATAAACAGCTTGCGGTCGTTGAGCAGGTTGACCGCCGAGGTCAGGCGCGGCCAGTCGTCGTCTTCCAGGCGACCGGCACGCACCTTGGTCTGGTCGATACGGCCGAGGGACGACAGCATACGCATGATCAGCGATTCGCCTGGCATCTCGAGGGAGTACACCAGTACGGTCTTGTCGCTGCGCAACACGGCGTTTTCCACCAGGTTCATCGCAAAGGTGGTCTTACCCATGGATGGACGACCGGCGACGATGATCAGGTCGGACGGCTGCAGGCCGCTGGTCTTCTCGTCGAGGTCGGTGTAGCCGGTGGAAATACCGGTGATGGCGTTGTCGGTGTTGAACAAGGTGTCGATGCGGTCGATGGCCTTGGTCAACAGGTCATTGACGCTGACCGGGCCGCCGGTTTTCGGGCGCGCTTCGGCGATCTGGAAGATCTGGCGCTCGGCTTCGTCAAGGATTTCGGCGGCGGTGCGACCTTCGGGGTTGAAGGCGCTGTCGGCGATTTCGGTGCTGATGCCGATCAACTGGCGCAGGGTGGCGCGCTCGCGAACGATCTGGGCATAGGCCTTGATGTTGGCGACGGACGGCGTGTTTTTTGCCAGTTCACCCAGGTAGCCCAGGCCACCGACCTGGGAGGTCTGGCCTTCCTTGTCCAACTGCTCGGCCAGGGTCACCACGTCGATTGGGGAGTTCTGGTCGGCCAGCTTGGCGATGGCACGGAAGATCAGGCGGTGGTCATGACGATAGAAATCGCCGTCCGAGACTTGATCCAGCACGCGTTCCCAGGCGTTGTTGTCCAGCATCAGGCCACCGAGCACGGCCTGTTCGGCCTCGATGGAATGCGGCGGCACCTTCAGGGCAGCGGTTTGCAGATCGTATTGCTCAGGAGCTGAAATATCGTTCATGGCCACTTGGAATTAGGGGATTGTAGAAAAACAAAAGGCACGACCTGTAAACAGGATCGTGCCCGATGTTAACTGCCCGGCACACGAGGTGCCAGTCAGTTAGGTGCGACTTAAGCTGCTACCACGACAACGCGTACGGTGGCTTCAACTTCGGCGTGCAGGTGCACGGCTACGTCGAATTCGCCTACGTTGCGGATGGTGCCGTTCGGCAGACGAACTTCGCTCTTCTGCACTTCAACGCCGGAGGCGGTCAGTGCATCAGCGATGTCGTGGGTGCCGATCGAACCGAACAGCTTGCCTTCGTCACCGGCGGTGGCAGTGATAGTCACTTCCAGCTCAGCCAGTTGGGCAGCGCGAGTTTCAGCCGAAGCTTTCTTGTCTGCTGCTGCTTTTTCCAGCTCGGCGCGACGCTCTTCAAACGCAGCCAGATTGGCAGCGGTTGCAGCGGTGGCTTTGCCGTATGGCAGCAGGTAGTTACGACCGTAGCCGGCCTTAACGTTCACTTTGTCGCCCAGGTTGCCCAGGTTGGCGACTTTTTCCAGAAGGATCAGTTGCATGTGAAAATCCTCTAACTTTTAACCTTCACCGTTCGCGTTATCGGCGTCTTTCGGCGCAGAACGTCCGCGAAAATCAATCAGGCTGTCGACAATGGCCAAGACCACGAGTAACGGACCGATCAAGTGCATGAGCGGCAGGACGGTGACGTAGATCCCCACCAGCCAGAAACTGGCCAGTCTTTTCTGCGCGACAAGCCCGTGAATCAGGGACAAGCCAGCGAAGAACAGCGGCACACCGCACAACGGCAACAGGATCAAGGTGTGCCACCCGATAAACGGGGCAACGCACATGACGGCCAGCAGTGACAGCGCAACGCGCTTGGGGATCCGGATTGCGCGAAACTCGCTTCCGAAACCGCCGGGGTTATACAACAACGCCTGCCAATAGCGCCCAAGAATCAGGCACAACACACTAAAGACCTGCACCGAAACCGCTGTCGAAATGATCAACATCGGAACTGCCAGTGAAGCGAGTGCTGCTTTCTGGTCTGCCGAGAACTTCTCGTAAGACTCACCCATCACCAGCGGCAAGACGTGTTGAAACGTCTGCGCCAACGACTCGATGAAGGAACCGAAAACGGTCCCCAGGCTCACCGCACACAACAACCCAACGGCCGTGCTGACCAGCAGCACGCGATTCCAGGAATGCCCGGCGCGCAAAACCAACGCCAGGCTGCAACTCCCCAACAGCACCAGAAGCGCTGTCGGGTCTTGCAGGAAATGCCAGCTCACCAACACTGACAACAACCCCAGACCCAGGACGCTCAAGGCGTCCGAACCGCGCCGCAGGAGCACAAGGCAACCCGCGGCGGCACCCAACCAGAACAACAACGGCAACACTGCACATCCAGCCACTACCAGAGTGGCCTGCACACGACCGCGCATGATGAACTCAGCTAAGGCGCGCATGCATTCAATCCCTTACTACTTGTCGACTGCCCGGTCTCAGCGGCCGTGGCTGTCGGTGTAGGCCAGCAGGGCCAGGAAGCGGGCGCGCTTGATAGCGGTAGCCAGCTGACGCTGATAACGTGCTTTGGTACCGGTGATACGGCTTGGAACGATTTTGCCGGTCTCGGATACGTAGGCTTTCAGAGTGTTGAGATCTTTGTAGTCGATCTCCTTCACTTCTTCAGCGGTGAAGCGGCAAAACTTACGACGACGGAAGAAACGTGCCATTTGATAGGCTCCTTAATAAGGTCCGTGGATTACTCGTCAGCGTTATCGCTGCTGTCGCTGTCATCACTATCAGCGCTATCAGCGCCTTCGTGCTCAGGACGGTCGCGACGCTCACGGCGCTCACTGCGGTTTTCTTCAGCCTTGAGCATCTCGGATTGGCCGGTAACGGCTTCTTCGCGACGGATGACCAGGTTACGGATCACTGCATCGTTGTAGCGGAAGTTGTCTTCCAGCTCGGCCAGGGCCTTGCCGGTGCACTCAACGTTCAGCATCACGTAGTGAGCCTTGTGAACATTGTTGATTGCGTAGGCCAGTTGACGACGACCCCAATCTTCCAGACGGTGGATTTTGCCGCCGTCTTCTTCGATCAGCTTGGTGTAACGCTCAACCATGCCGCCGACTTGCTCGCTTTGATCCGGGTGGACCAAAAAGATGATTTCGTAATGACGCATGAATGCTCCTTACGGGTTGTAGCCTGCCGCTCAAAAACGGTCAGACAAGGAGTGAATGACACTTATGGATCTTGCCGCAGGGAGGCACATCGGTGCCTGCCAGGAAGGCAAGGGGCGCAATTGTAGAGAAGGGGAAGAACGGGCGCAAGGTGATTGGTGATTATTTGAACAATCTCCCAGACACCACAAAAGCACATGTGGGAGGGGCAAGCCCCCTCCCACATGTTGGTTCTACGCCAGGCTTGGAATTACTTCTTCGCCTTGGCCTTGGCCTTGGCACCACGCTGACGCTGGGCCTCAAACAGGCACACGCCGGTCGCAACCGACACGTTCAGGCTGCTGACGCTACCGGCCATCGGCAGGTGCACCAGGTAATCGCAATGTTCACGGGTCAGGCGACGCATGCCCTTGCCTTCGGCTCCCATGATCAGGATGGTCGGGCCGGTGAGGTCCTGGTCATAAATGCTGACCTCGGCCTCTCCCGCCGTGCCCACGACCCACAGGCCGCGCTGCTGGAGTTTCTCCAGGGTGCGCGCCAGGTTGGTCACGGCCACCAGCGGAATCACTTCCGCCGCGCCACAGGCGACTTTACGCACCACCGGCGTCAAGGTAGCCGACTTGTCCTTAGGCACAATCACCGCCAGCGCACCCGCAGCATCGGCCGAGCGCAGGCACGCGCCGAGGTTGTGCGGGTCGGTCACGCCGTCCAGCACCAGCAGCAGCGGTGCACCTTCGGTACGGTCGAGCAGCTCATCGAGCATCGCTTCGCCCCAGACCTGGCTCGGACTGACGTCCGCCACCACACCCTGGTGGACGCCTTCGACCCACACGTCCATTTCACGCCGTTCGGCCTGGCCGATGGCGACTTTGTTTTGGGTGGCCAACTCGACCAACGCCTGTACGCGCGGCTCGCTGCGACCTTCGGCCAGCCAGACTTGCTTGACGCGCTTAGGGTGGTGACGCAGCAGTGCTTCTACGGCGTGGACGCCGTAGATTTTTTCCAGACTCATGACTTGGCCTTAGGTTTGCGCGACCCGCCGCTTTTCGCGGGGGCCGAACCCGCTTTTGGCGGGCCTTTACGGTGTTTACTTGGCTTGCTCGACGGCTTTTCCGCCCCCTGGGACTTTCCCCCAGACGCCGCTTTACCACCGCTTTTGGCTTCGTTGAGCAACTGCTGCTTCAACTCACGGCTCTTGCGCAGTTCGGCGTTTTTCGCCGCCGCGTCGCTTGGGCGGTAGGCCTCGGGCGCTTTGTCCTTGGCTGCTGGACGGCGCCCGGCCTTGGCCGGAGCAGGCTCTGCAACTGCCGCTTTGGCGGGAGCGCCTTTGCCTTTGCTTGCAGGCGCGGTCGTCTCGCTGCCACGCTTTTTACGGCCCGGCGCTTCGGCGGGCTTGTCAGGCATGCCAAAGTCGATCTTGCGCTCGTCGAGATCGACGCGCATGACCTGCACTTCCACGGTATCGCCCAAACGGAAACTGCGACCGGTACGCTCACCCGCCAGGCGGTGGTGCACAGGGTCGAAGTGGTAGTAGTCACCCGGCAAGGCGGTGACGTGCACCAGGCCTTCGACGTAGATGTCGGTCAGCTCGACGAACAGGCCAAAGCCGGTCACGGCGGTGATCACACCTGGGAACGACTCGCCCACGCGGTCCTTCATGAACTCGCACTTGAGCCAGTTCACCACATCGCGGGTGGCTTCGTCGGCGCGGCGCTCGCTCATGGAGCACTGCTCGCCCAACTGTTCCAGGGCCGCTTCGTCGTACGGATAGATCCGCGCCTTCGGAATGGTCATGGCACCGGCGCGCTTGACGTGCGGGGTGTTCTGCCTGGAATGGATCACGCTGCGGATTGCGCGGTGCGTGAGCAAGTCCGGATAACGGCGAATCGGCGAGGTGAAGTGGGTATACGCCTCGTAATTCAGGCCGAAGTGGCCCTGGTTATCGGCGCTGTACACCGCCTGGCTCAGGGAACGCAGCATCACGGTCTGGATCACGTGGTAATCCGGACGGTCCTTGATGCTGGCCAGCAGTGCCTGGTAGTCCTTCGGCGTCGGGCCGTCCTTGCCTTTGTGCAGGGACAGGCCCAGCTCGCCGAGGAACGCGCGCAGTTTTTCCAGGCGCTCCGGTGGCGGGCCATCGTGTACACGGTAGAGCGCAGGGATTTCGTGCTTTTTCAGGAATTCAGCGGTGGCCACGTTGGCCGCCAGCATGCATTCCTCGATCAGCTTGTGCGCATCGTTACGGGTGGTCGGGGTGATCGCGGCGATCTTGCGCTCGGAACCGAAGACAATCCGGGTTTCCTGGGTTTCAAAATCGATCGCGCCACGCACATGACGGGCACCCAGCAACACCTTGTACAACGCATACAGCTGCTTGAGGTGCGGCACCACATGCCCGAACTCACCACGCAACGCCTTGGCTTCGCTGGTTTTCGGCTGTTCCAGGATGGTGCTGACCTTGTTGTAGGTCAGGCGCGCCTGGGAGTGGATCACCGCTTCATAGAACTGGTAATCGGTCATTTCGCCGGTTTTCGAGATAGTCATCTCGCAAACCATGGCCAAACGGTCGACTTTCGGGTTCAGGGAGCACAGGCCGTTGGACAGTTGCTCAGGCAGCATCGGGATCACGCGCTCAGGGAAATACACGGAGTTGCCGCGTACCTGGGCCTCGTTATCCAGGGCCGAACCGATCTTCACATAGCTGGAAACGTCGGCAATCGCGACGAACAACTTCCAGCCGCCGGAGAACAGGCGCAGCTTGCCGGGCTTGGCTTCGCAGTAGACCGCATCGTCGAAGTCGCGGGCATCTTCACCGTCAATGGTGACGAACGGCAGATGGCGCAGGTCGATGCGTTTTTCCTTGTCCTTTTCTTCGACTTCCGGCTTGAGCTTGGCGGCTTCCTTGAGCACAGCCTCAGGCCAGACGTGAGGAATATCGTAGGTACGCAGCGCCACGTCGATTTCCATGCCCGGCGCCATGTAGTTGCCGACCACTTCTACAATATCGCCCTGGGGCTGGAAGCGCGCAGTCGGCCAGTGGGTGATTTTCACCTCGACGAACTGGCCGACCTTGGCAGCGCCATTGCGGCCCGGGGTGATCAGCACTTCCTGCTGGACCTTCGGGTTATCCGGCACAACAAAGCCGATACCGCCTTCTTCGAAGTAGCGGCCGACGATGGACTCGTGGGCACGGGACACCACTTCGACGATCACGCCTTCACGGCGACCACGACGGTCCAGTCCGGAAACCCGCGCCAGGGCACGGTCGCCATCGAACACCAGGCGCATTTGCGCCGGGCTCATGAACAGGTCATCACTGCCGTCATCCGGGATCAGGAAGCCGAAACCGTCACGGTGGCCGGCAATGCGGCCGAGGATCAGGTCGAGCTTATCCACGGGTGCATAGGTGCCACGGCGGGTGTAGATCAGTTGAGCATCGCGCTCCATGGCACGCAGGCGGCGGCGCAGGGCTTCGAGCTGGTCTTCGGTGGTCAGACCGAACTCTTCGACCAACTGCTCACGGCTAGCAGGCGAACCCCGATCGGCGAGGTGCGCCAGGATCAGTTCGCGGCTAGGAATAGGGTTTTCATATTTTTCCGCTTCACGAGCGGCCTCGGGATCGAGGGACTGCCAATCGGCCATTAGAGATTTTTCACCTTGTCTATATGCGGGTTAGTTTGGCATACGCGTATTGAAACGGGAAATTTCAGGCATCAACAAGCGTTTAAAAGCCTTTTACAGCCCTCGCCGCGCACCTTGCACGACCATTGGCGAAATTTTCCAGGTTTTTTTCATAGCAGGGGTTTACAGCTAAAAAACCGCTCCGTATAGTGCGCGCCATCGACGACGGCAACGTGGTTGATGTTGCCCAGGTGGTGAAATTGGTAGACACGCCAGCTTCAGGTGCTGGTGATCGCAAGGTCGTGGAAGTTCGAGTCTTCTCCTGGGCACCAAATTCAGATCAAACCCGCGAAAGCGGGTTTTTTCGTTTCAGGCTTCTGATTTTTAACGAGAAAATCGATTTATATTTTTCGAATCAGGGGTTTACAGATTAAAAAGCCCGCCGTATAGTTCGCCCCATCAACAGCGGCAACGTTGCTTGATAATGCCCAGGTGGTGAAATTGGTAGACACGCCAGCTTCAGGTGCTGGTGATCGCAAGGTCGTGGAAGTTCGAGTCTTCTCCTGGGCACCAAATTCAGATCAAACCCGCGAAAGCGGGTTTTTTCGTTTCCGGGGTTTGAAAACCTCCACCAGCAATTTCCCCCCTTCGGCGCACTTGAGAAGTTTTATCGTTTATCCTTGCAATGATTTGTTGCACTCAAGTGAGGAAAACCCCGGATGATGATCCGCGATACCCGTCTCAAGACATCCCTTCTGCGTGGCCTGACCATCACTCTGCTCGGCCTGACCCTACTCTCCCCCGCCGCCTATTCCGCCGACAAGGTCTCCCTGACCCTGTACAACGGCCAACACAAAGAAGTCGGCGATGAACTCGCCAAGGCCTTCGAAGCCAGGACCGGTATTCACGTCAACGTACGCAAGGGCAGCAGCAACCAACTGGCCAGCCAAGTCGTGGAGGAAGGCGACCGCTCCCCTGCCGACGTGATCTACACCGAGGAATCGCCGCCACTGAACAAACTTGGCGAGCAAGGCCTGCTGGCCAAGATCGATGCAGGCACGCTCGACGTCCTGCCCAAGGATTACGTGGGCCGTAACGGCGACTGGATGGGCGTGACCGCACGCACCCGCGTCGTAGCCTTCAACCCCAAACTGATTGCCGAGAAAGACCTGCCCAAGTCGGTATTGGATTTCGCCGGCCCCGAGTGGCAAGGCAAGGTCGGTTTCGTACCTACCAGCGGCGCCTTCCAGGAACAGGCCGTGGCGATCATCAAGCTGCACGGCCGTGAAGCCGCCGAAGAATGGCTGACCGGCCTGCGTGCCTTCGGCAAGGTGTACAGCAACAACATGGTCGCCCTGAAGGCCGTGGAAAACGGCGAAGTAGCCACCGTTCTGGTGAACAACTACTACTGGTTTGCCCTGAAGAAAGAAAAAACCAACCTCGACTCCCAACTGCACTACTTCACCGATGGCGATGCCGGCGGCCTGATCACCGTGTCTTCGGCGGCCGCGCTGAAGTCCAGCAAGCATCCCAAAGAAGCCCAGCAACTGCTGGCGTTCATGGCCAGCGAAGAAGGCCAGCGCGTGATTACCACTACCTCGGCCGAGTACCCGCTGCGCAAAGGCATGGAATCCAACCGCGGCCTCAAGCCTTTCAGCGAACTGCAGCCGCCGAAAGTCACGCCTGCCGACCTCGGCAACGCAGAAGAGGCCTTGGACCTGGAACGTGAGGTTGGCTTGAACTGATGAACCCATCGCTACCCACCCCCGCCCTGCGCGGGGGGTTCAGCCCACGCCGCAAGCGCCCTTCGATCTGGCTACTGCTCCCCGTCCTGCTACTGGTTGGCCTGAGCCTGCTGCCGCTGGTGTACGTCGGGCTAAAGGCTTGGCAGGCGGGCTGGGCGCAGGCGGTGCATCTGCTCTGGCGGCCGTATGTGTTCGGGCTGCTGCGCAACACCCTGGCGCTGATGGTCGGCGTGACGGTGGCGTGCGGCGTGATCGGCCTGTCCCTGGCCTGGCTGCTGGAACGCAGCAATCTGCCGGGACGCCGCCTCTGGGGCGTAGTCCTGTGCCTGCCGTTCGCGGTGCCGGCGTTTGTCAGCAGCTTCACCTGGGTATCCCTGAGCGCCCACTTCGAAGGGCTCGGCGGCGCGATCCTGGTGATGACCCTGTCCAAATACCCGCTGGTGTTTTTGCCAGTGGCCGCAACCTTGCGCAACCTGGACCCTTCCCTTGAAGAATCGGCCCGCACCCTGGGGCAGAATCGCTGGGGCGTATTCCTGCGCATCACCCTGCCCTTGCTGTGGCCGTCGCTGCTGGCTGGGGCACTGCTGATTGCCCTGCATATGCTGGTCGAGTTCGGCGCGCTGTCGATCATCGGCCTGCAAACCTTCACCACCGCGATCTACCAGCAATTCGAACTGGAGTTCAGCAATGCCAATGCCGCGATGCTTTCGGCGGTATTGCTGGTGATGTGCCTGACCCTGCTGTGGCTGGAACTGCGCGTGCGCGGCAAGGGCCGGCACGTGCGCATCGGCCAGGGCGCGGCGCGGCATGGGGAGCAGGTGCGACTGGGCAAGTGGGCGCCACTGGGCCAGGTGTATTGCCTGACGCTGGCGATCATCGGCAGCGGCATCCCCTTGGGCATGCTCGGCTATTGGCTGGCGGTAGGTTCATCGGCGGCATTTCCAATGGCCGAGATTGGTGAGGCATTGCTGTCCTCCCTGATGCTATCGCTGGGTGGCGCGGCGCTGTGCCTGGCGCTGGCGGTACCGCTGGGGCTGCTGGTGGTGCGCTACAAGGGCCGACTGGCAATCTGGGCCGAGCGCCTGCCGTACCTGTTGCACGCCCTGCCCGGCCTGGTGATTGCGTTGACACTGGTGTATTTCGCCCTGCATTACGTGCCGGCGCTGTACCAGACCTCTGCGTTGCTGCTGATCGCCTATGCCTTGTTGTTTCTTCCATTGGCCCAGGCGCCGATCCGCACGGCCTTGAACAAAGCCGCACCGCAGCTGGAAGAGGCTGCACGCACGCTGGGGGCATCGTCGTTCAGTGCGTTTTGCCGAGTGACGCTGCCGATTATTTTTCCGGCATTGGGTGCGGCATTTGCGCTGGTGTTCCTGGACGCCATGAAGGAATTGACGGCGACGTTGCTGCTCAGCCCCACCGGGCTGAATACCTTGGCGACTGCCGTGTGGGCGCACACCTCGAATGTGGAGTTTGCGGCGGCGGCGCCTTATGCAGCGTTGTTGATAGTGGTGTCGGGGTTGCCGGTCTATCTGCTGACAACTCGGATGTACTTGAGCCGCTGAGATCGCTATCGGGGGCAAGCCCCCGATGAGGCCAGAACGGACGACGCTAAGCCCGGAACTGCCCCAGACTCGCCTTCAACTGCGCCGCCAACCCATCCAGCACCTTGCCACTGGCGGTAGTCTCCACCACCGCCTGCGCCGCACGCTCGGCCTGGGCATGGATCACCTCGACACGGCCTCGTACCGCATGGGCGCCCTGGGCCTGGTGCTCGGCGGCGCGGGTAGCCAGGCCAATCGCTGCATGCACCTGCTCCACCGAGGCCTGCACCGTCTGCTGCAAGCGCACGCTGTCGCGCAGCACCAGCAAACCTTCGTTGGCCTGGCGCCCGGCCTTGCCGATGGTTTCCACCGCCTCCCGCGCGCCCTGCTGCAACGCGACGATATGGGCCTGGATATCGCCGGTAGAGCTTTGGGTCTTGCTGGCCAACGCACGCACTTCGTCCGCCACCACCGCAAAGCCCCGCCCGGTCTCGCCCGCACGCGCGGCTTCAATGGCCGCGTTGAGCGCCAACAGGTTGGTCTGCTCGGCGATACCATGGATGACCGTCAGCACCACTTCGATCTGCTCGCTTTGCTGGGCCAGGCGCTCGATAACCTGGGACCCGGCCTGGACCTGCCCCGCCAACGCCTCGATCAAACTGCCAACTTCGGCCGACGTGCGCGAGTTCTCGTCCGTCGCCTGACGAATATCCACCACCTGCTGCAACGCCGCCTGCATGGCGTGGCTTTCGGCCTGGGCCTCGTCGGCCATTTGCGACAGTGCGCGCAAACTCTCCGCCACCTCATCACGCTGCAAGCCAGCGGCCGCATCGGCGCCGGCATTGCGCAAGGTCATGGCGCCGATTTCCACGCCGGTACGCTGGGCCACATCGCCCGCCTCGCGCACGATGGGTTGCAACTTATCCACAAAGCGATTGACCGCCGAGGCCATGTCGCCGATTTCGTCCTTGCTGTTGATCTGCACGCGCTTGGTGAGGTCGCCCTCGCCTGCTGCCAGGTCATCCATGGCCGCGATAAGCAGTTTCAGGCGATTGACCACACGGCGGCCGAGAACCACGGCGATCAGCAGCAATACGCCGAAACCGACCACCGCCAGCCCCATGCCGATGCGCCAACGCAAGGTGCCGGCAGCCTCCTGCACGGCGTCGGTGGTGTTGACGGTCATCTGGGTCGCAGTGGCTTGTGCCGACTGCAGACGAGCGCCCATGGCCGCCGCGCTATCCGCCGCAGCACCTTTGAGGCTGTCGCCGACCAACTGATCACCGCTGGCTATCAGTGCGGCAAAACGCTTGTCCAGCGCTTGCAGATCGGCCTCGACCGACGCGGTCGACACCCCCATGAGCACCTTGCCAATCTCCACGCCGTTAGGGCTGATGGACGCCTCGACATAGAACACCGAAGGATCGTTCTTCGCGGCGTTCAGGACTTTGTCCAGGGCGCGATCGCCCTGGCCTTTTTCCAGCAACGCTTTGTTGATCGGATTTTCGCGATTCAGATAACGAGTCAGGTGCTCACCCGCCGCGTCGTCATAAACCACGAACAGCACGTTGGGATTGCGCTGGGCGCGTCGGGCAAACTCGGACAGCGTTGGCACATCGCTGTCCCACATGGCGCGGGGCGCCACCGAGGCCAGCAGTTGCGCCATATCGTTGGCGGAGTCTTGCAGGTCTTTTTCCAGGGTCGCACGCAACTGTTTCTGCTCTGCCTGCAGGCGCTCGGAAAGCCCGGCGGTCAGGCGCTGACGGGTACTGGTGGACAAGCTGTCCAGGCTCGACGTGACTTCCTTGCCGGCCTGGGCCAGTTCACCGGACAGCTTCTGGCTGTCGACGCCCAGGCGACTGCCCAAATCGGCCTCCAGCGCCGTGACCGTGCTCCGGGTGAGAGCGACCGCCACCAGCACTTGCACCAAAAGAGCGATACCTAGGGTAACGAACACCGGCCGCAACAGACGGCTTTGTAACAATGAGAGAACGGCAGACATCGGGAATCCCTCCACCACGGGTGCCACTAATTTGATAGCACCGCGAAAGAGAGAAACACAGCAAGGGTCGTGCCGCTTGGCATGCAGATACGACAAAGGGCTCCCGAAGGAGCCCTTTGCTTTTTACATCAATAGCTTATTAAGCGAACGGGTGACGCAGAACGATGGTCTCGTTGCGATCCGGGCCCGTCGAAATAATGTCAATCGGCGCACCGATCAGCTCTTCAACGCGCTTGATGTAGGCACGGGCATTGGCTGGCAACTCTTCCAGGGTCTTGGCACCCACGGTCGATTCGCTCCAGCCCGGCACTTCTTCGTACACAGGCTGCAGGCCCACGTAGCTGTCGGCGTCAACCGGGGCAACGTCCTTGCCTTCGGCATCTTTGTAGCCGACGCAGATGTTGATGGTTTCCAGACCGTCGAGTACATCCAGCTTGGTGAAGCAGATGCCCGAGATGCTGTTCACATCGATCGCGCGACGCAGGATAACGGCGTCGAACCAGCCACAGCGACGAGCACGGCCGGTGGTCGCGCCGAATTCGTGACCTTGCTTGGCCAGGTGCGCACCGACTTCGTCGAACAGTTCAGTCGGGAACGGGCCCGAACCTACACGGGTGGTGTAGGCCTTGGTGATGCCGAGGATGTAGTCCAGGAACATAGGACCAACGCCCGAACCGGTAGCGACGCCGCCAGCAGTGGTGTTGGAGCTGGTCACGTACGGGTAGGTACCGTGGTCGATGTCCAGCAACGAACCCTGGGCGCCTTCGAACATGATGTCCTTGCCGGCGCGACGCAGGTCGTGCAGCTCGGCGGTCACATCCAGCATCAGCGGCTTGAGCAGCTCAGCGTATTCCTTGCACTCGGCCAGGGTCTTGTCGAATTCGATGGCGGGCTCTTTGTAGTAACCCACCAGCATGAAGTTGTGGTAATCCACCAGTTCACGCAGCTTGTCTTCAAAGCGCGGCATGTTGAGCAGGTCGCCCACACGCAGGCCACGACGCGCGACCTTGTCTTCGTAGGCCGGGCCGATGCCGCGACCGGTGGTGCCGATCTTCAGCTCGCCACGGGCCTTTTCACGGGCCTGGTCCAGCGCAACGTGGAAGGACAGGATCAGCGGGCAGGACGGGCTGATACGCAGGCGCTCGCGCACCGGTACGCCTTTCTCTTCCAGCTTGGTGATCTCGCGCAGCAGGGCATCCGGTGCAACCACGACGCCGTTACCGATCAGGCACTGCACGCCTTCGCGCAGGACACCCGACGGGATCAGGTGCAAGACGGTTTTTTCGCCGTCGATGACCAGGGTGTGGCCAGCGTTGTGACCGCCTTGGTAGCGCACTACGGCGGCAGCATGTTCGGTCAGCAGATCAACGATCTTGCCTTTGCCCTCATCACCCCATTGGGTGCCCAGGACTACGACATTCTTACCCATAACACTTGTCCTCATTCGCGCAAACTTGGTGCCGGCGATGGCCGGCAGGAAAACTCAAGAAGCCAGTGGCGATACTTGCCAAAGCCCGTTCTGCAGAATCAATTGCCGGTCGCAGTCCGCTTCACGGGCGGCGGCCAATGGCTGCCCAGGCAATGCCTGGACAACACGCTGACCCTCACTGCGCAACTGGCAAACCTGCTGCCAGAGTGCTGCGTCCGTACTGTCGGGCATCCAGATGCCACCAGACGGCAGCTCGACCTCAGCACGCCCCAGGGTCACCAGGGTTTTCAAATCGGTGGAAAAGCCGGTGGCCGGACGCGCACGACCGAAGTCGGCGCCGATGTCGTCGTAACGTCCACCTTGGGCGATGGCCTGGCCAACACCCGGTACAAACACCGCGAACACCACACCGGTGTGGTAGTGGTAACCGCGCAACTCGCCCAGATCAAAATACAGCGGCAACTGCGGGAACCGCGCCGACAACCGCTCAGCAATCGCCAGCACGTCATCCAGTGCAGCCAATACCGGCGCCGGCGCCTTGGCCAGGCGCTCACGTGCAGCCACCAGTACTTCACGGCCACCACACAGGTTGACCAGTGCACGCAGCATCTCGGCCAGATCCGCAGGCACGCCAGCGGTCAAGGCGATGACTTCATCGATCGCCTTGCGCTGCAGGGCATCGAACAGCTGTTGCTCGGCCTCACCGGACAAACCGGCCGCACGGGCCAGGCCACGGTAGATACCCACGTGACCGAGGTCCATGTGGACATCTGGTACATCAGCCAGTTGCAGCATGGCCAGCATCAGGCTGATCACTTCAACGTCGCTGCTCGGGCTGGCATCACCGTACAACTCCGCGCCCAACTGGATCGGGCTGCGGGAAGACGACAAGGCACGCGGTTGAGCATGCAGCACGCTGCCGGCGTAGCACAGGCGGCTCGGGCCTTCGCGGCGCAGGGTGTGCGCATCGATGCGCGCCACTTGCGGCGTGATGTCGGCACGGAACCCCATTTGCCGGCCCGATTGCGGGTCGATGACCTTGAAGGTGCGCAGATCCAGGTCCTGGCCCGCGCCGGTCAGCAGGGATTCCAGGTACTCGATATGGGGGGTCACGACAAACTCGTAACCCCAGCTCTGGAACAGATCCAACACCTGGCGACGCGCTACTTCAATGCGCGCAGCTTCTGGTGGCAGTACTTCTTCGATGCCATCTGGCAGCAGCCAGCGGTCTACCGTTGCCATTACGCCATTCCCCTATGATCCGGGCGGCCAGCCCTCGGCCGAGCCTTGAGTGAAGCAGAAAATACCCGCCCCCTGCATAAACCACGCGCAAGAGCGACGTGACGAACGACCTGTTAACGGCCTCGTCGGGCACTTTCCTCGAAAAACCTGTCACGCCTGCCGAATCAAACATGCAGACGCAAAAAAGCCGGGAATTTCCCGGCTGCCGCATCATACACCCGTTTTCTGAAAGGATCACCCCGCCAGGCGTTTTAGCCGCCCGACGGAGTGCGCCCTACAAAATCACGGGCTGGTTACTTGGACTTTTCCAGGTAGCGGAAGAAGTCGCTGCTTGGGTCCAGCACCATGACGTCGGTTTTGTTCGCGAAGCTTTCACGGTAGGCACGCAGGCTACGGTAGAACGCGTAGAACTCCTGGTCCTGGCCGTAAGCCTTGGCGTAGATCGCCGCGGCTTGAGCATCACCATCACCACGGGCCTCTTCAGACTCGCGATAGGCTTCTGCCAGCAGTACACGGCGCTGACGGTCGGCATCCGCACGGATACCTTCAGCCAGCTCGTTACCCTTGGCACGGTGCTCACGAGCCTCACGCTCACGCTCGGTGCTCATGCGCTCGAACACGCTGCGGTTCACTTCCTTCGGCAAATCGATGGCCTTGACCCGAACATCGACAACTTCGATGCCCAGCTCTTTTTCCGCCATCGTGTTCAACGAACGGGTGATATCCGCCATCAGCGCATCACGTTCACCGGACACCACCTCGTGCAGGGTGCGCTTACCAAACTGGTCACGCAGGCCCGACTCCAGACGGCGCGACAAACGCTCGTCGGCAATCTGCTTGAGGCCGGAGGTCGCAGTGTAGAAGCGCTCGGCATCCTTGACGCGCCACTTGGCGTAGGCGTCAACCATCACGGCTTTCTTTTCCAGGGTCAGGAAGCGCTGTGTCGGTGCATCCAGGGTCATCAGGCGGGCGTCGAACTTGCGCACCTGGTTGACGTAAGGGACTTTCACATGCAGGCCCGGCTGGACATCCGCCTGGACCACGCGACCGAATTGCAGCAGCACCGCTCGCTCGGTCTGAGCCACGATGTAGAAGCAGTTCCAGGCAGCGATGACCACGACGACGCCCACAATCAGGGCGGTCAGCGATTTATTGCTCATCAACGACTCTCCCTGGTACGTGTTTGCTGTTGCAGCAAGTCAGCGGCCGCACGGGCGCTCGCTTCATTGGCAGCGGCATTGGAACCGGTGGACGGTGCACTGGAGCTGCTGCGACCACCTTCGATCATCTTGTCCAGCGGCAGGTACAGCAGGTTGTTCTGCCCACCCTTGCTGCCGGTCACGAGGACCTTGCTGGTATTGCTGAAGACTTCCTGCATGGTGTCCAGGTACAGACGCTCACGCGTCACTTCAGGCGCCTTGCGATACTCGGCGACCAGCTTGGTAAAGCGATCCGCTTCACCCTTGGCACGGGAGACCACTTCGTCACGGTAACCATTGGCATCCTCAAGGATACGCTGGGCCTGGCCACGGGCTTCCGGCACGACGCCGTTGGCGTAGGTTTCAGCCTGGTTGCGCGAACGCTGTTCGTCTTCACGGGCGCGGATCACGTCGTCGAACGCTTCCTGCACTTCACGCGGTGCCGCTGCGCTCTGTACGTTCACCTGGGTGACGGTGATACCGGTGCGATAGGTATCGAGGAACCGTTGCAGGCGCTCCTTGATTTCGCTGGCCATCAGTTCACGGCCTTCGGTCAGCACCTGGTCCATGGCGGTGGAACCCACCACGTGGCGCAGGGCGCTTTCGGTTGCGTGTTGCAGGCTGATTTCCGGCTGATCGACATTCAGCACGAAGTCCTGCAGGTTGCTGATCTTGTACTGCACGGTCAGCGGCACTTCGACGATATTCTCGTCTTCGGTCAGCATCTGGCCCTGCTTGGTGTAGGCACGCTCACGCGTGACGTTCTCCATGTACTTCTTGTCGATCGGCGGGAAATAGATATTCAGGCCAGGACCGACAGTCTCGTAGTACTTGCCGAAGCGCAGCACCACGGCTTGCTCCTGCTCGTCCACGACGTATACGGCGCTGTACAGCCATACGGCCGCCAGCACGACAAGACCCAGGCCCAGCAGGCCGTAGCCGCCGCCCTTGCTGGTGCGACCACCTTCATCACCACCCCGTTTTTTTCCACCACCGAACAACCCATTCAGGCTTTCCTGCAGCTTTCGGAAGGCCTCGTCGAGATCTGGTGGCCCCTTGCGGTCGCCATTATTGCGGCGCTTACCACCCCAAGGATCCTGATTATTCGAGTTGCCACCCGGCTCATTCCAAGCCATAGCGCTCTCCATCTGATAAAGCAAAGACGCACCCACGGCGCGCCGACCAATGCTACAGAATGCCTGCTACTGCGGCACAACCGCTTTCTGAGGCTTTTATTGCAAAGTGTGTTGTTCGATGAACTCTGTCGGTACTACGCCTTCACGGCTGACCAGCCGATTGAGCTCCGAGCGCGGCAATCGAACGGCAAGCAAGCTGACACCTTCTTCGTCGTGTTCTTCTTTCTGTACCGCGCCCAGCTCGAAAAACTGTGCACGCAGTCGAGCAAAACGCTGAGGCAAGCGCAAGGTGCCGACGAACAAATCGCTGCCGAGCAATTCGGCAATGGCTTGTTCAAGCAGCTCCAAACCACTGCCATCGCGCGCCGACAGCCAGACCCGCTGGGGCTTGCCGTTCTCGTCGCGCTGGATTTGTGGCTCAACGCCTTCAAGCAAATCGAGTTTGTTATAGACCTCGAGGATCGGCAAGTCCTGGGCACCAATCTCACCCAGCACGACCATCACCTGTTCAATCTGCAACATGCGATCCGGTTCGGCCGCATCGATCACGTGCAACAACAGGTCGGAATTGCTCGACTCTTCGAGCGTAGACCGAAATGCCTCGACCAGCTTGTGGGGCAGGTGCCGAATGAAACCCACGGTGTCGGCCAGGACAATCGGCCCCAGGTCGTCAATATCCAGACGGCGCAAGGTCGGGTCGAGGGTAGCGAACAGTTGGTCAGCCGCGTACACGTCCGATTTGGTCACGTTGTTGAACAGCGTGGACTTGCCGGCGTTGGTGTAGCCCACCAGCGATACGGTAGGAATATCGGCACGTGAACGGCCACGTCGCGATTGCTCGCGCTGGCTGCGCACCTTCTCCAGTCGGCCCTTGATCTGACGCAGGCGAACCCGCAGCAGGCGTCGGTCGGTTTCCAGCTGGGTTTCACCCGGGCCCCGCATGCCGATACCGCCACCCTGACGCTCAAGGTGAGTCCAACCGCGAACCAGCCGGGTGCTCATGTGGTCAAGCTGGGCCAGTTCTACCTGGAGCTTGCCCTCATGGGTACGGGCGCGCTGGGCGAAAATATCGAGAATCAGGCCGGTGCGGTCGATCACGCGACACTCGAATACACGTTCGAGGTTACGTTCCTGACTGGGCGTGAGGGTGTGATTGAAGATCACCAGATCGGCTTCTTCGGCATGGACCAGGTCGCGCAATTCCTCGACCTTGCCGCTGCCAATCAGGAATTTGGCGGTTGGCCGATGACGCGGCACGTTAAAAAACGCAACGGTCTCGGCGCCGGCCGAATTTGCCAACTCCTGAAACTCCTGCGGATCTTCGCGCGCCTCAGGGTCCTGTCCATCCAAGTGAACGAGGATGACTCGCTCACCACCACCGTGGCGCTCAAAGAACAAAGGAGACTCCTATCAGGCGTTACCTGGCTCAGCGTCAGCTGCATCATCACCGGCGGCGCTAGGCAGACGGATTGGACGAACTGGAACCACTGTCGAGATAGCGTGCTTGTAGACCATCTGGCTGACGGTGTTTTTCAGCAGGATCACGAACTGGTCGAACGACTCGATCGTGCCTTGCAGCTTGATACCGTTGACCAGATAGATGGAAACCCCCACTTTCTCTTTACGTAAAGTATTCAAGTAAGGGTCTTGTAGCGAATGCCCTTTTGACATGTGCCGCACTCCTTTAAGGATCAATAATAAAAAATCGGAAAATAGATAGCTTATGGCCGTCACACCCCCAAGGATAGACGGCAATTGCAAGGACTCAGCTCAATATGGAGACCGTTCCCAAGTATTTCAAGGCGCGTGACAGATTGTCGCTGTCCAGGCTGTCCAACCAGTGCAAATCGCTCCAGCTGCGCAGCCAGGTGAACTGGCGCTTCGCTAATTGGCGCGTGGCAATGATGCCGCGCTCCTGCATTTCGGCTGACGTCAGCTTGCCATCCAGATGATCCCAGACTTGGCGGTAGCCTACAGCACGTATCGAAGGTAACCCTGGATGCAGGTCACCTCTTGACCGCAGTGCTACGACCTCGTCCACAAACCCCTGTTCCAACATAATTGTGAATCTTTGTGCAATTCGTTCATGCAGCACCTGGCGATTTGCCGGAGCGATGGCCAGATTCGCCACAGTATAGGGCAATTGTGACTGTCCAGATGCGCCTGCATCAGCACTTTGCGCAGTTTGTTTCAGCCGCAGTTCAGTCATGGTCTGCCCGCTGACCCGCCAGACTTCCAGAGCGCGGCTGAGGCGCTGGGGATCATTGGGGTGAATACGCGCGGCAGATACCGGATCAACCACTGCCAACTGGTCGTGCAGGGCTTGCCAGCCAAGGCGTGCAGCCTCTTCTTCGAGTTCAGCGCGCACCTGGGCATCGGCGGGCGGCATGTCGGCCAGCCCTTCCTGCAAAGCCTTGTAGTAGAGCATCGTGCCACCCACCAGCAAGGGGATGTTGCCCCGCGCGGTGATTTGCGCCATGGCGGCCAGGGCGTCAGTGCGGAAATCCGCTGCGGAATAGCTCTCGGCCGGGTCGATGATGTCGATCAACCGGTGCGGATGCTGCGCCAGCAGCGCTTTGGAAGGCTTGGCGGTGCCGATGTCCATGTCCCGGTAAACCAGGGCTGAGTCGACACTGATGAGCTCGCACGGCAGCACCTTGGTGAGCTCGATGGCCAGGTCGGTCTTGCCGGCGGCCGTGGGGCCCATCAGAAAGATTGCGGGGGGCAAGGCACTCATCAACGGCCGCGCAAGAACAGTTTGTCCAGATCGTCCAGGCCCATCTGGGTCCAGGTCGGACGGCCATGGTTGCACTGGCCGCTGCGTTCGGTGTTTTCCATGTCGCGCAGCAGGCCGTTCATTTCCGGCAAGGCCAGGCGGCGATTGGCGCGGATGGCGCCGTGGCAGGCCATGGTGCCGAGCAGTTCGTTGATGTGTGCCTGGATACGGTCACTGGTGCCGTACTCCATCAGGTCAGCCAATACATCGGCCACCAGCCGGTTGGCTTCGGCCTGCTTGAGCAGCGCGGGAATCTGGCGAATCGCCAGGGTCTCAGGGCCCAGGCGCTGCAACTCGAAGCCCAGTTTCTGGAACACACCATGATGTTCTTCAGCGCAATCGGCCTCACGCTGGCTGACGGCCAGGGATTCCGGCACCAGCAACGGCTGGCCACTCAGGCCTTCGCTGGCCATGGCGATCTTCAGGCGCTCGTACATGATCCGCTCGTGAGCGGCATGCATGTCCACCAGCACCAGGCCATGGGCATTTTCCGCGAGGATGTAGATGCCCTTGAGCTGCGCCAACGCGTAGCCCAGGGGTGGGATATCACCGCCACCTTCCGGCAAGGCCACGGCGCCCGGCTCGGCACCTGGCAGCGGCGCAAAGAACTCACGATAGGCAGCCTGCGCTTCGGCGACCGGCACGGCCGATTGCGGACGCGGTGTGTATTGGTACTGATAACCCGCTCCCGAGCCAGAGCCCGGCGCCGTATAGCTCGGCTGGGGTTGCGGCGATTGCAGCAGGTTTGCCGCCAGGCTCATTTCGCCCTGAGGGCCAAACTCGCCCGCTTCGGGGCCGCTCGGCCGCACCACCGCCGTCACGATGGGCGCAGACAACTGGTCATCCGGGCGCACATCGCCCAGGGCACGGTGCAAGGTGCCATAGAGGAAGTCATGCACCATGCGCCCGTCACGGAAGCGCACTTCGTGCTTGGTCGGGTGCACATTGACGTCGACCACCGAAGGGTCGACCTCGAAAAACAGCACAAAGGTCGGATGCCGGCCGTTGAACAGCACATCGCGATAAGCCTGGCGCACCGCGTGGGCCACCAGTTTGTCGCGTACCGCCCGGCCATTCACAAAGAAATACTGCAAGTCCGCCTGGCTACGGGAAAACGTCGGCAAACCGACCCAACCCCACAGCCGCAGGCCATTGCGTTCGACTTCAATCGGCAGCGCCTGCTCCAGGAACCCCGCACCGCACACTGCCGCGACACGGCGAGCACGCGCGGCGTCGTCGTTGGCTTCGTGCAGGCTGAGGATGGTCTTGCCGTTGTGGCGCAGGTGAAACGCCACATCGAAACGCGCCAGGGCCAGGCGCTTGATGACTTCTTGCAGGTGATCGAATTCGGTTTTTTCGGCCTTGAGGAATTTGCGCCGCGCCGGGGTGTTGAAGAACAAGTCGCGCACTTCCACAGAGGTGCCCACCGGGTGGGCAGCCGGCTGGACCCGAGGCGCCATGTCGCGGCCTTCGGTCTCCACCTGCCAGGCTTGCTCGGCATCACGGGTGCGCGACGTCAGGGTCAGACGGGCCACGGAACTGATGGAAGCCAATGCCTCACCGCGAAAGCCCAGGCTCATCACCCGCTCCAGGTCTTCCAGGTCGCGGATCTTGCTGGTGGCGTGACGGGCCAGGGCCAGCGGCAGGTCATCGGAGGAGATCCCGCTGCCATCGTCGCGGACACGCAGCAGCTTGACGCCGCCCTGCTCCACATCGACATCGATGCGTCGGGCGCCGGAGTCGATGCTGTTCTCCAGCAATTCCTTGATCACCGATGCCGGCCGCTCAACGACCTCGCCCGCCGCAATCTGGTTGGCGAGGCGCGGGCTGAGCAATTCAATGCGCGACCCGCTGTTCAAGACTGATTCGCTCATTACTGTGCCGCCAATTCAGTGCCGGGGATGGTCAATACCTGGCCGATTTTCAACTCATCGCTCTTCAGGTTGTTGGCGCTGCGCAGGGACGCGGCCGAGACCTGGAAACGCACGGCCAGCATGGCCACGGTGTCGCCGGGCTGCACGCGATGGTCGCGCGGGCCCTGGGCGATTTTGCCGGAGTCGCGCAGCCAGGCAATGTAGGTGCCTGGCGGCGGGTTCTGCTGGAAGAACTGGCGCACGCCAGCACTGATGGAGCGCGCCAAGGCCTGCTGGTGGCTGGCACTGGCCAGCTTCGAGGCTTCGTTGGCGTTGGAGATAAACCCGGTTTCCACCAGGATCGATGGGATGTCCGGCGATTTCAACACCATGAACCCGGCCTGCTCCACGCGCTGCTTATGCAACGAGGTCACCCGGCCGATGTTGCTCAACACCTTCTGGCCGACGTTCAAGCTGGAGGTCAGCGAGGCCGTCATCGACAGGTCAAGCAGTACCCCGGCGAGCATCTTGTCCTTGTCATCGAGGGACACGTTGCCGGCCCCGCCGATCAAGTCGGAACGGTTTTCGCTGTCGGCCAGCCAGCGCGCGGTCTCGGACGTGGCGCCGCGATCCGACAGGGCAAACACCGAAGCACCGAAGGCCGCCGTCGAAGGCGCGGCGTCCGCATGGATCGAGACGAACAGGTCGGCGCCCTTCTTACGGGCGATTTCGGTACGGCCGCGCAACGGAATGAAGTAGTCGCCGGTACGGGTCAGTTCGGCGCGGTAGCCTTTCATGCCGTTGACCTGGCGCTGCAGCTCACGGGCGATGGCCAGCACCACGTCTTTCTCATGCTGGCCGCGCGAACCGGAGGCGCCCGGGTCTTCACCGCCGTGGCCGGCATCGATCACCACGATAATGTCGCGCTTGCCGGCCGGCGCTGGCGGCGGCGGTGGCAGCTTGACCTGAGGCTGGGACGGGTTGACCGGTACGGCCGGCACTGTCGCCACGGCCGGGGTTGGCGCCGGCGGCGGCGCGGCATCGGCGGCGTTGTCGAACAGATCGACCACCAGCCGGTTGCCGTATTGGGCGTTTGGCGCCAGGGAGAAGCTTTTCGGGGTCACGACCTTTTTCAGGTCGATTACCACCCGCAGGTCGGTCGGCGTGCGCTGCGCCGAGCGCATGGCGGTAATCGGCGTGTTGGCGGTGGACACGTTCAACGGCGCGGCCAGGGTCGCACCATTGATGTCGATCACCAGGCGATCGGGCGCCGTGAGGGTAAAGACACTGTGCTGGACCGGGCCAGACAGGTCGAACACCAGTCGCGTGTTATCCGGCGCTCGCCACAGGCGAACACTCTTCACCTGTGAAGCAGCCAGAGCATTGACAGTCATTGCCGCAAGCAACACCCCTACGACAGCAACCAACGCGCGAAAGCGCATACCTAACCCCACCAATTATTTGAATTCCAAAGCCAGAGCGGCGCACCACGACTCACCGCGCGCGCCCTGGGGCAACAACTTCAGCTGACGTCCGTGATCATGCGGCGTAATGGTAATGGTCAGGTCCGGCTTTGGCAAAAAGCCTGTGCCTTTATCTGGCCACTCAATCAGGCACAGCGCGGCTTCATCGAAGTAATCACGGATGCCCATGAATTCGAGTTCTTCGGGATCCACCAGGCGGTAGAGGTCGAAATGGAAAGCCCGCACTGCGCCGATCTCGTAGGGTTCAACCAGGGTGAACGTGGGACTCTTGACCGCCCCGGTGTGGCCCAGACCGCGAATGATCCCCCGGGACAGCGTGGTCTTGCCCGCCCCCAGGTCGCCTTCAAGAAAGATCAGGCCTGAGCCGGCCGTGACCTGGGCAATACGCTGACCTAACGCCACCATGGCCTCTTCATCGGCCAGGAAAAGAATTACTTCAGACACGGCGACTGTTCCTCCAGCAATTGACGAATGGCGGGTATCAGGTCGCTGGCGGCCAGCCCGCGACCAAAGCTGCCCTGGCGATCCCCTGCCGTGGCGTGCAACCAGACGGCCAGGCAGCTGGCTTCATAAGCCGGCATGCCCTGGGCCAGCAGCGCACCTACCAGGCCGGCCAAAACGTCACCGAGGCCCGCCGTCGCCATCGCCGGATGGCCTTGGTCACAGCGTGAAACGCGCCCGTCCGGGCTGGCAATCAAACTGCCAGCACCCTTGAGGATAGCCACTGCATTGAATTTCTGGCTCAACGCGCGCGCCACCTTAAGACGATCGGCCTGAACCTCGGCTGTCGAAATACCCAACAAGCGCGCCGCCTCCCCAGGATGCGGAGTGATCACGCAATGGGCCGGCAGGCTCACACTGCCAGTCGCCAGTTGATTGAGTGCATCGGCATCCCAGACCTGCGGCTGCCGTGCATTGGCTGCAACAGACAACAGGCTTTTACCCCAGGCGGCTTCGCCCAGGCCGGGGCCAATGACGATTACCGAGATTTTTTCCAGCAAGCCCATCAACTGGTTGGCCGAACTCACGCCGACGCTCATGACTTCCGGCAAACGGGCCAGCGCGGCCGGCACATGCTCAAGTCGAGTGGCCAGGGACACCATGCCCGCGCCACTGCGCAGGGCACTTTCGGCACTCAACAGCGCGGCACCGCCAAAGCCCCGGTCGCCGCCAATCATCAACAGGTGGCCGAACTGGCCTTTATGGGCGTCCGGGGAACGCGCAGCCAGTTGCGGCAAATGGCCGTGCAACAAAGGCTGAACGTCGGTTATTTCGTGTTTTGTCTGCGGCATGCGTCTTCAAGCTCCGATGTCTGGCAGAATTATACGCATCTAACCTGTGGTTTCCCGTGTCTCATGCCCGCTATTACCTCCGATCTGCCCGCCCTCGCCCAATCGATCAAGGACTGGGGCCGCGAGCTGGGCTTTCAACAAGTCGGCATCAGCGGCCTGGACCTGGCCGAGCATGAACAACATCTGCAACGCTGGCTCGACGCGGGCTACCACGGCGAGATGGACTACATGGGCGCCCATGGCAGCAAACGCTCGCACCCGGACGAACTGGTGCCGGGTACCCTGCGCGTGGTGTCGCTGCGCATGGATTACCTGCCCGGCGACACGCAGATGGCGCAACTGCTGGCAAAACCGGAAAAAGCCTACATCTCCCGTTATGCCCTGGGCCGCGACTACCACAAGCTGATCCGCAAGCGCGTGCAGCAGTTGGCCGACCGCATCCAGGCGCAGATCGGCCCTTTCGGCTTTCGCGCCTTTGTCGACAGCGCGCCCGTGCTGGAAAAGGCCATTGCCGAACAAGCGGGCCTTGGCTGGATCGGTAAAAACACCCTGGTGCTCAATCGCAAGGCCGGCAGTTATTTCTTCCTCAGCGAACTGTTTGTCGATTTGCCGCTGCCCGTGGATCCACCCCACGCCACGGAGCACTGCGGCCGCTGCACCGCCTGCCTGGATATCTGCCCCACCAACGCGTTTGTCGGCCCCTATGTGCTGGACGCCCGGCGCTGCATTTCCTACCTGACCATCGAACTCAAGAGCGCCATCCCTGAAGACCTGCGCCCGCTGATCGGCAATCGGGTATTCGGCTGCGATGACTGTCAGATCGTTTGTCCGTGGAATCGTTTCGCGCGACCCACTGCCGAGAGCGATTTCACGCCACGGCACAACCTGGATAACGCAGGACTGGCGGAGCTGTTCATGTGGGATGAGGATAAATTCCTCAGCAGTACCGAAGGCTCACCGTTGCGCCGTGCCGGTTACGAGCGCTGGCTGCGCAACCTGGCGGTGGGCCTGGGCAATGCGCCGTCGAGCATTCCGGTGCTGGAAGCCTTGAAGGCACGCCGGGATTACCCGTCGGAGCTGGTGCGCGAGCATGTGGAATGGGCGCTGAACCAGCACGCATCGCGCTAGTGCACGTCGTCGTTGTAGACGAACTTGGGCATTTCCCAGTGAAACCGGATCGCCAGCAGGCGCAATAGAAAGCCGCTGAACAGGGTCAGTAGAATCGCCTGCTCGCTGGGCAGTTCCAGGTAGAGGCACAGCAGGTAAAACCAGGCGGCGAGGAATGACACGCTGGCGTACAGTTCACGGCGGAAGATCAGCGGAATGTCGTTGCAGAAGATATCCCGCAGAATGCCGCCGAAGACGCCGGTGATCACCCCGCTGACCGAGGCCACCAGCATGCCGTGGCCCATTTCCAGGGCGGTCATGCAGCCGATCAAGGTGAAAGCAACCAGGCCCACGGCATCCAGCGCGAGGAACAGCGAGCGCAGGCGACGCATCAAGGGTGCGATAAAGATCGTCACCAGCGCCGCGATGGAGGTCAGCACCAGGTATTCCGGATGCTTGACCCACGTCAGCGGGTAGTGGCCGAGCAATACATCACGTACCGAGCCGCCGCCCAACGCCGTCACGCAGGCGATCAGCACCACACCAAACCAGTCCATGCCGCGCCGGCCGGCGGACAACGCGCCGGTCATGGCTTCGGCGGTGATGGCGATGAGGTAGAGCATCAGCAGCATGATGGCGATCCTTGTAGTGAGCGGGCTTGCCCCGCGCTGGGCTGCGCAGCAGCCCCAAATACTTGGCGATGATATCTATAGGGAGAAATGCGGCAACGGCAGTGGGGCCGCTACGCAGCCCAGCGCGGGGCAAGCCCGCTCACCACAGGAAGCCCGGACACGGTAAGAAACCGTTTCAAGCCTTGATGAAATGCTTGCGGTAATGCTGCAGCTCGGCGATCGACTCGCGAATATCATCCAGCGCCAAGTGCGTGCTGCCTTTATGGAAGCTGTCCTTGACCTCCGGCGCCCAGCGCGCAGCCAGTTCCTTTAGCGTGGACACATCCAGGTTGCGGTAGTGGAAGTAGCTTTCCAGCGCTTTCATATGGGTATAAAGGAAGCGACGGTCCTGACAGATGCTGTTGCCGCAGATCGGCGACTTGCCCTTGGGCACCCACTTCTCCAGGAAGGCAATGGTTTCGGCTTCGGCTTCGGCCATGCTGATGCGGCTGTCACGCACACGCTGGGTCAGGCCGGAGTTGCCGTGGGTGCGGGTGTTCCACTCGTCCATGGTGGCAAGCACGGCGTCGCTGTGGTGGATGGCGATCACCGGACCTTCGGCCAAGGTGTTGAGGTTGCTGTCGGTGACAATGGTCGCCATCTCGATGATGACGTCGGTGTCAGGGTTCAGACCGGTCATTTCCAGATCGATCCAAATCAGGTTCTGTGGGTTTTGCATGGCTTGATTCTCTTGGCACCTTGGCGTAGCTGCGCAGTTTAGCAGGCGGGGCCGTGCTAGACTCGCGACCGTTTTACCCAACCTTTGCATTATCGACACGGAACACCAATGGCCAAACGCCAGCTCAATCGTCGCCAAAACTGGCGCATCGAAAAGATTCAAGGTGAACGCGCCGCCCGCGCCGCCAAACGTGAATCCTCCGCCGTGGAGGCGCTCGAGGGCGGCGACCTGGGCCCCGAACAGACGGGCCTGGTAATTGCGCACTTCGGTGTGCAGGTCGAAGTCGAGGCGCTGGAAGGCGAACTCGCGGGCCTGGTGTTCCGCTGCCACTTGCGCGCCAACCTGCCTGCGCTGGTCACCGGCGACAAGGTGGTATGGCGCGCCGGCAACCAGGGCATCGGCGTGATCGTCGCCCAATTGCCGCGCAGCACCGAACTGCGCCGCCCCGACAGCCGTGGCCAGCTCAAGCCGGTAGCGGCCAACGTCGACATGATCGTGATCGTGTTTGCACCACTGCCCGAGCCCCATGCCAACCTGATCGACCGCTACCTGGTGGCAGCCGAGCATGCCGGCATTCGCCCGTTGTTGCTGCTGAACAAATTCGACCTGATCGACGAGCAGAATGCCCCCGCGCTCAACGCGCTGCTGGCGGTCTACCGCACCCTGGGCTACCCGGTGCTGGAAGTCTCGGCCCATCACGGCAATGGCATGGAACAGCTGCAACAGCAGTTGGACGGACGTATCAGCGTCTTTGTCGGCCAGTCGGGCGTGGGCAAATCCTCGCTGGTCAATAGCCTGCTGCCGGAAGTCGATACCCGCGTGGGCCCGCTGTCGGAGCTGTCCGGCCAGGGCACCCACACCACTACCACGGCGCGGCTGTTCCACTTCCCGGGCGGCGGTGAGTTGATCGACTCCCCGGGCATCCGTGAATTCGGCCTCGGCCACGTCAGCCGCAGCGACGTGGAAGCTGGCTTTATCGAATTCAACGACCTGATCGGCACCTGCCGCTTCCGCGATTGCAAACACGATCGCGAGCCGGGCTGCGCCCTGCTCAAGGCCCTGGAAGACGGCCGCGTGCAGCAGCAGCGGATGAACAGCTATCGGTCGATTATTGCGAGCTTGCCGGAAAGCAGTTATTGAGCAGGCATTTCCTGATACATATAAATGGAGACGTAAAGCACCCTGCTCCATTGATTTAGCGGGAGCTGGCATCAAGAATTCGGCACAACTGGGTGGCTCACCGACGCAAGCCAGCTTGAATTCGACATTCCTGATGCCCATAATCGCTCCGTCACCAGCGCAGGCTGGCAGGAGTCTGGATCCTTTTCGGGGTTGATCCAGCGGCGCAGAAGGGGCGATGCAAGCTCCACTGCGTGTCGAATGAAGCCGCCTTCGGGCGGCTTTGCTTTTTGTGGGGAATTGACGATTGACTCTCTACTATCATCCCAAACAAGGCGATGTGCTGCTTTGTGACTTCACCCGCGGCTTTGTGGCCCCGGAGATGCTCAAGATCCGCAAGGTGGTGGTGATATCCCCTACAGCCACCCACAAGCGCAAACTCTGTACCGTTGTACCGATCTCCTCTACCGCGCCGGAGATCCAGTACGACTGGCATCACCTGCTTCGTACAAATCCACTTCAATCCGATGGCTACAAAGAGCTGTGGGTGAAGTGCGACATGATTTATACCGTCAGCTTCGAGCGCCTCGACAAGCTGCATAGAAAGACCCGATCCAAAGGACGAGAATACTTCGTGCCACGCTTGGGCACCGACGACATGCAAGGCGTGATCAGCGGGGTCAAGGCCTATCTACCACTCTGAGTAGAAATGAAAACGCCCCGATCAGTCGGGGCGTTTTCATTGGTAGACACGCTGTATATGGCTTAGGACCCCGTCGCCGGCGCCGTAGGGTCTTTCACGCCGCCATCATCAAACAGGTTCAGCTTCTGCCGCAGCTCATGGGCCGGCAATGGCTCCTGGCCGGGCGGGATGGCATGTGGGTCGGCCGGCACTTCACCCGGCGCACCTGCTCCCGGGGTCGGTTGTGGTGGCGGCTGATCGCCTTCAATCGCACGCTGGGCCTTTTTGGTCAGCACCACGATATCGATGCGGCGGTTGATCGGGTTGAACGGATCCTTCGCATCAAACAGTTGCGAGGACGCAAACCCCACCACCCGCGCCACTTGCGGGTCGGGATAGCTGCCGGCCACCAGCGCACGACGCGCGGCGTTGGCACGGTTGGCGGAAAGCTCCCAGTTGCCGAAGTCACCCTGGCCCGCGTAAGGCTTGGCATCGGTGTGGCCGCTGATGCTGATCTTGTTCGGCACCGCCTTGATAGTGTCGGCCATGGCCAGCAGGATGTCTTCAAAGTACGGTTTCAAGCGTGCGCTGCCAGAGTCGAACATCGGCCGGTTGGCGGCGTCGGTGATCTGGATACGCAAGCCATCCGGGGTGATCTCGAACGAAATCTGATCCTTGAATTTCAGCAGTTGCGGGTTTTCCTCCACCTTGTTCTGCAACTCTTGCAGCAACAGCTCAAGACGTTCCTGCTCGACCTGCTCGGCCATGGCTTCGACGGTATCGCGCTCGATCGGGATTTTTTCCTGCGGTGCTTCGGTCTTGACTTCCGGGTTGATGGTGCGCTCAGGCGCCAACTGCGGCGAACCGCCCAGGTCGATCACAAAGGGCGTGCCGCTTTCCGAGAAGCCAATCGGGTCTTTGAAGTAGCCGGCAATGGCGATCTTCTGTTCGGGCGTGGCGGTGGACATCAGCCACAGCACCAGGAAGAACGCCATCATCGCCGTGGCAAAGTCGGCGAAAGCGATTTTCCAGGCGCCGCCATGGTGCCCCGCAGCGAAGCGCTTGACGCGCTTGATGATTATCGGCTGGTTGTTTTCCATGGCTTAGCGACCGCGAACCGCTTGTTCCAGCTCGGCGAAGCTTGGGCGATGCTTCGGGTACAGCACCTTGCGACCGAACTCCACCGCCAACGAAGGCGGCATGCCGGAAGCGGACGCCACCAGGCTGGCCTTGATCGATTCGTACAGGTTGATTTCTTCCTTGGCATCGTGGGCCAGGGAGGTCGCCAGCGGGCCGAAGAAGCCGTAGGCTGCGAGAATACCGAAGAAGGTACCCACCAGCGCCGCACCTACGTGCATGCCGATAGCCGCCTGGTCACCTTCCCCCAGGGAAGCCATGGTTACCACGATACCCAGCACCGCCGCGACGATACCGAAGCCGGGCATGCCGTCGGCTACACCGGTCACGGCATGGGAAGGATGCTCCAACTCTTCCTTGAGGCTGAACAATTCCATGTCGAACAGGCCCTCAAGCTCATGGGGAGCCATGTTGCCGGAGGACATGATGCGCAGGTAGTCACAGATGTAGGCGGTCATGCGCTCATCTTTGAGCACGGCCGGGTACTTGGCGAAAATCGGGCTGGCCGCGGCGTCCTCGATGTCGGCCTCGATGGCCATCATGCCTTCGCGGCGGCTCTTGTTGAGGATCTCGTAAACCAGGCCCAACACTTCCAGATAGAACGTGTGGGTGAAACGCGAACCGAACATGCCCAGCGACTTCTTGATCACGTGCATGGTCATGTAGCCGGGGTTCGCCTGCAGGAAGGCACCCAGTGCCGCACCACCGATAATCATCACCTCGAAAGGCTGGATCAGTGCCGCAATTTTACCGTGGGACAGGACGTAGCCGCCGAGCACGCTCGCGAAGACGACGATAATGCCGATAATTTTAGCCATAGGAGATGAGTACTTGCGCCGTCGGGTTCATGGACATATTTGGGGGAACTGGAAAACTCTTGTTCTACTTATCGGCAAAACTGCGCCAGACTATAGCCCGTTAAGGCGAAAAGCCAGTTCGGCCCGCTCCGGGTGTGTTGACCGCAAGTGATGATCGCGCCCCAATCATGGCTAATGAAACGACAGTCCCAACTGCAAAACCTGCTTCTCTAGCCGCTTGGATCAAGCGCCTGGACGAAGTGCTGCTGCCTGTTCCACAGGCCAGCCATGACCGCGTGTGCAAAGCCATCCGCGATAGCCGCAGTTCGTTGCGAGATATTGCCGAGCTGATGCAAAACAGCCCGGCCCTCGTACTCAGCGTCATGCGCGAGGCCAACAGCCACACCCATGGCAGCCTGACGGCGCCGGCGGAAAACCTCGAAGTGGCGCTTAACCGCCTGGGCCTCAAACGCGCCGAGGAACTGCTGGCACGCCTGCCGTCAGTGCCGGCCCATGAAATTCCCGTAGCGCTGCGCCAGTTGCTGCTGGTCAGCCAGCACGCCTCGCAACAAGCCAATGGATTGTTCGGCAGTCGCCTGGCGCGGCTGTGGCAGGACATTCATTGGGGCAGCCTGCTGTTTCTTTCACCGCTGTGGCCGATGGCCGTTGCCTACCCCAAGCTCCTGGAAGAATGGGAACTGCGGGTCATCCACAAGGGCGAGTCGGCACGCAAGGTCGAACAGGCATTGTTCGGCGTGCGCCTGCTGGACCTGTGCCTCGGCCTGACCGAGACCTGGCACCTGCCGATCTGGGTGTCCCAGGGGTATACCTTGCTGCGGACCGAGCAGCGCTTGCTGGTCAAGGCCCTGCACATCGCCCGCGAAGACGACCCTCTTCGTCACCAGCAATTGCTCGACGCCGATCCCAACCTGCGCCGCTGGTTGAATCAGCCGGCCAATACGGTACTGCTGGCCAACGGCCTGGCGATGTCGGCCCAGGAGTCCTGGACCTGCCCGCACACCCAGCGCTGGCAATACCTCACCGCGTTGTACCTGCAACAGCCCCTGGGCGAAGTGCAGCAACAGGTCCACCAGCAAGCCGTCACCAGTGCCCGCGACACCTTGATGCCCGATCTCTGGCACCCGGCGCTGTCGCTGATCTGGCCGTGGCATGTACACAAGATTCATCGCGGCCTGTTACCGGCACCACCGCCCACCGCCGAAGCCCTGGCCGTCTGGCGCAAGCGTTGTACCGAACTGCTGGTGGAGCCGAGCCGTTTTGCCAACGCCATGCATTTGACCACGTGCGCCAAGGAAGCCCTGGTGGCCAGCGGCATGCAGCGCGTCCTGTTATTTATGGCCGATCGAGCCCTGAGCACCTTGCGTGTGCATCAGGCCGACGGCCTGCCGAAGGACGCCGCCAACCTGAGCCTGGATGTGGTCAACAGCACGCTGCTGCAGCGCCTGCTGGAAAAGTCCGCCCAGGTGCGCCTCACACCGGAAAACCACGCCCAGTTCTCGGCACTGCTGCCGCCGATCCTGCGCCGCCTGTTCACCGGCGAGCACCTGTTGTTGCGGTCCATGAGCTGCAACGGGCGCGTGGTGATGGTGATGATCGCCGACCAGGGCGGCGGGCCGTTCTCGGAAACCACCGTGCAGGCCTTCGGTAAAACTGCCCAATGCATCGAGAAAGCCCTGCACGGCTTTACCAACCGCAGCGCTTGATGCTTGCGCTACAATCGCCGTCCTTTAATCGCCAACATTTGTGCCCAGGAGACCTCACATGCCTGACTTCTCTGGCTTGCCGCTGGTGATCGAGTCCAGTGACCTGCTCGCTCAACTGGATGCCGAACACCTGATTCTGGTGGACCTCACCAGTGCCGCCCGCTACGCCGAAGGGCACATCCCCGGCGCGCATTTCGTTGACCCCAAGCGCACCCAGCTGGGCCAGGCGCCGGCACCCGGCCTGCTGCCCGGCAAGGCCGAGCTTGAGAAACTGTTCGGCGAACTGGGCCACACGCCCGACGCCACCTACGTGGTCTATGACGACGAAGGCGGTGGCTGGGCCGGGCGTTTCATCTGGATGCTCGATGTGATCGGCCACCAGAAATACCACTACCTGGATGGCGGCCTGCTGGCGTGGCTGGAGGGCAAGCACCCGCTCTCCACCGACGTGCCCGTCCCGGCCGGCGGCCCGGTCAGTCTTACGCTGCACGATGGCCCCACCGCCACCCGCGAATACCTGCAAAGCCGTCTTGGGGCTGCCGACCTGGGCATCTGGGATGCGCGTGGCCCGCTGGAATACTCCGGCGAGAAAGTCCTCGCGGCCAAAGGCGGCCACATCCCCGGCGCGGTGAATTTCGAGTGGACTGCCGGCATGGACAAGGCGCGCAACCTGCGCATTCGCCGCGACATGCCGCAGATCCTCGAAGACCTCGGGCTGACCAAAGACAAAGAAATCATCACCCACTGCCAGACTCATCATCGCTCTGGCTTCACCTACCTGGTGGCCAAGGCGCTCGGTTATCCGCGAGTCAAAGGTTATGCCGGTTCCTGGGGCGAATGGGGCAACCACCCCGACACCCCCGTCGAGATTTAAGGTTTAAGGACAGTCAATGAAAAAGCAGTTGTTTATCCTCAGCCAGTACCTGCTGCCGCACCACCTGCTGTCGCGGTTGGCCGGCTGCATCGCCGAGTGCCGCGTGCGCTGGTTCAAGAATGCCTTCACCACGTGGTTCGCCAAGCGCTATCAAGTGGACATGTCCCAGGCCCTGGTAGAAGACGTGACCGCTTACGAGCACTTCAACGCCTTCTTCACCCGCGCCCTGAAAGACGGTGCCCGCCCACTGGACCAGAGCCCTGGCGCAGTGCTGAGCCCAGCCGATGGCGCAGTCAGCCAGCTTGGCCCCATCGAGCACGGTCGTGTGTTCCAGGCCAAAGGCCACAGCTTCAGCGTGCTGGAACTGCTGGGCGGCGATGCAGCGGTCGCTGCGCCGTTCATGGGCGGCGATTTCGCCACCATCTACCTGTCGCCGAAGGACTACCACCGGGTGCATATGCCACTGGCCGGTACCCTGCGTGAAATGGTCTACGTGCCTGGGCGGATTTTCTCGGTGAACCAGACCACCGCCGAAAACGTGCCGGAGTTGTTCGCGCGTAACGAGCGCGTTGTCTGCCTGTTCGACACCGAACGCGGCCCGATGGCCGTGGTATTGGTCGGTGCGATGATTGTGGCGTCGATTGAAACCGTATGGGCCGGCCTGGTGACTCCGCCGAAGCGCGAGCTGAAAACCTTCCGCTATGACGAAGCTGCCCGCGCACCGATTCACCTGGAGAAGGGTGCGGAATTGGGTCGCTTCAAGTTGGGCTCCACTGCGATCGTGCTGTTCGGGCCGGATCAGGTGAAGTGGGCCGAAGAACTGGTGGCGGGTTCGCCGGTGCAGATGGGCCAAGGCATCGCCTTACCTAAAGCCTGACGCCGAACCCAATGTGGGAGGGGTTTGCCCCCTCCCACATTTAGTCAGTTACAACTGACCGTCGCGGTCGCGAAAACCCAGCAGATACAGCACGCCATCCAACCCCAGGGTAGAAATCGCCTGCTTGGCCGATTGCTTGACCAATGGCTTGGCGCGGAATGCCACACCCAAACCGGCAATTGCCAGCATCGGCAGGTCGTTGGCGCCGTCACCGACCGCAATGGTCTGCTCCAGACGCAAACCTTCCTTGTGGGCCAATTCCTTCAGCAGGTCCGCCTTGCGCTGCGCATCGACAATCGGCTCGACCGCGACGCCGGTCACTTTGCCATCCACCACTTCCAATTCGTTGGCGAACACATAGTCGATGCCCAGCTTGGCCTGCAATTGCTTGGCGAAGTAGGTGAAGCCACCCGACAGGATTGCCGTCTTGTAGCCCAGGCGCTTGAGTTCGGCAAACAGGGTTTCGGCGCCTTCGGTCAGGCGCAGCGACGCGCCGATGGAGTCCAGCACGTTCACGTCCAGGCCCTTGAGCAAAGCCAGGCGCTCCTTGAAGCTGGCGCGGAAATCCAATTCCCCGGCCATGGCGCGCTCGGTGATTTCGGAAACCTGCTCACCCACGCCGGCCGCCTTGGCCAACTCGTCGATAACTTCGGCTTCGATCAGCGTGGAGTCCATGTCGAACACCGCCAGGCGGCGATTGCGACGGAAGAGAGAGTCTTCCTGGAAGGCGATATCGACATTCAGCTCCTGGGCCACGCTGAGGAATTCGGCGCGCAGGGCTTGCGGGTCGGCAGGCTCACCGCGCACGGAGAACTCGATGCAGCCCTTGCCCTTGTCGGCCGGGGTGTCCAATGGCATGCGCCCCGACAGACGGTCGATATGGTCGATGTTCAAACCATACTGCGCGGTAATAGAGCTGACGCGCTGCAGCTGTTCGGCGGTGACCTTGCGGGTCAGCAGCGTCACGATATGGCGCTTCTTGCCCTGGCCGGCCACCCACTGCTGGTAATCCGCTTCGGACACCGGGGTGAAACGCACCTGCTGATCGAGCTTATACGCCGTAAACAGGATGTCCTTGAGCACCGATGAGGCCTGCTCGGTGCTGGGGATTTCCACCAGGATGCCGAACGACAGCGTGTCGTGGATCACCGCCTGGCCGATGTCGAGAATGTTCACACCACCCTGGGCCAGAACGCCGGTAATGGCTGCGGTAAGACCTGGGCGGTCTTCACCAGTGATGTTAATCAGGACAATTTCGCGCAAGGCGCACCCCCAGGCTGGAAAAAAACCGCATTCTACCCACTTTCAGTGACCATCGGGCACAGCCAGCGCTTTGCCGGTCTTGGGCCTGTCGCTATACTGCGCGTCAACTTCACGGACCAAGAGCCGAGCTCAAGTGAACCGGCCCACGCCAGTAAAAACCGACAACTTCTTCCTGCTGATCTTCCGGGCACTGCGCCACCGCCGTGTACCGATCGCATTACGCATCGCCAGCCATAACGTGATCCTGGTCGCATTGGCCCTGGTGATCTACGCCTGCGTGATGGGTTTGCAATTCAAGCAGGCCATGCACGAGCAGGCCGACGCCCTGGGCGAGAGCCTGACCACGCAGACCGCCACTTCGGCGACTGAGCTGCTGGTGTCCAACGACATCCTCAGCCTCAACGTGCTGCTCAACAACCTGACCAAGAACCCGCTGGTGGCCCATGCTGCCATCTACAGCGTGGACAACCGCATCATGGCCGAAGCCGGGCAGCGCCCGAAAAACGGCCTGTTGGGCGAAGCCGAAGGCCTGTACCAGAGCAATATCACGTTTCAGGATGTGAAGGCCGGCCAACTGCGTATCAGCCTCGACATGCAGCAGTTCCAGCAGCCGATGACCATCAGCCTGCAAAGCATGGGCATCCTCAGCGCCATCCTGCTGGCATTGGCCCTGGCCCTGAGCCTGCGCCTGGGACGGCATATCTCCACGCCGCTCATGCAACTGCGCATCTGGCTGCGGGACATCGACGAGCACACCCCGGCAACCGACCGCCAGGATGAAATCGGCGACCTTGCCCGCCAGCTGCACGCCAGCTTCGCCCCGGAACCGGTGGTGCCCGAGGTCGAGCCAGAGCCTGAATACGACGACACCGATTACGACGAAGAGCCCGAGTTCGAAGTGCGCAACCTGCGTGACCCGGGCTTCGACGAGCGTCCGCCGGTGGCGGGCCTCAAGCCGGCACCGCGCCATGCCTTCAAGGCCGAAGAAGACGAGCTGGACGATGAAGACCCCTTCGCCGACCTGCGCGATACGTCAGCCGACAGCCCCGCAATCGCCCCCAAGGCGGCGCCGGTACGCAGCAGCGAGCCGCAGTACAGCGCTGTGCTCGCCGTGCAATTGGGTGCCCAGGACCAATTGCGTCGCCTGCCCCGCGCACGCCTGACCGAACTGCTGGAGCGCTACCGCGACTGCCTCGACCAGGCCGCCTCGCTGTACCAGAGCGAACTGCACACCCTGAACGACGGCAGCACGCTGATGCTGTTCCACAGCGAAGACAGCGGCGAAGATTACCTGACCAATGCGATTTGCTGCGGTGAGTTGCTGCGCGCCCTGGGCCATGAATTGCAGATCGAAGTCGCCGACAGCGGGATCACCCTGCAACTGCAACTGGGCCTCACCGTGGGCGACGACCTGTTCGGCATGAGCCAGATCGACCTGCTGCTGACTGAAAACGCCCAGGACGCACTGGCCTTGTCCCAACACAGCCGCAACCTGCTGCTGGTGGAGCGCAAGATCAGTGAAGACACGCTGATCCGCCAGCGCGCGCGTATCCGCCCGATTGCCAGCCCTGAGGGGGCAAGCTGCGTGGAGCGGTTGATGGAGCCGTATCCATCGATGCTGGAGCGGCAGTTGGCACGGATGCATGAGACCCGCTCCAAGCCCTGAAGCACACCGCCGGACTAATGTCTCCTGTAGGAGCGAGCTTGCTCGCGAAAAACGTCAACGATAACGCGTTGTTCCTGAATGAACGCGGCGCCTGTGAGTTTTTCGCGAGCAAGCTCGCTCCTACAAAAAACATTAGGGCTTGCCCCCTCCCACATTTGGATCTCAACAAGCCTCAAGTCAATCGCAGATAAGCAAAAAGGCCCGCTGATTCAGAGGGCCTTTTGTTTGTGTGGCATTCAGATCAGAACCTGAACACTTCCATATCCGTACGGATCGGCGTAGCCATCGGCATCTTCGGCTTTTGCGGCTCTGCCGGCTTGGCCTGTACCGGGGCCGACTTACGGGGCGCCTCGGCGATGGGGGGCTGGTTGGCCAGGGGCTTGAGGGCCACCGACAACTGCTGCGCCAATTGCTGCAGCAGCACGCCCTGGGCCTGAACCTGGGACGCGGTGGTGCCGGCATGTTCTTCCTGCAGGTGCACGATGCGGTTATCACGCACCTGGCCGCGACGGTCGATCAAGCGCCATTGCGCATCGAGGATCGCCGGTTGCGATTTACCGGAGTCGAGCCGGGTAATGGTCAGCAAGACCTGCACATCCGGGCTGAAGCCGGTTGGTGCGGGCGCCAGGACCACACGCTGGCTGTCCAACTGACCGGCCACCTGACGCAACATCAACTGGTTGATGTCAGACGATAAACTGCCTGCCCAACGACCATCGGTGGAACCTTGCAGGCTTCCATCGTTCTGACGTTGCAGCAGGGTTTCGCGTTGCAGGTAGTCGGCGACGACCACCGGCCCGAGCAAAACGGCCATGCCAGCGGTCTGGGCTGGCTGAGCTGGACTTCCGCTGTCCAGCTGGTACAGCGACACAGGCTGGTGTGTGCTGCAACCCGCCAACCCCAAAAGGCCAGCGAGCATCAAAAATAGAGGAACGCGTGGAGCAGTCATCATCCCATCCAGGTGGCTGCCACAAGGCGAACCACAATGTAATACTAAAAATAACCTAAACACGCTCGGCCACGCCGGCGCTGGAAAGGCCATATCATCCGTGAATATGCGCCATGACTCCAGCGCCAAAGCGTCGATCTACGCTTTAAATCGTAGATCGAGGGCTCTAATACGCCTTAAACCGGCGTTTCCACCAGCAAAGCATCCACACGCTGGAAGCCGCGAGGCAGTTTATTACCGCGACGACCACGCTCGCCCTTGTAGTGTTCGAGGTCGTCGGGGCGCAATGACAACGTGCGCTTGCCGGCCTGGAGCACCAGGGTGGCACCTTCCGGGATCACCGCGATGTCGGTCACGTACTCTTCGCGACTGGCCACCCGCTCGCCGGGAATACCAATAATCTTGTTGCCCTTGCCTTTGCCCAACTGCGGCAGATCGCTGATCTTGAACACCAGCAAGCGCCCTTCGGTGGTCACCGACGCCAGCCAGTTGCCTTCGCGGTCTTCCACCGGACGCGGCAGGATGACCTTGGCGTTGTTCGGCAGGCTCAACAACGCCTTGCCCGCCTTGTTCTTGGCCTGCAGGTCTTCACCTTTGACCACGAACCCGTAACCCGCGTCGGAAGCGATCACATACAGAGAATCGTCATCCGGCAGCAGCACACATTCAAAATTCGCCCCAGGTGGCGGCGTCAGGCGACCGGTCAACGGCTCGCCCTGCCCCCGCGCCGATGGCAAGGTATGTGCCGGCACCGAATAACTGCGCCCGGTGGAGTCAATAAACACCGCAAACTGGTTGGAGCGCCCGGCGGCGGCAGTCTTGAAGCCATCACCGGCCTTGTACGACAAGCCAGTGGCGTCAATATCATGCCCTTTGGCTGAGCGAACCCAACCCTTTTCCGACAGAACGACGGTAATTTTCTCGTTCGGCAGCAGTTCGGTCTCTGTCAGCGCCTTGGCTTCGGCACGTTGCACGATTGGCGAACGGCGGTCGTCGCCATAGGTTTCGGCGTCCTTGATCAACTCGCTGCGCACCAGCTTCTTCAGCTTGGCTTCGCTGCCCAGCAGGGCTTGCAGCTTGGCTTGCTCCTTGAGCAGCGCGTCCTGTTCGTCGCGCAGCTTCATCTCTTCCAGGCGTGCCAACTGACGCAAGCGGGTGTCGAGGATGTAGTCGGCCTGGATCTCGCTCAGCTCGAAGCGCGCGATCAGCTCAGCTTTCGGGTGCTCCGCGGTACGGATGATGTGGATCACTTCATCCAGGTTGAGGTAGGCAATCAGCAAGCCGTCCAACAGGTGCAGGCGCCGTTCGACCTTGTCGAGGCGGAACTGCAGGCGGCGGCGTACGGTTTGTATCCGGAACTCCAGCCACTCGACCAGCAGGTTGCGCAGGTTCTTCAACTGCGGCTTGCCGTCCAGGCCGATGATATTGACGTTGACCCGGTAGCTGGACTCCAGCTCAGTGCTGGCAAACAGATGCTGCATCAGCACTTCGTGGTCGACCCGGCTGTTGGTCGGGATGATCACAATACGGCATGGGTTTTCGTGGTCGGACTCGTCACGCAAGTCAGCGACCTGGGGCAATTTCGACGGCTTGGCCTGCATCAGCGCGGCAATCTGTTCCAGCACCTTGGCACCGGACACCTGGTGCGGCAGGGCGGTGACGATAATGTCGCCGTCTTCGATGTGATACACGGCGCGCATGCGCACCGAGCCCTTGCCGGTTTCGTACATCTTCAGCAGGTCGGCGCGCGGCGTGATGATTTCCGCTTCGGTCGGGTAATCCGGGCCCTGGATATGCTCGCACAGCTGCTCGACCGTGGCCTTGGGCTCATCCAGCAAGCGTACGCAGGCGGTGGCGACTTCGCGCAGGTTATGCGGCGGTACGTCGGTGGCCATGCCGACCGCGATACCGGTGGTGCCATTGAGCAGGATATTCGGCAAACGTGCGGGCAACACCAGGGGTTCGTCGAGAGTACCGTCAAAGTTCGGTCCCCAGTTCGCGGTACCCTGGCCCAGTTCGCTGAGCAACACTTCCGAATAGCGCGACAGGCGCGCCTCGGTGTAACGCATGGCCGCGAAGGACTTGGGATCATCCGGCGCACCCCAGTTACCCTGGCCGTCGACGAGGGTGTAGCGGTAGCTGAACGGCTGGGCCATCAGCACCATGGCTTCGTAGCACGCCGAATCGCCGTGGGGGTGGAACTTACCGAGCACGTCACCGACGGTACGCGCCGACTTCTTGTGCTTGGAATCGGCGTCCAGGCCCAACTCACTCATGGCGTAGATGATGCGCCGCTGTACGGGCTTGAGGCCGTCGCCGATATGCGGCAATGCACGGTCCATGATCACGTACATGGAGTAGTTGAGGTAGGCATTTTCGGTGAAGTCAGCCAGCGACCGGCGTTCTACGCCATCTAAGCTGTCTGCGAGGATGTCACTCATGCGGGCCTCATCATTGTTTGGTAAGGCGCAGCGGAAATGCCGCCGCGCCGGATCGATTCAAAAAAGTAGCGGCTCATGGCTGGGCGCTCCAGCCGCCAGCGGGGGCGGCAAAACGATAGACCATGGGGCGTTTTTCACCATCGGCGCGGGGGCCGAAATTATTGTCGATGCCCAGCCAGGCACCGTCTGCGTCCAGCACCAGGGCTTCGGCCAGGCCATAGGGCTGGGCGTAACGCCGCTCGGGCGTCAGGGTTTCGTCGGCGAACGACCAGCACAGCTCGACCTTGGCCGTGACCGTATCGCGCCGGCAGATCTGGAACGCATTGCGCTCCAGGGTAAACAGCTTGCCGTTGAACAGTGACAGATCGGCGAAATCCTTGGACACCGCCTTGGCACCGACGAACTTGGCCGGCTGCATCTCCTGGCCGGCCTCGCTCAGCAACACGCAAGGGCCGTCGCAATCCCACAGGCTTTGCGGGCGCTTGATGGAGATGAGGCCGCGCCGCTCACGCTCCGCAGCCAGCCAGATCTGATTGCCCTCGGGGTTGATTGCCAGGCCTTCGAACAACGCATTGAAGTGCAGCAACATGCCACTGGCCCGGGCTTCACGCACCATGCCCGGGGCGATCTTCAACCATTCAGGCGCACCGCTCACCGGTACTTGCAGCACCGCCGCATGGGCTTCGCTGACAATGTAGCGATTGCCGGCGGCATCGCAGGTGATGCCTTCGAAATCCAGGTCGCCGCCGCGAATGAACGACGCAGCCTTGGTGCGCGAACGCAGCCCCCAGGGCAGCCCGGATTCCGGCACCGGCGGCACATCGATGCTTACCGCTTCGGCTTGCCAGGTCGGCGCACGGGTATCGAGACGGTAGATCTGGTCGTCATCACGATCGGAAACCGTCCACAGCTCCTTGCCACACAGCGCCAGGCCCGACAGGTTCCCGCCGCGCATGCCGTCCACCGGGTGTTCGGACACCAGCTTGAGCTCAGCCACGGGCGCGGCAACTACCGAAGTGGCCACCAGCCCGCTCAACATCAGGATCGCCAGGGCGACACCTGTGCGCATCAGCCCAGGACCTCAGCCAGGTTGCCCTTGGATTCCAGCCAGGACTTGCGGTCCGGCGCGCGTTTCTTCGCCAGCAGCATGTCCATCATTTCCGAGGTGGCGGCGAAGTCTTCCAGGGTCAACTGCACCAGGCGCCGGGTGTTGGGGTCCATGGTGGTCTCACGCAGTTGCGGCGGGTTCATTTCACCCAGGCCCTTGAATCGGGTGACCTGCGGCTTGCCACGCTTCTTCTCGGCCACCAGGCGGTCGAGAATGCCATCGCGCTCGGCTTCGTCCAGGGCGTAGAAAATCTCCTTTCCCAGGTCGATCCGGTACAGCGGCGGCATGGCGACGTAGACGTGACCGGCATCCACCAACGGACGGAAGTGCTGCACGAACAACGCGCACAGCAGGGTCGCGATGTGCAGGCCGTCGGAGTCGGCGTCGGCGAGGATGCAGATCTTGCCGTAGCGCAGCTGGCTCATGTCGGCTGCGCCTGGGTCGACGCCGATGGCCACGGCAATGTTGTGCACTTCCTGGCTGGCAAGGACTTCGCTGCCATCGACTTCCCAGGTATTGAGGATCTTGCCGCGCAACGGCAGGATCGCCTGGAATTCCTTGTCCCGCGCTTGCTTGGCGGAACCACCGGCGGAGTCACCTTCGACCAGGAACAGCTCGGAGCGCATCGGGTCCTGCCCGGCGCAATCGGCCAACTTACCCGGCAATGCCGGGCCCTGGGTAATGCGCTTGCGCTCGACCTTCTTGCTGGCCTTGAGGCGACGGCCGGCGTTGTTGATCGCCAGTTCCGCCAGGGCCAGGCCCAGTTCCGGGTGCTCGTTGAGCCACAGGCTGAAAGCATCCTTGACCACACCGGAGACAAACGCCGCCGCTTCGCGGGACGACAGGCGTTCCTTGGTCTGGCCGGAGAACTGCGGCTCTTGCATTTTCATCGACAGCACGAACGCAATGCGCTCCCACACGTCTTCCGGCGCCAGCTTCACGCCACGCGGCAGCAGGCTGCGGTATTCGCAGAATTCGCGCATGGCATCCAGCAGGCCCTGGCGCAGGCCGTTGACGTGGGTGCCGCCCTGGGCGGTGGGGATCAGGTTGACATAGCTTTCCTGCACGCTGTCGCCGCCTTCGGGCAGCCACAGCAGCGCCCAGTCGACGGCTTCCTTGTTGCCGGCCAGGCTGCCGCAGAACGGCTCGTTGGGCAGGCGTTCGAAATCACTGACGGAGTCTTCCAGGTAGGAACGCAGGCCGTCTTCGTAGTGCCACTCGACTTTCTCGCCAGTGCCTTTGTCTTCAAAGGTCACCAGCAGGCCCGGGCACAATACGGCCTTGGCCTTGAGCACGTGCTTGAGGCGGCTGATGGAGAATTTCGGCGAATCGAAGTACTTAGGGTCCGGCGCGAAGTACACACTGGTGCCGGTATTGCGCTTGCCGACGGTACCGATGACCTGCAGGTCGGTGGCTTTGTAGCCATCGGCGAAGGTCATCTCGTACTCGTTGCCGTCGCGCTTGACCTTGACCCGCACCAACGTGGACAGGGCGTTGACCACGGAAATACCCACACCGTGCAAGCCACCGGAGAACTGGTAGTTCTTGTTGGAGAACTTGCCGCCGGCGTGCAGCTTGGTGAGGATCAGCTCGACGCCCGACACACCCTCTTCCGGGTGAATGTCCACCGGCATGCCGCGACCATCGTCGGACACTTCCAGGGAGTGGTCGGCGTGAAGAATGACGTGCACCGACTTGGCGTGCCCGGCCAAGGCTTCGTCGACGCTGTTGTCGATGACTTCCTGGGCAAGGTGGTTCGGCCGGCTGGTGTCGGTGTACATGCCGGGGCGTTTGCGCACCGGGTCGAGGCCCGAGAGGACTTCGATGGCGTCGGCGTTATAAGAGCTAGCGCTGGGAGTGGCCATGGGGTCTCGTCGTGAGTCGTTCGATTAAAAAGTAACCTGCAATTTCCAAGGCAATTACAGTGCCGAGAAATCGAAGGATTGATACTGATCTGCGCCAATGCCGGCAAAACTCAACAATGCCGGTAATTGCTGGGCAAACCCCTGGTAACCATGGTCGCCACCGGCCTGGATGCGCAAGGCACAGGCCCGGTAATACTGCTGGGCGAGGCGATAATCCAGTGTTTCATCGCCGGTCTGCAACCACACCTGGTAACGCGCGGCGTCCTGGGGCGCCGGTACTTCCAGCTCGGCCAGCGCCGTGACATGGTCGTGGGTCAGTTCCCAGGTTTCATCGGTGTAGAGGTTCTTCTGGGTGCCCAGGTAACCGTCGAACATCCGATGGGGGCTGACCGCCGGGTTGACCAGGAGAGCCTTGAGGCCATGGCGCTCGGCAAGATGGGTTGCATAGTAGCCGCCGAGCGAGCTGCCGACCAGCAGCGGCCGCCCCAGCTGGGCAATGGCTTCCTCCAATTGAGGAATTGCCTGACGGGGATGGTGATGCAGGGCCGGCACGCGCAATTGATCAGCCAGGCCCAGGGTGTCCATCACGGTAACCAGCTGGCAGGCCTTGTTGGACGCGGGCGCACTGTTGAAACCGTGGATATACAGGATCGAAGCGGACATGCCGGGGCCTCGCTGGGGCTGCCAAAGAGGCGCAGTTTACAGGGAACAGGGGGCTTGTGGGTGCAGCCGATCGCCGCTGACGGTACTATCTGCGGCTCGGGAACCCGGATATATGGCCGGAGGCCAGTGGCCCGACTTCAAGCGGGGAAACACCATGCAACTTGAATGGCTTGAGGATTTTGTCGAACTGGCGCGCACTCGCAGCCTGTCGCGTGCCGCCGAAAATCGCTGTGTCACGCATCCAGCGTTCGGTCGACGTATCCGGGCGCTGGAAGAATGGGTCGGCACGCCATTGATCGAGCGCAAGCAACCCCTGTCACTGACACCCTGCGGCCTGCTGTTCCTTGATGCCGCCACTCAATCGCTGGAATTGCTGGGCACTGTCAGAGCGCAGTTCAAAAATGACACCCTCAGCCGCGACGAACCGGTGCGCATCGCCACCGGCCGGACCCTGGCCTGTGACTTTTTCCCCGATTGGTACGAGTCATTGCACCCGAAACTGGGCAGCTTTGCGGTGTCATTGCTCACCAGCGGTGCGCAAGAAGCGATCAGCCGGTTGTCCGCCGGCGAGGTTGATCTGCTGCTGAGTTTTTCCAGCCCGCTGACCCAGACGCTGTTGGACCCGGAGCATTTCGACTCCCGAGTACTGGCCAAGGAGGAACTGCTACCGGTCAGCGCCCCGAGCGCCCCTGGACAGCCGCAACTGCAGATACTCGCCGACAGCAACGCCCTGCCCATCCCTTGGCTGGCCTTCTCACCCACTCTGACACTGCGCAGCGTACTGGCCCGGCATTTGGATCGACTGCCGCAGCGCCTGGCGCTGCGAATGGTTTACCAAGCGGACTCCTATGACGCCATTCTGGAAATGGCCAAGCGTGGCCGGGGGCTGGCGTGGTTGCCGCGCATGGTCGTCAACGACGCGCTGGCATCGGGCGAGCTGCTGATGGCGGGGGGCGCCGAATTTTGCGTCAGTTTCGACGTTTCGCTGCATCGCCTGCGCGCCAACCGGAGCGAGATGGTGATGAGGATATGGACAGCCTTGACCCCCTCCACCACCCAGTAGCCGGATTTACGCGCTCTATCACCGCTGCCGGCAACAACCTGCCGGGTCGTGCCGAAACAGCTCAAATCTGTGCCGAAAGAGCAATTGCCGTTCTGCCGCCTTTGGTTCACTTTCATCCGGGCTTTCACCCATAACAATTAACGCCTTCGATGTCGCCAGGCCGCGCTGCGGTTCGGAGAGTCCGTAGGCCAACAGTGAAACAAACCCGGTGCACACTCATGACAACTCAATCATCCGCCTTATCATCGGCCCAAGCTCCCACCCGGCGCGGCCCATGGAAAGAGATCATCGCTGCCAGCGTCGGCAACGCGCTGGAGTTCTATGACTTACTGATCTATGGCTATTTTGCAGTCGTCATCGGCAAACAGTTTTTTCCGTCCGATAACGAAACCACCTCATTGCTGCTGGCCGTAGGCTCGTTCGGCATTTCCTTTTTGATGCGCCCGCTGGGCGCCATTGTGCTCGGTTCATACACCGACAGAGCCGGACGAAAGGCGTCATTGACGCTGTCGATCATGATCATGCTGGTCGGCACCGCAATGATTACGTTCGCCCCGACCTACGAGCAGATCGGCCTGGCGGCGCCGCTGCTGATCATCGTTGCCCGCATGCTCCAGGGGTTTTCCACGGGCGGCGAATTTGGCGCGGCGACCGCGTTCATGGTCGAACACGCCGACGCCGGGCGACGGGGTTTCTTTGCCAGCTGGCAATTGTCTACCCAGGGGCTGGCAACTGTGCTGGCGGCGGGTGTCAGTGCGATCCTCAGCTATGCGCTGTCGGATGTGCAGTTGAACGATTGGGGCTGGCGTGTAGCCTTCGGCTTCGGCCTGCTGATCGGGCCGGTAGGCTTTTACATTCGCAGACAAATCGATGAAACGCCGGACTTCAAGAAAAACGTAGCCAACGTAGCGGTCAAGACCCCACTGCGGGATGTCCTGATCAAAGGGCACGTCAGCCTGTTGCTGGCTATCGGCGTGGTGGCGGGCGCGACCGCATTCAATTACGTGCATAAGCTGTACATGCCGATCTACGCCTTTAAACAACTGAGCATCACTGCCACGTCGTCCTACCTGGGGGCCCTGATGACCGGCATTACGTTGATGCTCATGGCCCCGATTTTCGGTGGGCTTTCCGATCGCCACGGGCGATTCCGAGTGTTGACCATCGCCTTGTCGATTACCGGACTGTCGTCTTATCCGATGTTCCTGCTGCTCAATATCTTCCCCAGTTTCTCCACGCTGCTGGTCGTGCAAGCGCTTGTCGGCGTATTGATTGCGGCCTGCCTGGGGCCAATCCCGGCAATGCTTGCCGACATCTTCCCAACCAGCATTCGCGGTACTGGGCTGGCGCTGAGCTACAACTTTTCCGTGACCCTGTTTGGTGGTTTCGCCCCGTTGATCGTGACCTGGATGATCGAGGCAAGCGGCAGCAAACTGGCGCCGAGCTTTTATGTGATGGCAACCATTTTGATCAGCGTACTGGCGATCGCCTGCCTGGGCCGGCGCATGCGCAGCGCCCATCCCTGCGCCAGTTAAGGGCCGCGAGTCCCCCCTGCTTGTCGCGGCTCGCCCCCGCGACAAGGTACCCACCTTGAGCCCTCGGAGGCAGACATGAAAACCCTTGAGCAGGTTCGTGCATCACTGACACCGTACCCTGTGGAAGTCGAGTTCCCCGATCTCAGCCAATGGAAAGCTGGCAACTGCGGGGTCGACTATGTCCACAGTTTTGACAGCGGCACGCCTGGGCCACATGTGCTGGTCATGGCACTGACCCATGGCAATGAAGTCAGCGGAGCAATCGCAGTAGACGCCTTGCTGCGCAGCGGCGTGCGCCCTCGCAAAGGCCGTTTGTCACTGGCGTTCGGCAATATCGAGGCCTATCACCGCTTCGACCCACACGACATTGACGCCACCCGTTTTGTCGACGAGGACATGAACCGTGTCTGGCTACCATCAACACTGGACGGCGACCGAGACTCCGTGGAACTGCGTCGCGCACGTGAGCTGCGACCGCTGATCGACAGTGTCGACTTGCTGCTCGATATCCATTCGATGCACGAAGAATCCCCACCACTGATGATGTGTGGGGCCTGCGCCAAAGGCCTGAAATTCGCAAAATCGTTAGGCGTACCGGCAACCGTGGTGGTCGACGCCGGCCACGCCAATGGCCGGCGTATGCGTGACTATGGTGGGTTTGGCGATCCCGCCAGCCAAAAAAACGCACTGCTGATCGAGACCGGCCAACATTTTTCTAAAAAAAGCCAACACGTCGCCCTCGATATTGCCGCACGCTTCCTGATGGCGACTGATGCAGTCGCCGAGGCCGACGTCTTGAAGCTCCTGAGCCAGGAAAAGCCGGGGCCCCAGCAATGCCTGCAAGTCACTGAACCGGTGATCGCCCACAGCATGGACTTCCGTTTTACCGATGACTTCCGCGGCCTTGAGCGCATAGCCCAGGCTGGAACAGTGATCGCTCGGGACGACCGGCGCGAGATCGTCACACCCCATGACGACTGCGTGTTGATCCAGCCCTCGCTGCGGCAGTTGGGTCCAGGGGTTACGGTAGTGAGGCTGGCGAAGGTTCTGGATATTTAGCCGCCGAGACGTCAATAGCCGTCACTGCCGTAGTCCACCTGGAAGGCGAAGCCTTCGACCCGCTCCACCCCGGTCTCCAACCGTCCGTCGGCATAAAGGCGCAACCAACGATAACCCGGCGCTTGCTCGCTGACCTTGAAATCCTCGCTGCCCGGCGCGAACTGGATGCAGGTGGACGGCGAAGCCAGCAGGCGCACGCCGTTGCGCTCGCGGTCGATCTCCTGGTGCACGTGGCCCCAGAGCACTGCCCTCACCTGCGGAAAACGGTCCAGCACGGCAAACAACGCATCGGGGTTGCGCAAGCCGATAGGTTCCATCCACGCACAGCCGATGGGCACCGGGTGATGGTGGAAACACACCAGATGATGGCGGTTCGGGGCTTCGCTCAAGGCTTGAGCCAGCAATTGCAGCTGCGAATCCTGCAGGTAGCCCGGCACCGAGCCCGGCACGGCGGAGTCGAGCAGGGTGATACGCCAGTTGCCGACGTCCACTACGGGCTCCAGCAGGTCACTGTGCGCGGCGGCGTGCACCATAATCTGCGGTTCGTCGTGATTACCGGGAATCCAGCGCGCCGGGGCCTTGATCTGCTGAGTCAGGTCACGAAATGCCTGGTAAGACGCCAGCGTACCGTCCTGGGACAAGTCCCCCGTGGCCACTACCAGGTCGATGTGCGGCTGTTGCTGGCGCACCAATCCAATCACCCGCTGCAGGCTCTCACGGGTGTTCATGCCCAACAGCAGGCTGTCGGCCTCGGCAAACAGGTGGCTGTCGGACAGCTGCACCAGCAGCGCAGCATCGGGGTTCAAGGTGGATACGCTCGGCAAGGCGCTCTCCCAAGGCAATCACAGGAATATAGAGTTGGAGCGATTATGCTGGGGCAGGGCGCAAAGAGGAAACCCAGGAAGCAGACGCAGTTCACATCTACCGCACGACTTCGAACTCGTGGCCCAGGGCCAGGCAGTGGCTCAACCATTCACCGAGGAACACATTGAGCTGTGCTTTCTCATCGGGCTGGTGCATGAACACATTCGGGTAAGGATAAATGCTGCGAAAGCGCCGCGCATGTTCGGCGCTGATCACTTCGGCCATCCGCGCATCGTGGTACACCTGCACTTCCAGCTGCGGCACCGGCAGCCACGGCAGGCTGTGTTCCTGGCGCACCCGCAGGGTGGTGGTGTACGGGCAATTGACGATGACTTCCAGGGCCAGCACGCCCAGCATCTGGTCGCCATGAGTCACGCCGATGCGGCGCGCCTCCGGGGTGTGGCGCATGTCGGGCAACAGGCGCATCAGCCGCGCATAGTTGGCCTCGCAGGCGGCTTGCAGCCCGATCAGGTCGACTCGATAACGTTCCCGTGCCTTTACTGCCATAACCCCCTCACTTCCGCGCGATTAAGCGCAAGCCATTGCAGGGCGATAATGCTGGCTGCGTTGGAAATCCTGCCGTCGCGCACGGCTTGCAGGGCGTCTTCAAAAGCCCAGACCGTGACGCGGATGTCTTCTGCCTCTTCTTCCAGTCCATGGACACCACCGGCCCCCGAGCTGTCGCAGCGACCCAGGTACAAGTGGACAAATTCGGTACTGCCACCGGGCGACGGGAAATACTTGGTGATCGGCCACAGTGCGGAGAACGTCAGCCCAGCTTCCTCCTCGGCCTCGCGGTGTGCAACCTCCTCCGGCTGCTCATCCCTGTCGATCAGGCCGGCGACCATCTCGATCAACCATGGATTGTCGGTACGGCCCATGGCACCCACGCGAAACTGCTCGTTGAGCACCACTTCATCACGCTGCGGATCGTAGGGCAGAACACACACGGCGTCGTGACGGACGAAGACTTCGCGATTGATCACTCGGCTCATGCCGCCAGCGAATTTTTCGTGGCGCAATTGCACGCGATCGAGCTGGTAGAAGCCCTTGTAGGCATTGTCGCGCTGAACAATCTCGATCGTGCTCGGCGTCGATTTCGCAATGTCTGTCATACCCTTCCTCATCATGTCCGGTGCAATTCGCGCCATCCTAACGCGCTCGTGCCCCTTGGTGCAGCCCCTTTGCGGTTGCCGGGCCAGACGGAGGAGGTCAAACTCACGCTCAATCAGCTTAGTGGCGAACTGACTGCCTTGCTGGTAGTCGAAGCTGCACAATTTCGCTCTTATCGATAGACGAAGGACATCCATGTCGCTTTTAAAAATCGCCTCCGTGGCCTGCATCGCCCTGACCCTCGGCGCCTGCCAAAGCCTGTTCCAACCCAGCTATCGCACACCGCTGGAAGCCACCCGCGACGCCAGCGAGCAGAGCAAGCCGGGCTGCGCCGCCAGCGATTGCCCGCTGGTGAATATCGACACCGTGCACTTTGCCAAGGAACCCAAGCTGGATGCCTTGATCGAACAACGCCTGCTGGAAATGACCCGTACCAACGCGGGCGACCCGCTGCCGTCGAGCCTGGAGTCCTATCGCGAGCAATTCCTCGGCACCGCCGCCCCACGCAACAGCATGTACTTGCAGGCCAAGGTACGGGAGCAGCATGACGGTTTGGTAATCATCGAGCTGTCCAGCTACCTGGACCAGGGCGCCACCCACGGCGAGCCTGGCCGCGCGTTCATCAACTATTCGCGTCAGCAGCAAAAGGCCCTGTGGCTGAGCGATATGCTGCTGCCAGGCAAGGAAGACGCGTTCTGGAAAGCCGCCCAGGTGGCCCACAACAGCTGGCTGATCAGCACCCGCCTGAGCCTGGAACCGGAGTTCGTGAAAACCTACCCGTTCCAGAAAACCCCGAACGTGGCGCTGACCTACGGGGGCGTGATCCTCAAGTACCCCACCAGCACCATCGCGCCGTACGCCCTGGGCCATGTCGAGTTGCAGATCCCCTACTCGCGCCTGGAAGGCATCCTCAAGCCTGAGCTGGTGCCCGCGCGCCGCTGAAGGCCCGTCCCAGGATGAACTGCAACAACCCTGCCAGCACCAGCGCCGGCAGGGTTGCGCCAATGTCCGGGTACAGGTTGGCCAACAGGTGATACGTGCCGATGCCACCCAGCCAGGCCAACAGTGCCGGCCAACGCAGGCCGGCGAGCGTGCCATGAGCACGACGGCGCAGGATGAAATGATCCACCAGCACCACGCCGAACAACGGCGCAAACACTGAGCCGATCAGCAACAGGAAGTTCTGGTATTGCGCCAACGGGGCAAAACAGGCGATCAGGGTGCAGATCACACCAATGGCCAGGGCCAGGTGCTCGACCTTCACGCGCAACAGCATCCCACTGGACACCGCCGCCGAGTGAATATCGGCAAAGGCGTTTTCCGACTCGTCCAACAGGATCAGCAACAGCGGAATCCCCAGGCCAGCCCCGGCCAGCGCCAGCAACAGCGCATTCACTTCACCACTGGGCGCAAACGCCAGGGTGTAGGCCACGCCCAGGCTCATCAGCCAGAAATTGCCGATAAAGAAGCCCAGCGCCGTGCCGCCAAACACACTCTTGGCGCGCTTGCCGAAGCGTGAGTAATCGGCAATCAGCGGCAACCACGACAGCGGCATGGCGATGGCGATATCAAAGCCGACTGCAAAGGGCATCGAACCGTCACCGGCCCGAGCCCGGAGTGCGCCGAGGTCAGCCTTGGCGAACAGGTTCCAGGTCAGCCACAGGCAGGCCGCCAGCAGCAGCCAGATCCCCCATTTGCGCAGGATCTGGCGTACGAACGTCAATGGCCCGCTGACCGCCAGCAAGGTCGCCAAACCACCGAAGAACAGTGTCCACAGCAAAGGGCTGGCCAACAGGCTGCCGTCGCTGAACGCGCGCACGCCCAACAGGCTGGCGGCATCGCGCATCACAATGATCTCGAACGAGCCCCAGCCAATCAGTTGCAACAGGTTCAGCAACGCCGGCAGGCTCGCGCCCTTGGTACCGAGGCTGAGCTTGAGGGCGGCCATGGCGGACAGGCCGGTGTCGCTGCCGATCACACCGACGGCGGCCAGCAACAGCACGCCGACCAGGGTGCCGAGGAAAATCGCCAGCAAGGAACCGGACAAGCCCAGGCCCGGCGCGAGCAAGGCGCCGGTTTGCAGGACCATCAGGCCGATGCCGAGGGAGAACCACAGGGAGAACAGGTCGCGGGCGCCGAAGACGCGCTTGTCTGAGGTGACCGCGACGTCAGGGGAATAAGTGTTCAAATCAGAAGTCTCAAGAGAACATGGTTACGAGCCGCAAGCCGCAAGAAAAAGCAGATTCAGCTTTTAACTTGTAGCTTGCCGCTTGCCGCTTAAACTTTCTTGTACAACTGACTGCCTTCCTGCTTGAACCGCTCCGCCTGCTCCGCCAAGCCCTTGGCCACGTCCACATCCACCGCGTCAATGCGCTGGTTGGCCGCGTACTCGCGCACTTCCTGGGTGATTTTCATCGAGCAGAACTTCGGCCCGCACATGGAGCAGAAGTGCGCGACCTTGGCCGAGTCCTTCGGCAGGGTTTCGTCGTGGTACGAACGCGCGGTGTCCGGGTCCAGGCCGAGGTTGAACTGGTCTTCCCAGCGGAACTCGAAGCGTGCCTTGCTCAAGGCGTTATCGCGGATCTGCGCGCCCGGATGCCCCTTGGCCAAGTCCGCCGCATGGGCGGCGATCTTGTAGGTGATGATCCCGGTCTTCACGTCATCCTTGTTCGGCAGGCCCAGGTGTTCCTTGGGCGTGACGTAGCAGAGCATGGCGCAACCGAACCAGCCGATCATCGCCGCACCGATGCCGGAGGTTATGTGGTCATAGCCCGGCGCGATGTCGGTGGTCAGTGGGCCGAGGGTGTAGAACGGCGCTTCGTCGCAGCATTCGAGCTGCTTGTCCATGTTCTCCTTGATCAATTGCATCGGCACGTGGCCGGGGCCTTCGATCATGGTTTGCACGTCGTGCTTCCAGGCGATCTTGGTCAGCTCGCCAAGGGTTTCCAGTTCGCCGAACTGCGCGGCGTCGTTGGCGTCGGCAATCGAGCCCGGGCGCAGGCCGTCGCCGAGGGAGAAGCTGACGTCATAGGCCTTCATGATTTCGCAGATTTCGTCGAAATGCGTGTAGGTGAAGTTCTCTTTGTGGTGCGCCAGGCACCACTTGGCCATGATCGAACCGCCACGGGACACGATGCCGGTGACGCGCTTGGCGGTCAGCGGCACGTAGCGCAGCAGCACGCCCGCATGGATGGTGAAGTAATCGACGCCCTGCTCGGCCTGTTCGATCAGGGTGTCGCGGAACAGCTCCCAGGTCAGGTCTTCGGCCGCGCCGCCGACTTTTTCCAGGGCCTGGTAGATCGGCACGGTACCGATCGGCACCGGCGAGTTGCGGATGATCCACTCACGGGTTTCGTGGATGTGCTTGCCGGTGGACAGGTCCATCACGGTGTCCGAGCCCCAGCGAATGCCCCAGGTGAGTTTCGCCACTTCTTCTTCGATGGACGAACCCAGGGCGCTGTTGCCGATGTTGCCGTTGATCTTCACCAGGAAGTTACGGCCGATGATCATCGGTTCCAGTTCGGTGTGGTTGATGTTGGCCGGGATGATTGCGCGGCCACGGGCGATTTCTTCACGCACGAATTCAGGGGTGATGATTTTCGGCACGCTGGCGCCGAAGCTGTGGCCGGCGTGTTGCTGGTCGAGCAGGCCACTGGCACGGGCCTCTTCCAGCTTCATGTTTTCGCGGATGGCGACGTATTCCATCTCCGCAGTAATGATGCCTTTGCGCGCGTAGTGCATCTGCGTGACGTTGGCCCCGGCCTTGGCGCGGCGCGGGTTTTTCACATGGGCGAAACGCAGCGCAGTCAGCTCCGCGTCGCTCAGGCGCTGTTGGCCAAAGTGCGAACTCAAGCCCGACAGGCGCTCGGTGTCGCCACGCGCTTCGATCCACGGCGAGCGCACATCGCCCAGGCCTTTGCGCACATCGATGATCACATTCGGGTCGGTGTACGGGCCGGAGGTGTCGTAGACCACCACGGGCGCATTGATTTCGCCGCCGAAGTCGGTGGGGGTCACGTCCAGGCTGACTTCGCGCATGGGTACGCGAATGTCCGGGCGAGTGCCCTGCACGTAGATTTTTTGCGAGCGGGTAAACGGCTGCACGGAGCCGGAGTCGACCTTGGCCGATTCACTCAAATGCACGGTGTTTTTCAGTTTTGTACTTTTTATTTCTGTGCTCATCACGGGCTCTCCAACTATCCAGGCGGTGGATTTTTTGTCGGAGCGAACCTGTGACGGACGGATGCACTGAAACCAGTGCTGTGCTTGGTGCACGAGGGTTGTTCGAAGGTCGAACAACATCCCGGACGAAGCACAAGAGGACTCGCCGGGGGACGAGAAATCTTGTTCCCTACGCAGGCGTTAACCTGATCAGGTTCAACGGGATCCGGTATTTACCGATCTCAGCCTTCCAACAAGGCACCCCGACAAGAACTCGGCCAGTCTAGACCATGCCGTGGGCAAATTGCCAATAGCGGTGCATTCAGCGTGATGAATGGCGTGATTGCGGGATTGTTGCGCCGAGTCAGCGCCACTACACTCGATTGCCGCCACAATGCTTGACGCCAGGAATGGCCCGTCTTAGCCTTGGGCGTTAAATTATCGCCGTAATATTCACACTAGGGATCGCCTCATGCTGCGCAAACTCTCACTGGCTCTCGCCGTGTCTTGTGCGACCAACGGAATGGTCTGGGCAGCTGAAGCGCCCTTGTCCGCCAAAACTGACCTGGTCAGCGTCTATCAGGAAGCGGTGGATAACAACGCCGACCTCGCTGCCGCCCGCGCCCAATACGGCGCGCAGAAAGAAGTCGTGCCCCAGGCCCGCGCGGGGTTGCTGCCGAACCTGTCGGGCGGTGCCGACATCAATAACGTGCGCACCCAGATCGACACACCCGCCGCCACGGCCAACCGCGACGCCCACTCCTGGCGCGCGACCCTGAGCCAGCCGCTGTTCCGCGCCGATCGCTGGTTCCAACTGCAAGCCGCCGAAGCCACCAACGAACAGGCGGCGCTGCAACTCTCGGCCACCGAACAGAACCTGATCCTGCAAAGCGCCGAGAGCTACTTCGCCGTGCTGCGCGCCCAGGACAACCTGGCCTCGACCAAAGCCGAGGAAAATGCCTTCAAGCGCCAGCTGGATCAATCCAACGAGCGCTTCGACGTGGGCCTGTCGGACAAGACCGATGTGCTGCAATCCCAGGCCAGCTATGACACTGCACGGGCCAACCGGATCCTGGCCCAGCGCCAGGTGGACGATGCCTTTGAAGCGCTGATTACCCTGACCAACCGCCAGTACAACTCGATCCAGGGCATTGTCCACACGCTGCCGGTGTTGCCACCGCTGCCCAACGACGCCAAGGCCTGGGTCGAGACCGCCGGTCGCCAGAACCTGAACCTGCTGGCCAGCAACTACGCCGTCACGGCCGCCGAAGAAACCCTCAAGCAGCGCAAGGCCGGCCACGCGCCGACCCTGGACGCCGTCGCACAGTATGAAAAAGGTGACAACGACGCCCTTGGCTTCAGCAACCCGAATGCCTTCGGCACGCCGTACCGTGGCGATGTGGAGCAGCGCACCATCGGCCTGCGCCTGAACATCCCGATCTACAGCGGCGGCCTGACCAGCTCGCAGGTGCGGGAGTCGTATTCGCGCCTGGGCCAGACCGAGCAGCAACGCGAAGGCCTGCGTCGCCAGGTGGTGGAAAACACGCGCAACCTGCACCGCGCAGTAAACACCGATGTGGAACAGGTCCAGGCGCGCCGCCAGTCGATCATCTCCAACCAGAGCGCAGTGGAAGCCACGGAAATCGGTTACCAGGTGGGTACGCGCAATATCGTCGACGTGCTGGACTCACAGCGCCAGCTCTACGCGTCGGTGCGCAACTACAACAACAGCCGCTACGACTACATCCTCGACAACCTGCGCTTGAAACAGGCGGCGGGCACCTTGAACCCAGGGGACCTGCAGGACCTGACGCGCTACCTCAAGGCCGACTACAACCCGGATCGCGACTTCCTGCCGCCGGACCTGGCCAAGGCCGCCGCCGAGCAGCTCAAGGCCCGCCCGGGCTACTGAGCACACCACAAAACCAATGTGGGAGGGTTCTACACCCTCCCACATTGGTAACGGTGTTAAGTCAGTGAGCTATCAGTCTATCCAAACCATCCAGCAAGCGCTTAAGCGCCCCCTGATTAGCCTGCATCACCTTGAGCCCCGCCTGCGCCATGCGGCGTGCATCCTGCGGCAGTTCGAACAGCTGGCGTACGGCCTCGGCCAGCCCTTCTGCGTCCTCCACCTCTCGCAACGCCCCCGCTTCGCGCATCATCGCGGTGATGTCGAGGAAGTTGAACACGTGGGGCCCCATCATCACAGGCTTAGCCAGCGCGGCCGGTTCCAACGGGTTATGCCCGCCGGTCGCGACCAGGCTGCCGCCGACAAAGGCGCTGTCGGCCAGGGCATAGAGAAACAACAGCTCGCCCATGGTATCGCCGAGCAGTACCGAGGTTTGCGCGGTCACCGGCTCGCCGCTGGAGCGACGCACCGTGGCAAACCCTTGTTGCGCGCACAACTCGAACATCGGGCCGAAGCGCTCCTGATGACGCGGCACCAGGATCAGCAGCGCGTTGGGATAGCTCTCGAGCAGTTGCCGGTGGGCCGCCAGCACCACGTCATCTTCGCCTTCGTGGGTACTGGCAGCGATCCACACCGGGCGCTCAGCGGCGCCCCATTGCTCGCGCAGGACGGCGGCACGCAGCGGCAGCTCGGGGTCGATGGTCAGGTCGAACTTGATCGAGCCGGTGACTTCGACGGTTTCCGGGCGTGCGCCCAGGCTCAGGAAACGCTGGGCCTCAGTCTCGGTCTGTACCGCGAACAGGCTCATTTCCGATAGCATCGGCGCCGTCAGCCTGGCAAAACGCGCATAGCCCTTGGCCGAACGCGCCGACAGCCGCGCATTGGCCAAGGCCACCGGAATACCGCGCCGGGCGCAGGCGTGGATATGGTTGGGCCACAACTCGGTCTCCATGATCACCGCCAGCCGGGGCTGTACACGATCGAGAAAACGCTTGGCTGCACAGGGCAAATCGTAAGGCAGGTAGCAATGCTGGATGCGCGGCTCGTTGGCGAACAACGCCTGGATGCGCTCGGAACCGGTGGGTGTCATGCAGGTGACGGTGACCGGCAGCTGTGGATAACGCGCCAACAAGCCGCGGATCATCGGCGCCGCGGCAATGCTTTCGCCCACCGACACCGCATGCACCCAGATCCCGCCCGGCTGCATCGCCGGCAAGCCATAGGAAAACCGCTCGCCGACGCGCCGGGCATAGGCCGGCGCCTTGCGTGCACGCAACCAGAGACGTAAGGCCACCAACGGCAGCGCCAGGTAAAACAGACAGCTGTAGAGAGTTCTATTCATGGCGGCGGAGTTTATCGGCTTTTTCAGTCGATCGCCTGCAAGCACTCGGCAAAACGTTTGGCGAGAAAGCGCGCGGCGGGGCCCAGGTGCTCGTCGCGCCGCCAGACCAGCTCCACCACCAGGGCCGGTGGCGTCCATTCGCTGTCCAATTCCACCATCTGCTGCTGATAGGTCGGGTATTGCACGATATGCCGTGGCAGCCACGCCCAGCCCAGGCCGCTCATCAGCCATTCGGCCAGTACGTAGAAACTGTCGGCACGCCACACCAGCGGGCTGGCCGCTTCGCTGCCGGGGTAGACACTGGTCTGGGTCGACATCAACAACTGGCGAAACTGGGCCAGGTGCTGGCACGTCACGTAGGGCTCCTTGGCCAACGGGTGGTTCACGCCGCACACCGTGACCATCTCCACGCTGCCTACCACCCGCCGCTCCAAGGCTTCGGGGATCTGGTCGTGATAGAACAGCAGGCCCAGGTCGGCCTGGCGCTCCACCAACTTGCGCGCCACATCGCCCTGGGCGGCGCTGGACAGTTGTACTTCCAGCAACGGGTATCGCCCCGCCAATGCCTCAAGGCTGTCGAGTACCGGCTGGAACAACATCGCTTCATCCTGGGCCAGGCGCAGGCAGGCTTCTTCACCGCGGGTCAGTGACAGTGCCCGGCCATTGAGGCGCTCACATTGGCGCAGCACTTCGCGGGCCTCCTCCAGCAACACACTGCCGGCTTCGGTGAGGCTGGGCTGGCGGCCGCTGCTACGCTCGAACAGGCTCACGCCAAGGTCGGTCTCCAGCATCGCAATCGCGTTGCTGACTGCCGATTGCGCCTTGCGCTGCCCGCGCGCCACCGCTGAAAACGAACGCTGCTCGGCGACGCTGACAAACAAACGCATCTGTTCCAGGTTCCATTGCATGCTCATCCCACAACCCATCTGAATTTCGGATAGGTAATGACTTTACCCCATCTGATAAAACTCTAGAATGCCGGCCTTATCAGATTGCTTTACACCGAGGACTCACCCATGAACGCCGCCTACTGCTACCTGGCTATTGCCATCTGCTCGGAAGTGATCGCTACCGTTTCCATGAAAGCCATCAAGGGCTGGAGTACTCCCATCCCGCTGTTGCTGGTGATCGTCGGCTACGGCGTGGCGTTCTGGATGCTGACCCTGGTGGTGCGTACCGTGCCGGTCGGCGTCGCCTACGCGGTATGGGCCGGGATGGGCATCGTGATGGTGAGCATTGCCGCGCTGTTTATCTATGGGCAGAAGCTCGATGTGCCGGCGATGCTGGGGATGGGCCTGATTGTGCTGGGCGTGGTGGTCATCCAGCTGTTCTCGAAAACTGCAGGGCATTAAAAGCAGCAGTAAGTTGCGAGCGACAAGCGGCAAGAAAGAGCGCCGCGAATCGCTTCTAACTTGCCGCTTGCAGCCGATAACTTGTCGCTGCGCGCTATACTGCACGCCCTTTTCTATCCACGAGGTCTCGCGCGCATGCCTATTTCCACCGACGTCCTGATTGTCGGCGCCGGAGTTGCCGGCCTCTGGCTGAATGCGCGCCTACGCCGCCAGGGGTTTTCCACGGTGCTGGTGGAAAACGCCACATTAGGTGGCGGGCAAAGCGTGAAATCCCAGGGGATTATCCACGGCGGTGCCAAATACGCCCTGCACGGCGCCCTCACCGGCGCCTCCGAAGCGATTGCCGATATGCCGCGTCGCTGGCGTGAAGCCCTGGCCGGTGACGGCGAGCTGGACCTGTCCGGCGTGCGCGTGCTCTCGCAAGCCCATTACCTGTGGTCCCCAGGCACGATCGCCGGCAACCTCACCAGCTTTTTTGCCAGCAAGGCCGTGCGCGGCCGTGTCGATCAGGTCAAGGGCGACGACCTGCCGCCAGCCCTGCAAGACCGTGGCTTCAAGGGCAAGGTCTATCGCCTGGCCGAACTGGTGGTGGACGTACCCAGCGTGATCGAACGCCTGGCGCAACTGGCCGGTGACGGCTTGCTCGCCGGGCAGCATATCGCCCCCCTTTACGAAGGCGACACCTTGGTGGGCTTGAACGTCGATGGCCGCGAAATCCGCGCCCAGCGCATCGTCCTGAGCGCCGGTGGCGGTACCGCCGAACTGCTCGCCGCCCTGGGCCTGAGCCAGCCGGCCATGCAGAAACGCCCGTTGCATATGATCATCGCCAAGGGCCCAGGCCTGAAGCCGCTGTACGCCCACTGCCTGGGCGGCGGTACCAAGCCGCGCATCACTGTCACCACGCACCCGGCTGCCGATGGCAATTGGGTGTGGTACATGGGCGGCGACATTGCCGAGGCCGACGGCGTGGCACGCACACCCGAAGAACAGATCGCCACCGCCCGGAAAGAGTTGGCGCACCTGCTGCCCTGGATCGATATGAGCCAGACCCACTGGGCCACGCTACGGGTCGATCGCGCAGAACCCCTGCAATCGGGCCTGAGCCGGCCTGACAACGCCTTCGTCGCCGAAGAGGGCCGCCTGCTGGTGGGCTGGCCGACCAAGCTGGCGCTGGCGCCGGATTTCGCCGATCGCGTGATCAACAGCCTCGAACGCGACGGCATCCGCCCAAGCGCATCGGAGCCTTTGCCCGACCTGCCAAAACCCGCCATCGGCGTACCAGCCTGGGAGCAACTGTTGCCATGAGCCTGCCGACCCTGCACGACCTGCACCGCCCCTTGGGCAGCACCGGCCTGCTGGTGTCGCCGCTCGGCCTCGGCACCGTCAAGCTGGGCCGCGACCAGGGTGTGAAGTACCCCAGCGGCTTCACCATTCCCGATGACGACGAAGCACGGATGTTGCTGCGCCAGGCCCGCCAGCTGGGCATCAACCTGATCGATACCGCACCCGCCTACGGGCGTAGCGAAGAACGCCTGGGGCCACTGCTGCGCGGCCAGCGCCAGGACTGGGTGATTGTCAGCAAGGTCGGCGAAGAGTTCGAAGAAGGCCTGTCCCGCCATGATTTCAGCGCTGCCCATACACGGATGTCGATCGAACGCAGCTTGAAACGACTTGAAACGGATTTTATCGATCTGATGCTGGTGCACTCCGATGGCAACGACCTGCACATCCTCAACGACTGTGAGGTGTACCAGACCCTCGCGCAGCTGAAACAAGAGGGCAAGATTCGCGGTTTCGGTTTCTCCGGCAAAACCGTCGAAGGTGGCGTGAAGGCTCTGGAACAAGGTGATTGCGCGATGGTCACCTACAATCTGAACGAACAGGCGGAAAAAGCCGTCATTGAGTATGCGGCGGCCCATGGCAAGGGCATCCTGGTCAAAAAGGCGCTGGCCAGCGGCCACGTCTGCCTGGAACCGGGAATGGATCCAATACACGCCAGTTTCATGCTGTTGTTTGCGCAAACGGGCGTCGCCAGTGCTATTGTCGGGACCATCAATCCGCTGCACCTGGCCCATAACGTGGCGACCGCTGCCAAGGTCATTCGTCAACTCTGATGCCGCCGACGCGGCCGACCCCGTCGCAAGAAGGAGCCGACATGCCGCGAACGCTCATAAGAAAAAACCCCAGCAACTTCAAGACACTGCCCCTGCACGTCGAAGCCACCCCCGAAGGCCTGATCTACCAGGGCGTGGGTATGCCGCTCAACTTCGCCCAGACCCTGCAACGGCGCAAGCCGGTAGAGGTGCCGGATGCCGAACGCTTCGCCCTGGAACTGGCCAACCTCGGCGTATCGGTGCGCCTGACCCTGCACTGGCAAAACAAGGATTACTGGGTGTTGGTGCGCCAGCGTCGCCAGGACCGTGGCGATGTGGTGCTCAAGCTGATCTCCGGCTACGTGCCCGCCCATGAACTGAACCTGCCGCTGCACACCGCCATCCAGGAGATTGCCGAGGAATGCCTGTTGGAGACCCCGGAAGGCTGGCTCGGCGGGCGCTTCAACGACACCTGGTTGCCTGCCCCCTACTCCGCCGCGCTGCATTACCGTGAAGCCTTGCCGTTTCGCTTGAGCCCTTTGTCAGGGGCCGCACGCCCGGTACGTTGCGCAACCACCCAACTGATCGAGCGCCCGCGGGCCTATGTGCATGTGCCGACCGCGTCGCTGCAACTGATTTATGACTTGCGCCTGGAAGTGCCGAAGGAAGCCAAATCCCTGAGCCTGTTCCATGTAGATGAGCGGCTTGAAGGCGACCAACTGGTGGCACGCCTGGACCGCCAGCGCCCGGACCTGTACCTGATGCCACTGAAAGACGGCCAACCGCTCGCCGAGCTCTACACCGTCAAGAAAGACCAGCTCTACCCCGCCAGCACCCGCGGTCTGTACCTGGCGGAAAGCTTCGCCCAGCAGGAAGGTTGGCTGGTGCGCGACGAGCGCATTCGCTGGAAGGATTGGCTTCGCCAGCAAGGCCTGGCAGAGCCTGAGAAAGAATCGAAATTGAAGCGCCTGACCGGCAAGGCACGCCAGATGCTGCGCAAGATCGTGCCAAATAAAAAAACCAGCCGCTGAGGGCTGGCTTCGATAACTGTAGGAGCGAGCTTGCTCGCGAAAAACTCAAGGGCGCCGCTTTTAATCAGGATACCCGCGTTATCGTTGACGAGCTTCGCGAGCAAGCTCGCTCCTACAGGTGAACAGTCAGCCTCTGAGCAACCGCGCCAGGCCAACCGTCAGCGGGGTCGGCTCAGGTAGCTTGAAGCTGGCCAGCAAACGCTGGTTATTCGCCCGCGAATGCCGAATATCTCCCGAGCGTGCCGGGCCGTAAGTCACGGCAGGCAACGTACCAATGGCCTCTTCCAGTGCCTGCAGCACCTGCTTGAGGGTAGTCGTGCGGTTCCAGCCGACGTTGATCGCCCCCAACGGCGCGTCCGGGGCTTCGATGGCCTGCACCAGCACGTCCACCAGGTCTTCCACGTACATGAAGTCGCGGGTCTGCTCGCCATCGCCGAACACGGCAATCGGCAGGCCTTGCTGAGCCCGTTCGCTGAAGATGCTGATCACGCCGGAGTACGGCGATGACGGATCCTGGCGCGGGCCGAAGATATTGAAGAAGCGGAAAATCACCGGCTCCAGGCCATGCTGGCGCCGGTAGAAGTCGAAGTAATGCTCGCCGGCCAACTTGTCCGAGGCATAGGGCGTCAACGGCGCCTTGGTGGTCTCTTCGTCAATGGAAGCGCCTTCGCCGTTGTTGCCATACACCGCCGCGCTGGAAGCGAATACCACCCGCTTCACACCGGCTTTGCGCATGGCTTCGCAGACATTCAGGGTACCGACGAAATTGCTCTGGTGCGTGCTGACCGGGTCATCCACCGAAGCCTGCACCGAAGCGACCGCCGCCAGGTGCACCACCGCCGTCGCGCCGACAGCGGCACGCGCCACCAGCCCGGCATCGGCGACATCCCCCTCGAGCAGCTCGACGCGCGGGTTGTCCAGCGGCAGGTTGCTGCGTTTGCCCGTGGACAGGTTATCCAGCACTCGCACTGCGTAGCCCTTGGCAAGCAGCGCGTCGACCAGGTGCGAGCCAATGAAGCCCGCGCCACCGGTGATCAGGACCAACGGATCAGCCTTACTCATTGTTGCGGATCTTCTCGACAATGGCGGTGGTCGAGCTGTTCTCAACCAGGCCCAGCACTTTGACCTTGCCGCCGTAGGCACTGACGATGTCGGCACCGACCACCTGGTCGACGGAGTAGTCGCCGCCCTTGACCAGCACGTCCGGCTTGACCTGGGCCAGCAGGTTTTCCGGGGTGGCTTCAGGGAAGCTGATCACCCAATCCACCGCGCCCAACCCGGCCAATACCGCCATGCGTCGGTCGACGCTGTTGATCGGACGGCCAGGGCCTTTCAGGCGGCTGACCGACGCGTCATCGTTGACCGCGACGATCAGCCGATCACCTTGGGCGCGAGCCTGCTCCAGGTAGGTCACATGGCCGGCGTGCAGGATGTCGAAACAGCCATTGGTGAACACAATGCTTTCGTTGTGGGCACGGGCATCGTCAATCGCCAGCAGCAATTGCTCGATGCTCAGCACACCACGTTCCGAACCTTCGGAGCGCTGGATCGCACGGCGCAGTTCAGGCGCGCTGATCGCGGCCGTCCCCAGCTTGCCGACTACAATGCCCGCCGCCAGGTTGGCCAGGGCCACGGCGTGGGGCAACTCTTCGCCGGCCGCAATGGAGGCCGCCAGGGTGGAAATCACGGTGTCACCGGCACCGGTGACGTCAAACACTTCACGGGCACGCGCCGGCAGGTGCATCGCCGGGTGACCGGGACGCAGCAGGGTCATGCCGTGCTCGCCACGGGTCACCAGCAAGGCGCCGAGGTCAAGGTCGGCCATGAGTGCCGCGCCTTTGCTCACCAGGTCGTGCTCATCGGCGCAACCGCCGACGATGGCTTCGAACTCGCTGAGGTTCGGTGTGATCAGGCTGGCACCTCGATAAATCGAGAAGTCCTTGCCCTTGGGATCGGCCAGTACCGGAATGTTCCGCGCCTTGGCGGCCTGGATCAGTTCCTGGTGGTTCTTCAGGGCGCCTTTGCCGTAGTCGGACAACACCAGCACCTTGATACCTTCGAGCAACGCGTCGACCTGGCCACTGAGAGCCAGGGCGTCGGTGGCGAAGGGTTCTTCGAAATCGATACGCAGCAATTGCTGGTGACGGCTCATCACCCTCAGCTTGACGATGGTCGGCTGATGGGCAATGCGCTGGAACAGCGCGCGCACGCCGGCGCCGCGCAGGCTGTTGGCCAGGCTGTCGGCGGCTTCGTCGTCGCCGGTCACACCGACCAGGGAGGCCGGGGCGCCGAGGGCGGCAATATTGAGGGCAACGTTGGCAGCGCCACCTGGACGGTCTTCGATTTGCTCGACCTTGACTACCGGTACCGGCGCCTCAGGGGAAATCCGTGAGGTACCGCCATGCCAGTAACGGTCGAGCATGACATCGCCGACCACCAAGACAGGGGCTTGATCGAATCGCGGCATGGACAACTTCATGGAGCAACCCACATACAAAATGAACAGGGGCGCGATATTAGCACAGGGTGAGCGCCGCCTAGTTCGAGAGCTTTATCCGCGATGCATCAGGCACTGAAACTGATCACTTTTTAAACAGTGCCGCCAGGATCTGCTCCACGGCTTCGGCCAACTCAACCTCATCGGTATTGATTTCGCAGTCGGCCGCAAGCGGTGCCTCATAGGGGCTGTCCAACCCGGTGAAGGCCTTGATGCGCCCCTCCAGTGCGGCGCGGTACAAGCCCTTGGGATCGCGCCGGGCACATACGTCAAAGGGCGTGCTGACATAAATCTCAAAGAACTGCTCCGGCCCGAACAGCACCCTGGCCCGCGCCCGATCGACGCTGAACGGCGAGATCGCCGACACAATGACAATCAAGCCGGCGTCCACCATCAGGCGCGCCACTTCGCCGATACGCCGGATATTTTCCTTGCGCGCCGCGTCGCTCATGCCCAGGTCATTGCACAGCCCCGCGCGCAAGTTATCGCCATCAAGCACGAAGGTGTGCCGCCCCTGCTCGTTGAGTTGCACCTCCAGGGCATTGGCCAGGGTCGACTTGCCGGACCCGGACAGCCCCGTCAGCCATACGCAGCAGGGCTGCTGATGCTTGAGTGCCGCCCGTGCGGCCACGGACAGCGATAGGGAAAAGGGACGGATGGCAGCGCCACCGCCGGTCAGCAACTGGCTATTCATAACCCAACACCTCGTAGTCACGTTGATAGGCACGCCTGACCAATCGGCGCGTGCGCGAGGAGCAAAAGTCCCTGACCGCCTCGTGGCGACGCCCCAGGGAAACATTCAGATGTGGCAGGGATGAGTCCACGCCGAGGCGTTCGCACAGGTGCAGGAAGTCTTGCTGCAAAGACTCCTGGCGCCCGAGGAAGTCCATGGCCATCTGGCCCATGTGATCGACCAGGAAGTCGGTCTGGGGAGCAAAGTGCAATTGACGTCGCAGGTTATCCGGGTGCAGCCAGCCGGCAATGAAATGGTCGAAGTCGCGGTAGCTGGAAACGAGCGACTGGGCTTGCAGGTCGCGAGCGCCCATAGGGTTGCCGCGCAAGTAGGTATAGGCCGAGTAAGCGCGCTCCAGCGGGTCGCGTACGAAAGCGAATTTGAAGCTGCGCTCGCAGTGTTGGGGAAATTGCTGCTCATACCAGTAATACGGCAGATGCCCCGGCCAGCGCCCCTCGAGAAGTGCCGAGCACACGCTGCTGCCGGCGCATTTGGGCACATGGATAAACACGCACTGGTGTCGTTCGAAAGCCGGGTTAAGCGTTGCTACCCCAGACAGGGATTTGTTCACCGCCTGGCGATCCACCACCGACAAACGCCCCAGCAGAAACACCCTCTGGTGTTTGGGAAGCAGCTTCCACAGTAGACGTTGCAACATTCCAATACCCACGCAAGAAGGTTAGCCCTCTCGTTCGTCATTCGAATCGAGAAGGCCAACATAACAAACGACAAGCGCTGGATTATTTGGCTTTGGTCAAGCCCTGTAACGGGCCTGATACAAACACCGGGGCGCATTGCGCGCCCCGGCTGGTCAGGTGATGTTTGCCGTGGCCGGCTCGTCCAGCCCCATGGCGTGCAGGCGCGAGTAATAGCCGCCCATGGCCAGCAGTTCGAGATGTGTCCCGCGCTCGACAATTTCGCCGTGGTCCATCACCAGAATCAGGTCGGCTTTCTCAATGGTGGACAAACGGTGCGCAATCACCAGGGTGGTGCGACCTTTCATGACCTTGTCCAGTGCAGCCTGGATATGCCGCTCGGACTCGGTATCCAGGGCCGAAGTGGCCTCATCGAGGATCAGCAGCGGGGCATTTTTCAGCAGGGCCCGGGCGATCGCCAGGCGCTGACGTTGACCACCGGAAAGCAGCACGCCATTTTCACCGACTTCGGTGTCCAGGCCTTTTGGCAGCTCGGAGATGAAGTCCATGGCGTAGGCGTCGGCGGCGGCTTTCTCGATGTCGGCACGGGGTGCATCGGCCAGGTCGCCGTAGGCGATGTTGTTGGCCACGGTGTCGTTGAACAAGGTCACATGCTGGGTCACCTGGGCCACGTGACGACGCAGGTTACGCAGGCGGTAGTCTTCGATCTCGACCTCGTCCAGCAGGATTTCCCCGGTTTCATGATGGTAGAAACGCGGGATCAGGCTAGCCAGGGTCGACTTGCCGCTGCCCGAGCGGCCGACCAGGGCGATCATCTGCCCAGGGGCTGCGCTGAAGCTGATGTTCTTGAGCACCTCACGCTCCGTACCCGGGTAGGTGAAACTCAGGTTGCGCACGTCCAGGCGACCGCTGACGCGATCACGCTCCACAGTGCCGCTGTCGACTTCGGGTTCTTCATCCAGTTGTTCGAAGATGCTCTCGGCACCGGCCACGCCTTTCTGGATCGTCGAGCTGACTTCCGACAGCTGGCGAATCGGCTTGGGCAGCAGGCCCGCCGCAGTAATGTAGGCCACCAGGTCACCCGCCGTGGCTTCACCGCGCAACAGCAGCACCAGGAACATCAACGCGGCCATGGCCGTGTAGATCACCAGTTGCAGCATCGGCGTATAGACCGCACCGGTCTTGTTCATGCGCAGCTGCTTGTCGGTATTGCCCTGGCTGGCGGCGGCAAAGCGACGCTCCTCGTAGCTTTCGCCACCGAAGCTGCGCACCACGCGGTAACCCTGGATGGTTTCCGAAGCGACGTGCGTAACATCGCCCATTGCCACCTGGATCTTCTTGCTCTGCTTGCGGAATTTCTTGCTGGTGCTGCCGACCATGATCGCGATCAGCGGCAGGATCGCCAGCATCACGAGGGTCAGCTTCCAGTTCATCCACAGCAGGTAGCCGAACAGGAACACCACCGTCAGGCCTTCGCGGATCACCACCTTGATTGCATCGGTGGCCGCACCGGTGACCATGGTCACGTTGAAGGTGATACGGGAAATCAGGTGCCCGGAGTTGTGGGTATCGAAATAGCGGTTAGGCAACACCAGCAGCTTGTTGAACAACTGGACCCGCAGGTCATGCACCAGCCCCAGGGAAACCTTGGCCAGGTAGTAGTTGCCCAGGAACGACCCCAGCCCCTGCCACGCGGCGATCAGGATGATCAGCAGCGGCACGGCCATCAGCAACTTCAGGTCCTTGAACAACGGGATATTGGGCAGGAACACCACATCGGGGTTGCTCAAGCCATCGACGAAGTACTTGAGAATCCCGGCGAGCATTGGCTGGGTCGAAGCGAAGATCACGAAGCCCACGATACTCAGCAGGAACATGCCGAGGTACGGTTTCACATAGCCCAGCAGCCGGAAATAGATTTTCAGGCTGGATTCCTGGTCCGCTTTGGGCGGTGCGTCACTCATGTGTCGAGCTCACTGATTGGGTAGGACGCGAACTTTATCACACGCGTCGGGTTTGGCCCGAGCCCAGACCAAAACACTGGCCAGGGCAATCGGCAGCCAGGAGATAAACCACTCGGCCCGCGGCGTGCCGGTCAGGCTGGCGGCATCGAATTGCATGGCCAGGAACGAAAACACCCACATGCCGATGATGCCCTTGCCATAGAGCGTGTCGCGGGCCTTCCAGGCCTGCCACAGCACCCCGAACCACAGGCCGCACCACAGCAGCAGGCCGGGCAGGCCCAACTCGATGCTCACGTGGGTGAACAGGTTGTGGGAGTGATCGAAAAAGAGGTTATCGGCAAATACCTTGTAGTCCCCGCCCAGCCCCAGGCCGGTCCACGGGCGCTCGCTGATCATCTGCACGGCGGCCATGAAGATCTGCGGTCGGTAAGACACACCCCGGGCCAGCACCAGGGACTGCATGGCGAAGAACACCGCCAGCGCCGCGATGACCGCACCAATGGCAATCACCGTGCTACGGCGGTCACGGCACCAGGCCGGCATTGCCACGACAGTCAGCAACAACGCCAGTGCGGCGCCGCGGCTTTGACTCAACACCACGAACAACCCAAGCAACGCGATGGACACTGCCCATGCCACCTGCATCCAGCGACCGCGCGGCAGCCAGTGCAGCAACCACACGGCGGCCAGGCCGATCACATAGGCACCCAGGATCGGATGGCTCAACTGGCCCAGGCCTTCGAGGCGCGCATACCAGTCGTTATGCTCAAAGCCATAGAATTTGATGATCGCCAGGAGCGACGACAGGGCCAGGCCGAAACCACCCCATTGCATCACGCGGATCACCTGCTCGGTCCGGCCACCGGCGAGTACCGGGAAAAACAGCAGGAACACGCCGATGTACAGCAGACGCTTGGCTTCGCGCGAAGGGTCCTCGGCATTGGTCCACGTCAGGCTGATCGCCCCCCAAGCTGCCAGCAACCCGACCATCACGCAGAGCCAGCGCTGTTCGCGCCAGACCTCCATGAGACGCTCACGGGCCGACCAGGCAAACACCATCGCCGGCAACCACAGGAACAGCGTCAACCCCTGTTGATAAATCTTATTGGTCGGGGCAAAAGCAATCGCCAGCAAAAACCAAAGTAACCCGAAAATCATCCATACCTGCGCCCAACGACTTGCTTGCATCACCCGCTCCTGAATACGTTCAACCCGCCAACCCGGCATGGTTAAAACCCAAAACTTTCGGCATTATTACCGATCACTGTGCCCGCGACTCCCACAAGGCTTTCCGACGATGCAATGTTCAAGGCTTTCCCAAGCCGATTTAACCGCGATGATTGAAGGTGCCAGAATCCTGGAACAGGACAGCTACGGGCCCAAAGTCTACCTGCTGACCAACGGGAACATCCTCAAGCTGTTTCGCCGCAAGCGCCTGCTGTCGTCCGCGCTGTTCCGCCCGTACTCCAAGCGTTTCATCGACAACGTGGCGCAGTTGCAACAACGGGGCATCCCGACCCTGACCGTGCTCGCGTTCTTTCAACTGACGGCGCCCGGCATGACCGCCGTACTCTACCGCCCCTTGCCGGGCGAAACGCTACGCCAGATTTCCAACCGTGAAGGCTTTGACTGGCACACCAACCTCGACCCGCTGGTGGCCCTTATTCGCCGCCTGCATGGCGCGGGCATCTACTTCCGTTCGTTGCACCTGGGCAATATTGTCGTGACACCGGACAATGAAATGGGCCTGATCGACGTGGCCGACATGCGTTTCCTGCGCGCGCCCCTGAACCCGGAACTGGCAAGGCGCAACCTGCAACACTTCGCCCGCTATATTGCGCGCGAGAAGCTGAACGAACACTTTCCAATGCAAGCACTGGAGCAAGCGCTGCTAGCGGCATGAGAACAGCCGCCGGGTGGTTTCAGTGAAATCGTTCCAGGCCTGCTCCGGCGCCAACGCCCGCGATTGAGCCTCGACAACCTGCACGCCGGAACTCACGAACGCGCGTGCCAGGAGTTGCCCCCAGGACGTGGCGCTGTCTACGGGCGCGTACCAGCCGGCATCACCCAGTTGTTCGCGGAACACTGCCAGCTCGCTGGTCAGTACAGGCACGCCGGCCATCACCGCCTCTTGCAGGATCAACCCCAGGCCCTCTTCCGTCGACGGAATGGCGACCCAGTCAAACGCCCGATAAAGGGTCGCCGCCTCAGGAAGATGCCCCGGCAGGTACACCTTGTCGCGCAAGCCAAGCGCCTCGATACGCGCCTCAAGCCTGGGCCTCGCCGGCCCCTCGCCGATGATCACCAGACGCGCATCCGGCCGATCGGCCGTCGCACTGGCAAAGGCCTCCAGCAAACAGCCAAACCCCTTGCCGTCGACCAGTCGACCTACCGCCCCCACTGCCGGCGAGCCATCCAACGGCAGCCCCAGGCGGGATCGAGCCGGCTCACGGGCAAGCGCGGCGGCACGAAACACCGCAGGATCGAAGGCACTGCGCAGCACCGCCACGGGCCGTTGCAGGTAACGCTCAAGGGAGCCGGCGAGGGTTTGCGACACGGCCGCCAGCGTCAGTTGCGACGCCGGGAGTTGCTCGAAGAGCTTGCGATCAGCTTTGCGCAAGCGCGTGACGCCATGAAAAATCACCACGGCCCGCACCTGCGGCAGGTGCTTGAGCACCGGTAAAAGCACTCGCGCGACACCGATGCCATCTAGCAGTACAACCTGCACATCCTCAGGCAGGGCCTTCTGGAAGCGCGCACGCATCCAGGGCATCAGCCACTTCCACAGGTGCCGCCCCTTGAGCCTGGCGGATGAGAGGTTCCACTCGACGGCCTGTTCGACCAGGCCATCGCTGCCAGCGGCGCTGCCCTGAAGCAACCAGGTGTGCACCGGTACATCGCTGTCGGCCTGGGCCAGTATTTGCTGATGAACCTTCTGCACCGAAGCGAATGCAGAGCCACCAGCCCACATGATGTTGAGAATACTCATCGAAAAAACCTTATGCGGCGTTGGTGTGGCTCGTCGTATTTACTGGCGGATCAACCAACCGATGCCGACCCCCAGGATCAGCATGAGCACCAGCTTGACCCGCTCTCGCCGCTTGCGCCGCGCCTTGGTCAAGCGCTCTTCCGCCGTCGCCACATGCAAACCGAAACCGGTGTGCAAGACCGCATCGCCCTCCAGGGTGACGGCGCCCAGGTTCAGCTGCGCGTAACGCCTGGAAAGCCCTTTCTCACCCTCGAACCCGGCATAGGGTGCACATAACCGGTATTCCTTGATACGTCGCAGCCCCGGGTTCAGCGAGAACCCTTGCCACTCAGGCTTGTCGGACAGCAAGGAATAACAAGGTACCCCGCCAATCACCTCGCGCGGCCCCAGATGAATATAGGGGCTGTGCACCTGCAAGTCGTAAACGTAATTGCGCAACCAGACTTGGAGAATATCGGGACGCTGCTCCAGCACTGTCTTCGAATCCTCGACAAAACCGGGTCGATAAAACGCCCAGTCATCTTCGCAATGGAATATGTACGGGGTCTTGACCGACCCGTAGGCCAAGTCGATGGATGCCAATTGCCCCAGCTTCGGGCGGTTGATCAGGAACGTGCAATGGCCGAGCCAATGCTCGGGAATCGCCAGGCGTACCGCGTCATCGCCAGAGTCTTCGGTAATGAAGACTTCGCGGATGGCCGCTGTATTGAACAGATCGAAGCTCGCGAGCGTGCGCTTCAGCAAATCGAAGCGACCACAACTGGTCACGACGAGCGTTATATCGCTTTGAGCGGAGAATTGCATTCAAGCCTCGATAATATCATAAGGCCACCAAGCGCGGCCACCTGGCAGATATCAAACGCCTAGTTTCAAGCGCAGCGTTTCCAGCAAACTCAACGGTGCCCGGGGCCGCAGCGGCGGCTTCAGCGCCTCGACAATGCGCTGGCCGATGCGCGCAAAGCTGAACTGGCTGACCGCGAGGTCCTGCCCGTTGCGCGCAATCTCGGCCGCCAGTTGAGGATTGGATCGCAATGCAGCGAGTTTTTCCTGCAACTGGGGAATGTCTTTATAGAACACCACATTGACCATGTCCTTGAAGCCAAGGGCCTGGTTTTCCCCGGCACCCTGGTCAAACGCCAGCAGCACACAACCACAGGCCATGGCTTCGAAGTTCTTGATCATATACTCGCCCATGCCCACGTCGGCACTGACGAAAAAACGAATCCGGTTGAGGGTTGCGCAGTATTCCTCACCGGATTTGGTGCGCGTAACCACCAAAGGTTCAACGCGGGCCAACTCATCGAGCAATGCCTTGCGACCACTGTAGGCCACGCTGTTGGTGCTGCCGACAAATGCCAGCTCAATGTCGCGCTCCAATCCCTGGGCCTGCAACAGCGCCTGATCGTAGCCCTTGGGCACGAACACCGCATCGAAGCCTTCGGCGCGCAGGCGCTCGGTCACCATATGCCCCGAACTGATGACCCGCACCCACGGCAAGCGACGGTAATGGGCACTGAACTTGCCCGTGTACTTGCAGGGAATGTAGTTCTGGTAGGCATCGTGTTCGAGGATCACCAGGTTCGGGATCGTACGGATAAAGCCGGCCTGGCGAATCTCCTGCTTGAACCGCAGGAAGAACACGATGCGGTCATAACGGCTCACGTCGACTTCACGCTTGAAGTAACCGCGCAGGTTGCGCTGCTCAGCACTGCTCAGCCAGCGGGTATCACACTCGCAGTGCTCGGCAATGCCTTCGTACAGGCGATCGAGAATCGCGCGCTGTTCTTTCTGTACCAGAAACAAAACTTTCATGACCTTCCCTTTCACAACTGCCGTCACAAACGCCAGAACAACTCATGCCGTCGTACGGCCTTGCGGAAAAACTCGTTCTCACCATAAGGCGACCGCGCCCGTCCCGCCAAGACCCGTTGCAGCCAGCGCCGCACACGACGCTTGAACGGCGGGGCGGGTTGCAGGTCATGCATCATGCCCAGCGCCATGGCCTTGTCGCGCTGCCGGGCCAGCGACAGCGACAGGCTGCACGGCCACAGTTCCAGCGCGTCATCGAACAGCGGCGGCAAGGCAATACCGGTGCCCGCGTCGCCCATGGGCCAGCGGTCGTTGTCATGCAGGTGGTTGGCGTAGCCGAGCACGGTGGTCGGCTGCCACTCCAAACCTTGCAAGGCTTCGATCACCGCTTGCTGCGCACAGATGTGGTCCGGATGAGGATCCAGGACCGGATGGGGCAAGACGATCACTTCAGGGCGTGCGGTCAGCAGCAACTGACGCAGATCGGCGAGCAGGTTTTGCCAGGTCGGCAGGCCATCGGCATCCGCCGGCAACGGGAAAGGGTTGAATTGGCGGAACAGGCGGGTATCCGACAGGTCGGCCTCGCGCGAAGCGATCGGCTGATCAGGCGCAGCGCGCATCGCCGACAGTTGCAGGCAGAAGTAACCCAGCTGCACACAGTGTGCCTGTGGTACGCCGGCCCAAAGCGGCACGGCAATGCTGTCCCAGGCACGCAGGCGCCCTTTGGTCCGCGCGGCCTCGACCGGATCCAGGCCCATGCGTTGATAGTGCTCGGCTTCGATTTCACCGGCGGTAAGGGTCACGATCCACGGCTTGTCGGCCTGGCTGTAAAGACCGAAGGCAGCCAATTCGGCATCGTCGGCATGAGGCGCGATAACCATGACCCGCTGCGCCGAATAATCCGGCGTACCCCAGGCCCACAGCCGAGGAGCGCCCTGCAGGCTGCAAAAGCGCCCGCGTAAACGCAACTCACCGGACATCAGGGCCGGCGCCCAGCCACTGAGGTTCAGGTAGCGAACGCCATTCACCCCGCGCTCGAAGGCCTGTCGGTCAGTGCTCCCGCCGCCCAGAATCTCAATGGCCGGATCCAGGAAACGTCCCAACCAACCACTCTTGACCTTGATAGCCAATACCAGGGTCGCCTCGGCTTGCAGCGGCGAATCCACCCGCAGCCGGTCACCGTCGAAGCGAACCCCGGCCACCTCGGCATCCGTCGAAAACCGGTATTGGTAGTCTTCGTGGGGCGCATAAAACAGATGGTCGGCAAACCATGCCTCGTGGGCGATCCAGGCCAGCACACCGAGCGCCAACGGCAGCCACCACGCCACCCAGATACCAATCACCACCAGCAGCAGCAAGCCGATCAGCAAGCCGACCCGTTTGTTGCGCCGATGGCGCTTGAGCAATTGCTGTTTGCGGCTCATACGGTCAGCACCGGCACAGCGTTGCACCAACGGTCCTTGTACTCGCGGTCGGCACGCCCGAAGGAGAAACGCAGCGGCTTGCCGACTTCACGTGCCTGTTCCCAGGCGCCCTGGGTATTGAGGAAGCTCAGGACACTGCCCGGGCTGAACGCCCGGGTTTCAGGGTCGACGCCACCGTTGACGTACTCCACGCTGATCCACTCCGGCGACTCGACCCGGTACACCAACTGGACCGCGATGGGCGCATCATTGAGGAAGATCACCGAACCGATCAGCCATTCGCGCAGCAGCTCGATCACCTCGGCCATGCGTTCGGCGCCGGTGGCGACAAAGCCCCAGCGGCGCAGGAACAGGTCGCAGTAGATCGCCGCCAGCTCCTCGCTGGAAAACTCGCTCACCGGTCGCACCACCCCACCGGCCTCTTCGAGCAAGCGCAGTTCGCGACGCTGGTTGTAGCGGAACTTCTTCGACAGTTCTTCCGGGGTGCGGGCCATGGCCAATTGTTCGGCCTGGGGCTTGAGGCCGCTGAAACGGCCTTCATTCAGGGCCGACAAGTAGCGTGCGCGGTGCCGCAAGGGCGCTTGGGCTTGAGGCGCGGCGGGCAGGATCAACTCGGCGTTACCCAGGTCGAACAGACCTTTTTTGCCGCGTTGCTTGAGCACATCCTTGGACAAGGCCAGGTCTCGCCCCCAGGTCGCGATGCAGGCTTGAAGCTCGCCGCCCTGCTCCCAGGCCAGGTAACGCACCGGGATGTCGGCCAGCCCGGCGAGACGTTCGATCACTTGTGGGTGGGTCGCGACACTGCCGCCAAAACGCTGCCAGGCATCGCTGTAGACCGGCGCATCGACGACGGACCAGCCACGCTCGCGCCAGCCTTGGAATCGATTGAGCATCAAGCCCCCGCGGTCAGTTCAATAACGTGTGGCAATTGCCAGAAGGTGTCGCGTACCGCCTGATCCGAGAAACGCTCGCGCAGGCGCTCCAGCATCATTTCGGCGCACTGCCGTTGCTGGTGTTGATCCATTGCTGCCAGATGCCGCAGCCCCTGGGCAAGGTGTTCGGCATCGCCGAAGGGAAACAGGATACCCACGCCCTCGACCACCTCCTTCGCACCGCCACAGGCCGTCGCCAGCAACGGGACGCCGGCCGCCATGGCTTCCAGCAGCACCATGCCAAAGGGTTCGTGGTCGGAGCTCAGGGCAAACACATCGAATGCCCGGAAGTACCGACGCGCATCCGGCACCTGGCCGAGGAACAGCACCTTGTCGGCAATGCCCAGCTCCCGTGCGAGGGCCTTGAGGTCCTGCTCCAGGCGCCCGCTGCCGAGGATCGCCAGGCGGCTTTCGGCCGGCAAGTGCGCCAGCGCCTGGGCAAAGCCCTTGAGCAGTGTGGCCTGGTCCTTGTCCGGGTGCAGGCGGCCGACATTGCCGACCACCCATTCGTCCGGCGACAACCCCAACGCGTCGCGCGCCTCATGTGCAGGCACCTGTGTGGCCTGCAAGGCGTCGACGTCGATGCGGTTGTACAACGTCTGGATGCGTGCCGCCGGCCAGGTCGGCAGGCAACGGCGCATATCGTCACGCACCGCGTCGGAAACCCCCAGCAGGCTCAGGCGCTTGCGCAAGATCCCGGCAAACAGCCTGCGACTGCGACGCTGATAGTCACCAAAGGCGTGATGCACGCCAATCACCGGCAGCCGTGTGCCGAGCAAGGCGATGTAGATCGGCTTGAAACGGTGCGCGATACAAAAACTGAAGTTGCGCGACGCGGCGATCTTGCGCAGTTCACGAATGGCACCCAGCTTCAGGCCACGAATGGCCTTGGAGCTGAATTCCATGAACAACACTTCATCGGACGCACAACCGGCGGCCACGTGCGGGTCGGCGACCCCCGTGAGAAACACCGTGGTCACCTTGTAGCCGGAGCCTGCGAACAAACTGGCGTACTGCCGCGCGCAGTCCAGGAATGGCCCGTCATAGCCATGGCAGAACTGCAGGACGTGGCGTTCAGCCGAGCGCGTCATAAGGGTCCACGCCGTCCTTGACGACCAGGATGTCTTCCATGATCAGGTACTGCAGGTCAGAGCCGAAGAACATGTTCAGCGCGTCGGTCGGCGAGCAGATCATCGCTTCGCCACGACGGTTGAGCGAGGTGTTCAGGGACACGCCGTTGCCGGTCAGTACTTCCAGCTCTTTCATCATGTCGTAGTAGCGCGGGTTGTATTCGCGCTTGAGCACCTGGGCGCGGGATGTGCCGTCTTCATGCACCACTTCCGGCACGCGGGTCTTCCACTCTTCCGACACTTCAAAGGTGAAGGTCATGAACGGCGCCGGGTGATCGACCTTGATCATCTGCGGGGCCACGGTGTCGAGCATCGACGGGCAGAAAGGCCTCCAGCGCTCGCGGAACTTGATCTGGTGGTTGATACGGTCGGCCACGCCGGTCGCACTTGGGCAACCGATGATCGAACGACCGCCCAAGGCACGCGGGCCAAACTCCATGCGGCCCTGGAACCAGGCCACCGGGTTGCCGTCGACCATGATCTTGGCAATGCGCTTGGGCATGTTCTCGATCTTGCGCCAGTTCGGCTTGCTCTCGTGCTTGGCGCAGGCGGCGATCACGTCTTCGTTGCTGTAGGACGGGCCGAGGTAGACGTGTTCCATCTTCTCCACCGGTACACCACGGGCGTGGGACACGTAGGCGGCGGCACCGACGGCGGTGCCGGCATCGCCGGACGCCGGCTGCACGAACAGCTCTTTCACGTCGTCACGGGCAATGATCTTCTGGTTCAGCTTGACGTTCAGCGCGCAGCCGCCGGCGAAGGCCAGCTTGCCGGTGTCCTTGAGGATATCGCCCAGGTAATGGTCGATCATCTGCAAGGCCAGCTTTTCAAACAGCGCCTGCATGCTGGCGGCGTAGTGAATGTACGGCTCGTCGGCGATGTCGCCTTCGCGCTTGGGGCCCAGCCACTCGATCAGTTTCGGCGAGAAGTAGAAGCCCTTGCCCTTCTCTTTATAACGGCGCAGGCCAATGACGTTGGCGTAGTCGGTGTTGATCACCAGCTCGCCGTTTTCAAACGAGGCCAGGCGCGAGAAGTCGTACTTGCTGGCATCGCCGTACGGCGCCATGCCCATGACTTTGAACTCGCCGTCGAGCATCTCGAAACCGAGGAACTCGGTGATCGCGCCGTACAGGCCGCCGAGGGAGTCCGGATCGTAGAATTCCTTGATCTTGTGGATCTTGCCGTTTTCGCCGTAGCCGAAGAACGTGGTGGCGTACTCACCCTTGCCGTCGATGCCGAGGATCGCGGTCTTCTCCTGGAAGCCGGAGCAGTGGTAGGCGCTGGACGCGTGGGCCAGGTGGTGTTCAACCGGTTCGATCTTGATTTTCTTCGGGTCGAAGCCCAGTTGCTCCAGGCACCAGACGATCTTGTTGCGATAGCGCTTGTAGCGACGGTTGCCCATCAGGATCGCGTCAAGTGCGCGGTCCGGGGCGTACCAGTAACGCTTGGCGTAGTGCCAGCGCGCCTCGCCGAACAGGCTGATCGGGGCGAACGGGATCGCCACCACATCAACGTCGGAAGGCTTGATGCCGGCCTGTTCCAGGCAGAACTTCGCCGACTCGTAGGGCATGCGGTTCTTTGCATGTTTGTCGCGTACGAAGCGCTCTTCTTCGGCGGCCGCGATCAGCTTGCCGTCGATATACAAGGCTGCGGAAGGATCATGGCTAAGGGCGCCGGACAGGCCAAGAATCGTCAATGCCACAGGGGTCTAGCCTCTTTTAGTCTGCATGCAGGCGGGTTGCGCCTGAAAAAAGTGTGCTTCCCGCCTGGGCAGGAAACAGCTAAAGGGCGGGATTATAGCTCAAAAGCAGTGGGAAGCTGTTAGCGGCAAGAGTCGCCTGCACCATCGCCATGTGTGCAGTGCGAGCGCGCTGATGGGTCGCGTAGCCGAATTCCTGAATGATAAAAATCTTCCCAGTCACTAAACTCGCGCCCTTTTGCGCGTTTACACCCTAAGCGCCACGGATTCCGGCTGACTCATGACCCCTCTCGCTCGCTTCAACCTGTTGCTGCCCGGCCTGCTCGCCCTGTGCGGCGTCGCCCAGGCTGATGACCCCGCGCTGATCCTCGACCCCAGCGTCGTCACCGGCTCGCGCAGCGCCAGCCCGACCTTCGACCTGCCCTACTCGGTGGGCGGCATCAGTCGCGAGCAGATCAGCGACGGCCAATTGGGCATCAACGCCTCCGAAGCCCTGGCCCGCGTGCCCGGCCTGGTGGTGCAGAACCGCCAGAACTATGCCCAGGACCTGCAGATTTCCTCCCGTGGCTTCGGCGCCCGCTCGGCCTTCGGTGTGCGCGGCATCAAGCTGATCGCCGACGGCATCCCCGCCAGCACCCCGGACGGCCAGGGCCAGGCCGCCACGTTCAACCTCGACACCGCCGAGCGTATCGAAGTGCTGCGCGGCCCGGCCGCCACCCTGTATGGCAGCAATGCCGGCGGCGTGATCCAGATGTTTTCCCGCGATGGCGAAGGCCCGCCACGCATCGGCGCCGAAACCCTGGTGGGCAGCGACGGCCTGAACAAGAACCACCTGAGCGCCGAAGGCGCGGCGAACGGCGCAGGCTTTGTACTCGACGCCTCGCGCATGGATACCAACGGCTACCGCGACCACAGCAGCGCCCGTCGCGACCAGACCTTCGCCAAGCTCAATGTCCAACCGGATGACGACAGCAAGCTGGCGCTGATCTACAGCAGCCTGGAACAGAATGGTACCCAGGATCCACTGGGGCAAACCTGGGACGCCTACAAGGCCGACCCGCGTTCGGTGAGCAGCAATGCGCTGACGTACAACACGCGCAAAAGTATCGATCATCAGCAATTGGGCATGAATTATGAACGGTACTTCGGCGATGCGACGCTGCAGGTGAACGGGTATACCGGGCGGCGTAGTGTGGTTCAGTATCTGTCGATCCCGGACAGGTTCGGCAGTGGCGCCGCCAATCCGGCTAACGCTCGCGGCGGTGTGGTAGCTTTCGACCGCAAGTTCTATGGCGGCTCCCTCCATTGGTTGCAACCTATCACCAGCGCACCCGGCGAGCTGACCCTGATCACCGGCCTCGACTACGACCGCAGCCAGGATGATCGCCAAGGTTATTCCAACACCGTCAATGGGGTGCATGGTGTCAAAGGGGCCTTGGGCCGCGATGAAATCGATACCGCCACCAGCCTCGACCCGTTCGTGCAAGCCAACTGGCTGCTGGGTGACTGGACCCTGCAAGCCGGCCTGCGCCACAGCACCATGGAAATGGACGTAGACGATCACTTCCTCAGCGACGGCAACGACAGCGGCAGCAAGACCTACCAGAAGAACACGCCGTCGATCAGCGTCATGTACGCCTTCACACCTGACTTGCACGGTTATGTAAGCGCGGGCAAAGGTTTCGAAACCCCAACCCAGGCCGAGTCCGCGTATTCCAGCACGGCGAACGGCTTCAACTTTGCGCTCAAGCCATCGGTCAGCCAACAGTATGAAGTTGGCCTGAAAGCTCGCATTGGCCAGGACACCCGCGTGAATGCGGCCCTCTTTCAGATCACCACCGAGGACGAACTGGTAGTGCAGCAATCCAGCGGAGGGCGCACCACTTACCAAAACGCCGGCCGCACCCTGCGTCGCGGCTTCGAACTGGGCATCGAAAGCCAACTCGCCGAACACTGGAGCACCAACCTCGCCTACACGCGCCTGCAAGCCACCTATGACAGCGACTTCACCAGCGGCACAACTGCCGTCGACAAAGGCAACTACCTCCCCGGAGTGCCGCAAACCACGCTGTTCGCCGAGCTGAACTGGAAACCCCGGGACTGGGTCAGTACCGCTGTCGAAGGCCTGTACCGCAGCAAGGTCTACGTCGAAGACACCAACAGCCAACACGCCGCGCCGGGCTACAGCGTGTTCAACTGGCGCGCACGGTTCGAGCAGAAGGTCGAACACTGGACCTTCCATCAGACCCTGCGCCTGGATAACCTGCTGGACCGCCAGTACGTCGGTTCGGTGATCGTCGGCGACGGCAATGGCCGCTACTACGAAGCTGCGCCTGGGCGCTCCTGGTATGCCGGGGCGGGTGCCGAGTATCAATTCTGAACGCACCACACCTTCAATGTGGGAGGCCCCGCGCTGTCGCGCAGCAAACCGGAACCCCTGAGGCGAGCGGGCTTGTCCCGCGTCGGGCTGCGCAGCAGCCCCAAAACCGGGCGCAGAGGAGTACCTGATACCCCGCATTCGTCTTCATCAGGGGGCGCTTCGCACCCGACGCGGGACAAGCCCGCTCACCACCGGAATGCGGTCGCCTGAAATTGTTTATGCCCTAAGGGGAGTTTGCTCATGCCCCCAAGCGTCGGATGGAGTCCAGCTTTGGGGTGCAACACTAGACGCGCTCCAGCATCCGCCGACTGGCGAAACTGAAGCTCAGCACGATAAAGATCAGCACCCCGGTCGCCACCTGCTGCCAGTAGAAATTCCAGCCGATCAGCAGCAGCCCGTTGGCGATCACGTTGATAAACAACACGCCCAGCAGGGTCCCCGGAACATTCGCCCGTCCCTGTCGACTCAAGGTGGTGCCGATAAACACCGCGCCAATCGCATTGAGCAAAAACGCGTTACCGGACAGCGGCACATAGGCGCTGACTGTCGAGCTGAGCAACACGCCGGCCACCCCACAGGCCAGGGCAGTTGCCAGGGCCACGATGGTGACGATGCGCCGCACCGATAACCCCGAGTAATACGCCAGCAGCGGCTGGGTGCCCTGGGCCAGCAACTCACGGCCCAGGCGTCCGCGCGCCAGGGCCAGGCCGTAGAACAGCGCCAGCCCCGCTACCACCAGCAGCGGTGTCAGCCCCATGAGTTCAGGCTTCAAGCCTTGGCTGATATAGATCGGCTGGCCGCCGTCCGAGAGCAGTTGCTGGGCGCTGGTGCCGATAAACAACGTGCCAAGGGTGGCCAGGAACGGACTGATGCGCAGCCCGGCAATCAGGCCGGCATTGACCAGCCCCACCAGCAGCGCCGCCGCCAGCGCGCCCGTGGCCGCCACCGCCCAGCCATGGCCGCCATTGAGCAGCACCACAAAGCTGAAACTGGCAAAGTCCAGCGCCGTGCCCACCGACAGGTCGATGCCACCGGCCGCCACCGCGTAGGTCATGCCGATGGCGACAATCGCCAGCAGCACGAAGTTGTTCAGCACCAGGCTTTGCAGGTTGCCAGCACTGAGGAAGCCCGGCGCTTGCAGCGCAAACACCACGACAATCAGGGTGAACACCAGTGGCAATGTCAGCGGCAATACTGCGCGTGCGTTCATGCCGTCGCCCCTTGGTTCAATGCACTGGACGCCGCGACGACCAGCAGGATCAACATGCCCTGCACACCATTGACCCAGAAGCTGGAGAGGTTAAGCAGTTGAAAGCCATTGATCAGAAAACCAATCAACAGCGCCGCCAGCAACGTCCCCGGAATGCTCGCCACCAACCGGCGGGAAAACACCACGCCGAGAAAGGCGATCGCCACCACCGACAGCAGCATGTCGCCGGAGCCGGTGGTGCTGCCGCTGAAGAATGCCGCCGAACACAGCGCAGCCACGGCGGCGCACAGACCGGACAGCAGATAGCTCGACAACACGTAGACGGGCACACCAATGCCCGCCGCTTCGGCCGCCTGGGGGTATTCGCCCACCGCATGCAGGCGCAGCCCATAGGCCGAGTGCTGAATCAGCAGCGTCAGCACGCCCGCCGTCACCAGCAGTACCCAGGCCAGGGCCGGTACGCCCAACCAGGCGCCGCCACTGAGCAGGTCCAACAGCGGCGAGTCCGTGGAGACCACCGTGTTCTCCGTCAGCACCAACTCCAGCCCGGCCAGTACATTCATGCTCGCCAGGGTCGCCAGCAACGGCGGCAAACGCAGCACCACCACGGCCAGCCCATTCAGCAAGCCGACCACCAAACCGCAGCCCAGGGTCAGCAGCAACGTCAACCCGAGATCCAGGCCGGCATTATTGAGGCGGCTGAATACCGCCGCGCACAACCCCAGGTTGGCCGCCAGCGACAGGTCCAGTCCTCCAGCCACCACGTTCGAACCGCCGCCGATAATCACGCAGGTGAGCCCGAAGGCCAGCACGCCGAGGATCGCCGACTGGCTGAACACATTGGCCAGATTACCCACCGACAGAAAATTCGGCGCAGCCACGGCAAACCCCAGCAGGATCGCCACAAAAACCCCCACCGACCCACGGCGCAGCACCAGCACCCACAATCGCTGCGATAACCCAGGCGTCGCCGCTTCAAGCATGTTCCACCTCTCGAGCGCTTAAAGCCGCAGCAGCCACGGCTCCCGTCGCACAGGCCAGCAACTGATCGCTGTCCGCCTCCCCGGCACGGAATTCACCGGCGATCTCACCCCGATGCAGCACCAGGATTCGGTCACTGATCCCCAACAACTCCGGCAAATCCGACGACAACACCAGCACCGCCGCGCCCTCTTCCACCAAGCGTCCGATCAAGCGATATATCTCCACCTTGGCACCTACATCCACACCCACACAGGGCTCATCCAACAGGTACACCGCCGAGCGGCGGCTCAGCCATTTCCCCAGGGCGACCTTCTGCTGGTTGCCACCACTGAGCTGGCTGACCGCCACTTGGGGCCCAGGCGCCTTGATCGCCAATTCGTCGATCAGCCGCAGGCTTTCCGCCTGCTCCTTGCGGCGGCTCAACAAGCCCCAGCGGCTGAACCGCCCGAGCCCCGCCAGCGTCAGGTTTTCCAGCACCGAAAGCACTGGCGAAATCCCCTGGCTGCGCCGCTCTTCCGGCACCAGCGCAATGCCCTCGGCAATCGCCTGGGCCGGCGAACGCAGGCGCAGCAAACGCCCGTCCAGATGCACACTGCCGCTGTCGGCGCGCTCGACACCGAAGAGTGTCTTGAACAACTCCTTGGCTCCCGAGCCGACCAGCCCGGTCAGGCCGACGATTTCTCCGCGCCGCACGTCCAGATCGATCTGCCGATAGCGCCGCGCCAGGCTCAACCCGCGTACCTGCAACAGCGGCGCTCCCAGTGCAACCTTGGCCTTGGGGTACATCTCCTGCACCTCGCGATTGACCATCAGCCGCGCAATCTCGGCGCTGGACGTATGCCGGGGCTGCACCACCGCCACGTCCCGACCATTGCGCAGCACCGTGACTTCATCGCACAGACTGTCGATTTCCTGCAGGTAATGGGAGATGTACAGGATGGATAAACCCTGGTCGCGCAGGCGCTTGACGATGCGCAGCAACTGGTCGACCTCGCGCTTGACCAACGCCACGCTGGGCTCGTCGAACACCAGGATCTTCGGCTGGCGAATCAACGCCCGGGTGATTTGCAGCACCTGGCGTTCGGCGCTGTTCAGCTCGCTCACCAGCGCACCGGCGGGCAATTGCAGATCAAAATATTCCGCCAGCAAGCGCTCGGCTTCACGTTGCTGCCGACGTCGATCCACAAAGGGCCCGCGCCGCAATTCATGCCCGAAAAACAGCGCCTCGCCCACGGTAAAACTGGCGGGCAACAGACGCTCCTGATGGATGAACTGCACGCCCAGCGCATCCACCTGACGCGGTGACAAGGCGGCGTACGACTGGCCATCGATACTCACCTGTCCCGCGTCCGCCTTGTGGATGCCGGCCAGGATCTTGATCAAGGTCGACTTGCCCGCACCGTTCTCCCCCACCAGGCCGTGGATGCTGCCGCGTTCGACTTTAAGGCTTGCGTCATCCAGCGCCAGGGTGGCGCCAAAGCGTTTATGCAAGTGTTGCAGGTGCAATGCCGGCATCAGTCACCCCGCAGTTGCTGAACCTGGTCCAGGTTGGCCGCGGTGGTCAGCAGCGTGGCCACATGGGTTTCCTTGGGCAGGTCTCGTTGCCCGGCAAGGTAGCGCGCCACGTTCTGCACAGCGGTCTTGCCGATCAACGCCGGTTGCTGCGCCACCACCGCCCCCACCGGCGAATTTGCCTGGCCGAGCAGCGCCAGCACTTCCGGCGTACCGTCGACGCCGTAAGTCTTGATCTCGGTGCGCCTGGCATCGATCAGCGCCTTGCTCGCGCCCAACTGCGGAATGTCCCACGCCGACCAGATCGCCGAGACGCTGCCCGCCGGGTACTTGTTGAGCAGCGCCGAGACTTGGGAATAAGCATCCTGCACGGTGTTGGGGATCACGTCGCGAAGCTCCGGCTGGATGATTTCCAGCTGGGGGTATTCCTTGAGCGCCAGCTTCAACTGGTCATAACGGATCGCACACACCGGCACGCCGTAGAAACCGTTGAACACCAGGATCTTGCCTTTGCCGCCGGCGTCCTTGATCAATTGATCGGCCAACGCCTTGCCGGTGGCGACGTTGTCGGAGGTGGTGTTGTTGAGGCTGTACTGGGACGGTGCATCGATGGTGAAGAGCGGGATGCCAGCCTTGCTGATGCGCTTGAGCCAGGGATCGATCACGCTGAGGGTGCCCAGGGTCTGGATCACGGCGTCGGGTTTCTGGGTGACCACGGTTTGCAGCTGGGTCACCAGGTTCTTGTCATTACGCCCGGCATCGAGGGTGATCGGCGTGCCGCCCAGGCGCTTGATCTCATCGACCTGGGCCTGGAACGCCTTGATATCGAAATAGTGACTGGTGCCGGTCATGCTCACGGCAATGCGCTTGCCGGCCAGGGACGGCACAGCCTCATCGCCCTCGGCGGCCTGGACACTGACGACATGGCCCAGCAACAGCACGGCGCCAAGGCAGATCAAACGGGAAAGCGAGGAAAGGCTGGAAGGCATACAGGGCTCCGCTGCGACGGGTGAAAGGGTTCACCAAGAGGCATTGCAGAGCCCGTGCCAGGTTTTTTATTACATCAAATCAAGGGGATAACGTTTGCGGGTTAAGGCGGGCTGTCGTTCTGGGCCAACAACTGTCTGATAACTGTTGCTCAGGCAACAGCTCTTGATCGGTCACCCTGCGCGGGAACGGTCAGGTCGGTTGCTTCGGCAAACGCTGATCAATCAGCTGATACAACGCACTACTCTCAGGCCAGTTCCGCATAAACCGCGCACGGTCCCTGGCATACGCCGGGGCGAAGCTGGCGGCAGAGCTGTGCTGGCACATCGCGTCGAGGTCGATCAGCGACCAGCGATCCTTATCCCAGAACAGGTTATGGCCCTTGAAGTCGCCATGGCTGATGCGCTCGCGAATCAGCTCGGCGAACAACTGGTCCAGCGCCAACAGTTCGTTTTCCGGCGCGTCACCGTGTTCGATATAGGGCGCGAAACGCTCGATGATGTCCGGGCCCGGCAGGTATTCGGTGACCAGGTAAGCGCGGCTGCGCAGCCAGAAAAAACGCTTTTCCAGGACGGCCAGCGGCTTGGGCGTGGCGATGCCGAGGAAGGCCAGGCGATTGCCTTCGCGCCAGGAATGCCAGGCGCGGCTCGGGCGCCAGAAGCGCTTGAGCCAATGGGCAACGCCCTTGATGTTGTAGCGCTTGATCACCAAGGGCCGGCCGGCTACGTCGACCTTGGCCACGCTGGCCGCACCACCGGTCTTGTACAGGTGGCCCTGGTCGAGCAACGCATCCGCCTGCTCCAGCACCGGCAGCATCGCCGGTTCTTCCTCGCGACGGATCGCACGCAAGGCAAAGGCGCCACGCACCACACTGAACAGCGTGCAGTCGCGGCCCACCTTGTTCAACAAGTCCTTCAGGCGCCAGGCGCTGACCTTGCGCACCTGTTTTTCCAGGGCTTGCAGGGGCAAGGCGTGCTCGCCGTTGCCCAGCAGGTAGTACACCAGCAGTTCTTCGGTAAACGGCTCGAGGTTTTTCGGCAACTGGGCGAAAAACACCCCGAGGTTTTCCAGCACGCGGTTGCGCGACAGTGGCTTGCCCGCCTCCTCCACACGAATGCCGGCGCCATCGATCAAGTACAGCTTGCCGTCCTGGCGCAGCAGGTTGTCCAGGTGCAGGTCTTCCTGCCACAGGCCCTTGGCATGCATCTGGCCGATCGCACCCAGGGCCTCGGCCAGCACGGCGGTTTGCTCGTCGGCCAGTGGCGGTAGCGCTTCAACGGCGTGCCAGGCATCGGCCAGGCTCTCGGCACCTTCGATAAACTCGAACAGCAGCCAGCCGCCCTCGCCGTCCTGCAAGCCATCGGCGAGCAACAGCGGGGTGGTCAGGCCTTGCTCGGCCAGCAGGCGTACGCCGCTGAGTTCACGCTGGAAATGCCGTGCGGCCTTGCTGCCCACTAATAATTTGGCCAGCACCGGACGCCCGCGCCATACCGCCGCGCCCACGTAACGCTCACCCGGCAATACCCGCAACAGGCTCAGCAGTTGCAGTTGGCCCGGGCCGGCGGCATCCGCCAGGTCGATGGTGAGGGGCAGGCTCGGCCTGCGACCGGCGCTTTTCAACTCGGACAGGCGCATCAGCGGTTCTCCTTGTGGCTACGCCGCTTCGTCAGGCGTTGCAGCCAGGTGGTGACGAGCGCGCTGCCCTCGGGCTGATCGAGGTAAGCCGCCAGCAATTGACGCACCTGTGCGTCCGACCACTGCGGTGCCCGGCGCAACAACGGCTCTAGGTCCTTGACCCGGTCACGCCAGCCGAACAGCAGCGGGCGGGTTTTCTCCAGGTCGATCAACTGCGCGGCGTAGCCGTCACCGGTGGCCTGCAGGAAAATATGCTTGGGGTAGAAACAGCCATGCACCTGGCCGACGCTGTGCAGGCGGCGCGCCAGTTGACCGCAGGCCAGCAGGATCGCGCAGTGCTGGGCATCGCTGAGTTGCGCCCATTGCTCCAGCAATGAATCCAGGTCATTCCAGCCGTCCAGGGCACGGGTCAGCAGCATCGCGCGGTGTTCACCGGCGACTTTGCGCTCGCCGTAGAACGCCGCCTGCAGCGCCGGGATCCCGAGCTTGCGGTAACGGCTGATATTGCGGAACTCGCGGGAGAAACTGGGCTCGCCCAAAGGCCGGTGCAAGCTGCGCGTGAGGTAGTTGCTCTGGCGCTTGAGGTAATAGCCGTGGCCGTCGAGTTCCAGGCGAAATACGCTGCTCCAGCCGCCACGGCTGGTGTTCGGCTCGTCCACCGCGTCCAGTTGCCGGGCCCACAGGGCGTCGAATGTCGCGAGGCCGTGGCGCTCCAGCAGGGCGCGATCTTCAGCCGCCAGGAAATCACTCATTCACGTCCCTCGAAAAACTTCACTACGTGGCGAATCCGCCGTTTGTCCGACTCACTCAGGTGCCGACACCCACGGTACTGCATGTAGAAGCGCAGGCGCTGAGTGGCCGACAAGTGATACTTGGCCACCTTGTCCAGGCAGGCCAGGTCCTTGGTGATGCGGTACTTGAGCCAGAAACCGCGCCAGAAATCACCGTTGGGGCAATCGATCAGGTACAGGGTGGCCTGGTCGTCGATCAGCAGGTTGCGCCACTTCAAGTCGTTATGGGTAAAGCGATGATCGTGCATGGTGCGCGTGTATTCGGCGAGCTGGCGACTGACCGCGCTGACCCACTTGGGGTCGCGCAGGCGCGCATCCTTACGTTCGGCCAGGACCGAGAGGTCTTCGGTCCTCGGCAACTCGCGGGTGATCATTGCGCCACGATCATAGGCCAGGCCGCTGCGCTCAAGGCCCCAGGCGACCACATCGGCGGTGGGAATGCCCCACTTGGCGAAGCGCTTGAGGTTCTGCCATTCGGACTTGACCCGCGGCTTGCCCAGGTAGCGCCGCAGGCCCTTGCCGGCACCGGTATAGCGCTTGACGTAGTAATTGACCCCGCCACGCTCCACCCGGATCACTTCCGACAGCGGGTCGCGGGTCAGCCGCTCGCCTTGCAGGGCAAATACCGCTTCGAGGCTTCCAAAATCATCCGCCAGGGCGGCGTAGGCAGGCTCCAGGTTCCAACCCGCCATCAGATCGCATCCCCATAACGCTGCTTGCGCGCGTAGAGCTTGTCGGCCTTGCGCTGCATCAGGCCCAGGGACGCCGACTGCTCGGCCAGGACCTGGCGCAACGGCTGGCGGAAGTAGCCCTTGAGGAAGCGCAGTTTATCGCGCCGGGTCAGGCCGATGTCCAACGCCGAGTAATACAGCGCGGAGAGGTCCTTGTCGCGCCAGCGCAGCGGCAGATGGGCGCGCATTTGCGCCCGGTGCAGGTCGATCACCGAGAGCTTGATGTTGCGTGGGTCGATCGGCCTGGACGTGTCCAGCAGGAAGTGGCACAGGTAGCAGTCGCGGTGATTCACGCCGCCCCGGTGCATGTCGCCGACCATGCGCGCCAGTTCGGCCGTGAGCGCATGGCGCAGTGCAGGTGTGGGCGGTTCGGCGACCCAGTTGACGGTCAGGTCTTCAAGGCTGATGGTCGGCGCCAGCTCTTCGGTGATGATGAACGAGTGCTGGTCCGCCGGGTTGCTGCCCTTTTCGCCGAAGGCCACGCCGGTCATGGTCGGTACGCCGATCGCCTGCAAGCGGTGAATGGCATCCCATTCCAGGCCTGCGCCGAGCACCGGCAGCTTGGCGGTGATCAGGTTCTTGAAGATTTCCGCCCAGCCGATGCCGCGGTGGATTTTGACGAAATACGGGCGGCCATCCACCTCGGTGCGCAGCGTGCGACGCGCCGCCAGTTCACGGAATACCTGGCCTTGCAGTTTCTCGACTTCGGCGAAGGCATCACGCCCGGCCCATAACGTCTTGAACGGTTCGGCAAGAATCAACTTCATCGTTTTGGCTCCGCCAGAATCACATCCGCAGCGTGCTGCGGCATGCTGTAGAGGTCGGCCGTCTCGGCGAAGGCCAACCCATTGCGGCCCCAGGCCGCGCGCTGTGCAGAATCGGTCAACATCTGCGCCAGGTACTGGTTCAACTGAGCCTGTTCAAACGGCTCGTCCAGCACCAGGCCGCTGTCGGCTTCGGCGATGTAATGGGCATAACCACACACGGCCGAGACCAGCACCGGCAACCCGGCCACCAGGGCTTCGAGCAACACGGTGCCGGTGTTTTCGTTGTACGCCGGGTGGATCAACAGGTCCGCGCCCAGCAGGAAGCGCGGAATATCGCTGCGCCCCTTGAGGAACTGCACGTTATCGCCCAGCCCGAGGGTGGCGCTTTGCAGTTGGAATACCTTGGGGTCGTCCTGGCCGATTACAAACAGGCTCGTGCGTTTTTTCAGCTCAGCCGGCAATGCGGCCAGCGCTTTCAGGCTGCGATCGACGCCCTTGGTCTTGAAGCCGGAACCGATTTGCACCAGCAGCAGGTCGTCATCGCCCAGGCTGAACTCCTTGCGGAACCCCTCACGAATCTCGGCCGCATTCGGCGGCGCGCGGCGGTCCTGGGCAATGCCCGGTGGCAGCAGGTGGAAGCGCTCCAGCGGCGTGTCGTAATGCTTGATGAACAGCGGCTGCTGCACTTCGGAAATCATCAAGACTTCGGTCTTGGCGTCCTTGGCAAACACCGCGCGCTCGTACTCGGCAAAGTGGCGATAGCGGCCAAAACTGCGGTACAGCGAATGACGCAGGTTTTGTGCCTTGTCTTCGAAGCAGCCGTCGGCGGCGTAGTACACGTCCAGGCCGGGCATCTTGTTGAAGCCGATCAGGCGGTCCACCGGGCGCTTGGCCAGGTCGGCCTCCATCCAGGCGCTGAGCTTCTCGTTGCGCCGATGGTTGAAGAACGCCTTGACCGGCGCCACCAGCACTTCGAAGCCGGGCGGAATGTCGCCCTCCCAGATCAGCGTGTAGACACGAATCTGATGGCCGCGCCGCTGGCACTCCAGGGCGATGCGCATGAAGTCGCGCTGCAGGCCGCCGAAGGGGAAATATTTGTACAGAACAAAAGCCAGTTGCATCAGTGCAGCTCCTCAGCCAGTAACAACGTGCTCAGCCGGGTTGCCACACGCTCAGGGTTCAAGCGCGTGAAACACAGGGGCGACTCGCGCTTGATGTCGAACCGACGCAGGTCGTCGGCCGTCGGTTGATAGGTACATTGTTTTTGCAGGCACGGCGCACAGGCAAAGTCGCTGGCCAGGTGAATCTGGCCCTTGCCGTAGGCGCCGGTCAGGCCGGGGTTGGTGGGGCCGAACAGGGAAATGGTCGGCACATCCAGCGCCGCCGCCAAATGCCCCAGCCCGGTGTCCACCGCCACACAGGCGCGGGCGCCGGCCAATACCCGGGCCACGCCGGCCAGGTTCAGCTTGGGCAGCACTTCGGCGTTGTTCAGGCCTTGGGCCAGGCGCTCCGCACGGGCCTTTTCGGCGGCGTTGCCCCAGGGCAACTTCACGTCCACGCCCAGGCGGCCCATACGTTCAGCCAACTCGCGCCAGTAGGCCTCGGGCCAATGCTTGGTGTCCCAGGTAGTACCGTGCAGCAGCAGGACGAAGGGCTTTTTCGGCGGCAGGCCGAGCAGTTTTTCGGTACTGAGGCCGTAGTCGCCCAGGCCTTTGGGCAAGTCATAGCCGAGGGCCACGGCGAACAGTTGGCGCAAACGCTCCACCGCATGCTGCCCACGGGCCACGGCCAGGCGCCGCGAGTAGAAGCGCGCCGCAATCGGCTCACGGGCCGAGTGTTTGTCGAATCCGGCCACCGGAGCCCGCACGTAGCGGGTCAGCCAGGCGCTTTTGAACAGGCCCTGGGCATCGATCACCAGATCGTACTTGGTCGACTGGACTTGCTGCTTGAAGCGCCGCCACTCGCCGCTCTTGAAGGTTTGCCAGAGGTTCTTGCGCCAGCGGCGGATCGCCACCGGGATGACCTTGTCCACCGCCGGGTGCCAGGTGGGGATTTCAGCAAAGCCTTCTTCCACCACCCAATCGAAGCGAATGCCGGGGATCGCCCGTGCCGCGTCAGTCAGTGCCGGCAAGGCATGGATCACGTCGCCCAGGGATGAGGTCTTGATTACCAGTACCCGCAACTCAGTGAACCTCGACCACGTCGCCCTGCAATCGCTGCAAGGCATCGGTTACCGGCTGCGGCAGCAATTGGCGCAGGCAGTTGTAATGGCCGAAGCGGCAGGTGCGATCAAAGCACGGGCTGCACTCCAGCCCCAGACGCACCACTTCGACCTGGTCGGCCAGCGGCGGGGTAAAGCCCGGCGAGGTGGAGCCGTACACCGCCACCAACGGGCGGTTCAGCGCAGCGGCCACATGCATCAGGCCGGAGTCGTTGGACACCACGGCGTCCGCACAGGAGAGCAAGTCGATGGCCTCGGCCAGGGACGTGTCGCCACTGAGGTTGACGGCCTCTTCGCGCAGGCCCGGGATCAGGCGCTGGCGAATGTCTTCACCCACCGAGTGATCGTTTTTCGAACCGAACAACCACACCTGCCAGCCTTCGCGAATCTTCATCTCGGCGACTTTGGCGTAGTGGTCCGACGGCCAGCGCTTGGACTCGCCAAACTCCGCACCGGGGCACAGGGCCAACACCGGACGATCCAGGACCAGGCCGAACTTGGCGAGTGCCGCATCGCGGGTCACCGGGTCGATCTGCAGGCTGGGCCGCGGGTACGGCTTGGGCAGCTCGGCGCCCGGCGCATAGGCCAGGGCCATGAAGCGTTCGATCATCAGCGGGTAACGCGCCTTGTCCAGCGTGCGTACATCATTAAGCAGCACATAACGAAACTCGCCGCGCCAGCCGGTGCGCTTGGGGATACCGGCAAAATACGGCACCAGCGCCGACTTCAGCGAGTTGGGCAGCAGGATCGCCTGGTCGTACTGGCCCGCCAGGGATTTGCCGATGCGGCGGCGGGTCGCCAGTTCCAGGGCACCGTGGCCGAGCGGAAAGCTCAAGGCCTTGCGCACTTCGGGCATGCGCTCAAGGATCGGCCGGCTCCACTCGGGGGCAAGCACGTCGATCTGGCAGTCCGGGTAGCGCATACGCAGGCTCTGGAACAGAGTCTGCGCCATCACCATGTCACCGACCCAACTGGGCCCAACGATCAGAATATTCATGTAGTTTCCACAAACGATGCGGGGAGGCTTATGCCTCCCCGCCCTAATAGTGTTTCAACCCAACCCCAGCGCCTGCCAGATTCGCATCACCTGGCGCCGTTCGTCAGCGAACTGATCACCGGGTACCGTACCGGCCTCGTTCTGCAAGGCCTGGCGATGCGCGGCGGAACGGTAGGCCTTATACACCTCGCGCAGCAGATGGGCATCGGCGGCGGGCATCAAACCCACCTGCTCCAGGCCTTCCAGAATGCGGATATTGTCGGTATAGCGCAGCAACGATGGATGTTGCGCAGACCACGCCAAAGCCGCGTATTGCACCATAAATTCAATATCGACGATACCTCCGGCGTCCTGCTTGAGGTCGAACAGCACCGTGGCGTCGAAGGCATTGGCGCCGGTGCCGGCCGCCGTGGCCTTGGTACCCAGGTTGTCACGCATCTTGGCGCGCATCTCGCTGACCTCCTGGCGCAACTTCGCCAAGTCGCGCTCACGCCCCAGCACCTTAGCCCGTACCCGCTCGAATGCCTGGCCCACATCCTGGCTGCCCACCAGCACCCGCGCGCGGATCAGGGCCTGATGTTCCCAGGTCCATGCTTCATTTTGTTGATAGCGGTCAAACGCCCCGAGGGAACTGACCAGCAACCCGGATGCGCCGGATGGGCGCAGGCGCATGTCCACTTCATACAACTGGCCGGAGTTGGTCTGGGTGGTCAGTAGATGAATGATCCGCTGGCCCAGGCGCGTGAAGAACTGCGCGCCGTCGATCGGCTTGGCGCCGTCGGTCTCGGCCTGCGGGTCGCCATCGTGGATAAACACCAGGTCCAGGTCCGAACCATGCCCCAGTTCGATGCCGCCGACTTTCCCATAACCGACAATGATGAACCCAGGATCGCACAAGGTGCCGTCCAAACGCTGCGGCGAGCCGTGGCGGGCCACCGTCTGGCGCCAGGCCAGGGCCAGCACTTGTTCGAGGATGGCTTCGGCGAGCCAGGTCAGGTAGTCGCTGACTTTCATCAACGGCAGGCTGCCGGCGATTTCCGAAGCGGCCACGCGCAGGCGGTGGGCCAGCTTGAAGTGCCGCAGGGCTTCCATCTGCTGCTCCAGGTCATCCTCGGGGATGCGCGTAAGGCGCTCGCGCAACTCGGCGGCAAGTTCCGGCGCCAGCGGTGGCTTGAACAGACGGCCTTCGTTGAGCAACTCATCCAGCAGCAGCGGGAAGCGCGTGATCTGCTCGGCGATCCACGGGCTGGCGGCGCACAGGGTCAGCAGGCGGCGCAGGGCGTCGGGATTTTCCGTCAGCAGCACCAGATAGGCGGAACGCCGGGCGACGGCCTCCACCAGCGGCAGTACACGCTCCAGCACCAGGTCCGGGTTGGCGTGCTCGACGGCCTGGGCCAGCAAGCGCGGGATAAAGGCATCCAGGCGTTCACGCCCCAGGCGCTGCATGGCCCGCAGTTGCGGGCTGTTGCGCAGGCTGGCCAAGGCTTTAAGGGCCTTGGTGGCGTCGGTGAAGCCGCCTTCAGCCAATTGACGGCAGGCGGCCTCTTCATCCTGGGACTCTTCCCACAGCGGCAGCCATTCTCCGCCCACGACCAACTCGCTTTCCGCCCCTTCTTCTTCATCAGGATCCGCAATCACCTGGCGGAAGTGCCAGTCCACACGGCCACGCCAATGCATCAGGCGCTCATGAAAGGCCGCCCAGTCGGCAAACCCGAGCATAAAGGCAATGCGCGCCTGGTCTTCAGGGCTGTCCGGAAGCATTTGGGTCTGGCGGTCGGCAATCGCCTGGATCGCATGTTCGGTGTAACGCAGGAATTCATAGCCATTACGCAACTCGGCGATCACCGCCGGCGGCAGGTAGCCCTGGCCTTCCAGGGTGCCGAGCACCTTGAGCAGCGGCCGCTGCTGCAGGCTGAGGTCGCGGCCGCCATGGATCAGCTGGAACGCCTGGGCGATAAATTCCACTTCGCGGATGCCGCCCGAGCCCAGCTTGATATTGTCGGCCATGCCTTTGCGTCGGACTTCCTGCTGGATCAGCTGCTTCATGGTGCGCAGCGCCTCGATGGCGGAAAAGTCCAGGTAACGGCGGTACACGAACGGCCGCAGCATATCGAGCAGCTGCGCACCGGCCATTTGGTCACCGGCGACCACGCGCGCCTTGATCATGGCATAGCGTTCCCAGTCGCGACCCTGGTCCTGGTAGTACTGCTCCAGCGCGTTGAAGCTGAGCACCAGGGCGCCGGCCGAACCGTAGGGACGCAGGCGCATGTCGACACGGAACACAAAGCCGTCGACGGTCATCGGGTCGAGGGCCTTGATCAATTTTTGACCAAGACGAATAAAGAACTCCTGGTTATCCAGGGAGCGCTTCACGCCCACGGTTTCGCCGCCCTCGGGGTAGGCGAAGATCAGGTCTATATCCGACGACAGGTTCAGCTCCACCGCACCGAGCTTGCCCATGCCGAGGATGACCATATGCTGCGGCTCGCCGCTGCGCCGCCCGGTCGGTGTGCCGAACTGCACGCAGTGGCGCTGGTACAGCCATTGGTAGGCCTGGTCGATGCTGGCGTCGGCCATGTCGGAGAGGTCACGACAGGTTTGCACCAGGTCGGCCTGACGGGTCAGGTCGCGCCAGATGATGCGCACTTGCTGGCGCGTACGCTGACGACGCAGTACGCGGCCCAGCTCATCTTCTGTTTCGGCCTGTTGCACGGCACCGGCAATCTGCCCGCACAGCTCGCCCGGCGCAAAGCCGCGGTCCAGCTCGCCCCAGGCCGCCAGCTCGAGCAACATCAAAGGGTCACGAACACTCTGTTCAATGACGAAATCACTGGCGGCGCACACCCGGGCGAAGTCGGCCCACCGTTGCGGCGTCCACGAAGAAAGGCCATGATCGTCGTCCAGCGCGGCCACGGCGTCACGAAATGACTGCTCGGCCCGCTGGGCCTTTGGCAACAGAATGGCCGGCAGTTCGGCCAGCGTTGGAAGGCTCATGGTCTATCCTTGGTCGGCGTGTAAATGGCTTGCTGCTGTGAAGGCAAGCACCGCGCTCGATGAAGGACTGTCGAACAAAGGTGATAAATAGCTGAAAATATGTAATTTTTGGCAGGCAACATTAAACTTCTACCTTTTCTTGTTCGCAAAAGATCAACAATAACGATTATGCTCACCAGCCAGACCGAGCAATCCGCTCGGTCTTGTGTAGTTTTACTACTCGTATATACATTCGAAAGGCTGAAATGGCCGACGATTTGTAGTAAAACTACAGGACGCCGAAGCAACCTTCGGCCATCCAAGAATTTATGTCGTCTGCCCACAAGGCCAGTCGCAAACTTCAGGCAACCGATTCTGGTAGCCTTTCCGCCCTGGAGCAAGCCATGCAAGACCTCGATCCCGTCGAAACCCAGGAATGGCTGGACGCCCTGGAATCGGTTCTCGACAAAGAAGGCGAAGACCGTGCTCACTACCTGATGACCCGTATGGGCGAACTCGCGACCCGCAGCGGCTCGCAACTGCCCTACGCCATCACCACGCCATACCGCAACACCATCCCCGTCACCCACGAAGCACGCATGCCTGGCGACCTGTTCATGGAACGCCGCATTCGCTCGCTGGTACGTTGGAACGCCATGGCGATGGTAATGCGCACGAACTTGAAAGATTCTGACCTGGGCGGTCACATCTCCAGCTTCGCTTCCAGCGCAACCCTGTATGACATCGGCTTCAACTACTTCTTCCAGGCCCCGACCGAAGAACACGGCGGCGACCTGATCTACTTCCAGGGCCACACCTCGCCAGGCGTCTACGCCCGTGCGTTTATGGAAGGTCGCATCAGCGAAGAGCAAATGAACAACTTCCGCCAGGAAGTCGACGGCCAGGGCCTGTCGTCCTACCCGCACCCTTGGCTGATGCCTGATTTCTGGCAGTTCCCGACGGTATCCATGGGCCTGGGCCCGATCCAGGCGATCTACCAGGCACGCTTCATGAAGTACCTGGAAGCCCGTGGCTTCATCCCGGAAGGCAAGCAGAAAGTCTGGTGTTTCCTGGGCGACGGCGAGTGCGACGAGCCGGAATCCCTGGGTGCCATCTCCCTGGCCGGCCGCGAGAAGCTGGACAACCTGATCTTCGTCATCAACTGCAACCTGCAGCGCCTCGACGGCCCGGTTCGCGGCAACGGCAAGATCATCCAGGAACTCGAAGGCGTGTTCCGCGGTGCCCAGTGGAACGTGACCAAGGTCATCTGGGGCCGTTTCTGGGACCCACTGCTGGCCAAGGACGTCGACGGTATCCTGCAACGTCGCATGGACGAAGTCATCGACGGCGAGTACCAGAACTACAAGGCCAAAGACGGCGCGTTCGTACGTGAACATTTCTTCAACACGCCTGAACTCAAGGCGATGGTTGCCGACCTGTCCGACGACGAGATCTGGAAACTCAACCGTGGCGGCCACGACCCGTACAAGGTCTATGCGGCGTACCACGAAGCGGTCAACCACAAAGAACAACCGACCGTCATCCTGGCCAAGACCATCAAGGGTTATGGCACCGGTGCCGGCGAAGCGAAAAACACTGCGCACAACACCAAGAAGGTTGATGTTGAAAGCCTGAAGCTGTTCCGCGACCGCTTCGACATCCCGGTCAAGGACGAAGAGCTGGAGAACCTGCCGTTCTTCAAGCCGGAGCCGAACAGCGCCGAAGCCCGCTACCTGAGCGAGCGTCGTACCGCACTGGGCGGTTTCGTGCCACAGCGCCGCGCCAAGAGCTTCAACATCCCTACACCTCCGCTGGATACCCTCAAGGCAATCCTGGACGGCTCGGGCGACCGTGAAATCTCCACCACCATGGCCTTCGTGCGGATCCTCGCGCAGCTGGTCAAGGACAAGGAAATCGGCTCGCGTATCGTCCCGATCATCCCGGACGAAGCCCGTACCTTCGGTATGGAAGGCATGTTCCGCCAGTTGGGCATCTACTCCTCCGTCGGCCAGCTCTACGAGCCAGTCGATAAAGACCAGGTGATGTTCTACAAGGAAGACAAGAAGGGCCAGATCCTCGAAGAAGGCATCAACGAAGCGGGCGCCATGAGCTCCTTCATCGCTGCCGGTACTTCGTACTCCAGCCACAACCAGCCGATGCTGCCGTTCTACATCTTCTACTCGATGTTCGGCTTCCAGCGTATCGGCGACCTGGCTTGGGCAGCGGGCGACAGCCGTACCCGTGGTTTCCTGATCGGCGGTACCGCCGGCCGTACCACACTGAACGGCGAAGGCCTGCAACACGAAGACGGTCACAGCCACATCCTGGCTGCCACCATCCCGAACTGCCGCACCTTTGATCCAACCTACGGCTATGAGCTGGCGGTGATCATCCAGGACGGCATGAAGAAGATGACCGAAGAGCAGCAGGACGTTTTCTACTACATCACCGTGATGAACGAGTCCTACCAGCAGCCAGCCATGCCGGCCGGCGTGGAAGAAGGCATCATCAAGGGCATGTACCTGCTCGAAGAAGACACCAAGGAAGCGGCGCACCACGTGCAGCTGATGGGCTCCGGCACCATCCTGCGTGAAGTCCGTGAAGCGGCGAAGATCCTGCGTGAAGAGTTCAACGTCGGCGCCGACGTCTGGAGCGTTACCAGCTTCAACGAACTGCGTCGCGACGGCCTGGCCGTAGAGCGCAACAACCGCCTGCACCCGGGCCAGAAGCCTGCGCAGAGCTATGTCGAAGAGTGCCTGGCCGGCCGTAAAGGTCCAGTCATTGCCTCTACCGACTACATGAAACTGTTTGCTGAACAAATTCGCCAGTGGGTCCCGTCCAAGGAATTCAAAGTCCTGGGCACCGACGGTTTCGGTCGCAGTGACAGCCGCAAGAAGCTGCGTCACTTCTTCGAAGTCGACCGTCACTTCGTGGTGTTGGCAGCCCTGGAAGCCTTGGCTGACCGCGGTGAGATCGAACCCAAGGTGGTAGCTGACGCTATCGTCAAGTTCGGGATCAACCCGGAAAAACGCAACCCACTGGACTGCTGAGGAGATTTTTTGTGAGCGAACTCATTCGCGTACCTGACATCGGCAGCGGTGAAGGTGAAGTAATCGAGCTGTTTGTGAAGGTCGGCGACACCGTCGAAGCCGACCAGAGCATCCTGACCCTGGAATCGGACAAGGCGAGCATGGAAATCCCTGCTCCCAAGGCCGGCGTGGTCAAGAGCCTGAAAGTGAAGCTGGGCGACCGCCTGAAAGAAGGCGACGAACTGCTGGAACTGGAAATCGAAGGTGCCGCTGATGCGGCCCCTGCGGCGGCACCTGCTGCCGCTGCTGCACCGGCGCCTGCCGCGGAAAAACCTGCCGCTGCTGCCGAGGCTCCTGCAGCCCCGGCGGCTGCTCCAGCCGCAGCGACTGTCCAGGACATTCATGTTCCGGACATCGGTTCGTCGGGCAAGGCCAAGATCATCGAGCTGCTGGTCAAGGTCGGCGACACCGTCGAAGCCGACCAGTCGCTGATCACCCTGGAGTCCGACAAGGCCTCCATGGAAATCCCATCGCCGGCTGCCGGCATTGTGGAAAGCATCGCGGTCAAGCTGGAAGACGAAGTCGGCACTGGCGACTTCATCCTCAAGCTGAAAGTACAAGGCGCTGCACCGGCTGCCGCTCCAGCCCCTGCGGCCGCTCCGGCTGCGGCAAAGGCTGAAGCTGCACCGGCCGCTGCCGCACCTGCGCCTGCTGCAAAAGCCGAGGCCGCTCCGGCCCCTGCTGCTGCACCTGCGCCAAGCGGTGCCAAGGTTCACGCTGGCCCGGCGGTACGTCAACTGGCCCGTGAGTTCGGCGTCGAGCTGAACGCTGTGTCGGCCACTGGCCCACACGGTCGCGTGCTGAAGGAAGACGTGCAGGTCTACGTCAAAGCCATGATGCACAAAGCCAAGGAAGCTCCGGCTGCCGGCACTGCTACTGGCGGCGCGGGCATTCCACCGATCCCGGTGGTGGACTTCAGCCGCTTCGGCGAGACCGAAGAAGTGCCGATGACCCGCCTGATGCAAATCGGCGCGTCGAGCCTGCATCGCAGCTGGCTGAACATTCCGCACGTGACCCAGTTCGACCAGGCCGACATCACCGACCTGGAAGCTTTCCGCGTTGCGCAGAAAGCCGTGGCCGAGAAGGCCGGCGTGAAACTGACCGTGCTGCCGCTGCTGCTCAAGGCCTGTGCGCACCTGCTCAAGGAGCTGCCGGACTTCAACAGTTCGCTGGCGCCAAGCGGCAAGGCGATCATTCGCAAGAAGTACGTGCACATTGGTTTTGCCGTCGACACGCCGGATGGCCTGCTGGTACCGGTCATCAAGAACGTCGACCAGAAGAGCCTGCTGCAACTCGCGGCCGAAGCGGCTGCACTGGCTGCCAAGGCCCGTGACAAGAAGCTCACCGCAGACGACATGCAAGGCGCGTGCTTCACCATCTCCAGCCTCGGTCACATTGGCGGTACGGGCTTCACGCCAATCGTCAACGCGCCGGAAGTGGCGATCCTGGGTGTTTCCAAGGCCACCATCCAGCCAGTCTGGGACGGTAAAGCATTCCAGCCCAAGCTGATGCTGCCACTGTCGTTGTCCTACGATCACCGTGTGATCAACGGCGCGGCTGCTGCACGCTTCACCCAGCGCCTGAGCCAGTTGCTGAACGACATCCGCACCATCCTGCTGTAAGCCACAGCGGCCTCCCTTTCATCGGGGAGGCCTGGTTGCAACGATTTCCGAGCGCCACGCTCGTACCTCAACCCCGTCAATTTGGCGGGGCTTTTTTTGCTTTTCTCTACAGACAGAACAGGGTTGTACACCTTCTGTCATCCTGACTGAAGAATTCCTCCGCCTGGCCGATAACCCCCTTATAGCACTTAGCCTTCATCCTCTCTTGTCAGCCCGCGCCGCATGATGCAACCTTGCCGCAGGCAACAGTAAAGAGGGCGTGAGCCCGGCGCCGTGCGCGTTATTTGAAGTGAGTTCCCCCCCATGAAAAGCCAACCCGATGTCGCCCGTATGGCGGCCGAGGTAGTGACGCAGTTACCGGTGCCTTCGCGCCTCGGTATGCTGCGTTTCGAGCGGCTTAATGAGGCAAGCTGGGCCCTTCTGTACCTCGACCCTAACTGCGAGCGCCAATTCGGCCTGTCGGCGGTCGAGCTGTGTGCGCTGCTCGGCACCCCCTTCGCCAGCCTGATGGAGCCTCAGGCGCGCTATCAACTGCACGACACCATCCAACAGCAACTGAGCGACAGCCCTCACTATCTGGTGCGCTACACCCTGCACACCAACGATGGCCCCCTGAGCCTGCTGGAAATGGGCGAAGCCTACAAACAACACAATCGCCATCTGCTGCGCGGCTACCTGATGGTGGTCGACGGCCTGTTCAACGAAGTCTCCCTGCCCGCCCCGACGGAGGACCTGGAAAGCCAGAACAGCCGCCTGCAGATCGCCCTGGAGCTCAACCAGCGCGCCCAGCAGGAACAACTGCAGCACCTGGAGCGGGTGCGCGCCCAGCAGGAGCTGATCCTGTTGCTGGCCCGCCAGCGCTACACCGCCAACAATTCGCTGCAGGAAGCCGCAGAGCTGATCACCCGCAGCGCCTGTGACATCTACCAGATCGACTGCGCAAGCATCTGGAACCTCGAAGGCCAGCGCCTGGTACCGATCTCGGCCTACCACCGCGATGACCAGCAGCACCACCTGCCTGAGCCCATCGACGCCAGTTGCTTTCCGGATTACCTGGAAGCCCTGCACACCAGCCGGGCAATCGACGCAACCAACGCGATGCGCGACCCGCGCACCCGGGAAATGGTCGAAAACCTGCGCGCCAGGGACGTCCACGCCATGCTCGATGCGAGTATCCGCGTCGACGGACAGGTGGTGGGCGTATTGTGCCTGGAACAGGGAGGCAGCCCGCGTGCCTGGCAGGCCGATGAGATTGCCTTTGCCGGCGAACTGGCCGACCAGTTCGCGCAAGTGATCAACAACCACAACCGCCGTACCGCCACCAGCGCCCTGCACCTGTTCCAGCGTGCCGTGGAGCAAAGTGCCAATGCCTTTTTGCTGGTCAACTGCGACGGCGTGGTGGAGTACGTCAACCCAAGCTTTACCGCGATTACCCAATACAGCGCCGAAGAAGTCCACGGCCACCGCCTGGCCCAGCTGCCGGCCCTGGAAAACCTCAGCGAACTGCTGTTCGACGCACCGTCGAGCCTGGCCAAGAGCAACAGCTGGCAGGGCGAGTTCAAGAGCCGACGTAAAAACCTCGAGCCCTACTGGGGCCAGCTGTCGATTTCCAAGGTATATGGCGACAACCGTGAGCTGACCCACTACATCGGCATCTACGAAGACATCACCCAGAACAAGCTGGCCCAGCAGCGCATCGAACGCCTGGCCTACACCGATAACCTGACCAACCTGGGCAACCGTCCGGCATTTATCCGCAACCTTGATGAGCGCTTTGCCCGCGACAGCGACAGCCCGATCAGCCTGTTGCTGGTGGACATCGACAACTTCAAGCGCATCAACGACAGCCTCGGCCACCAGACCGGCGACAAGCTGCTGATCAGCCTGGCCCGCCGCCTGCGCAACAGCCTGAGTGCCGGAGGCAGCCTGGCGCGTTTTGCCAGTAACGAATTCGCGGTGCTGCTGGACGACACTGACCTGGAAAGCGGCCAACAGGTGGCCAGCCAACTGCTGGCGACCCTCGACAAACCGATGTTCGTCGACAACCAACTGATCAGCGTCACCGGCTCCGTGGGCCTGGCCTGTGCACCGCTGCATGGCCGTGACCCGCAGACCCTGATGCGCAACGCTGGCTTGGCCCTGCACAAGGCCAAGGCCAACGGCAAACACCAAGTACAGGTGTTCACCGAAGCCTTGAACGCCGAGGCCAGCTACAAGCTGTTCGTGGAGAACAACCTGCGTCGTGCCCTGACCCAGAACGAACTGGACGTGTTCTACCAGCCCAAGCTGTGCCTGCGCAGCGGCCGCTTGCTGGGCATGGAAGCGCTGCTGCGCTGGAACCATCCGGAAAAGGGCATGATCCGCCCCGATCAGTTCATCAGCGTCGCCGAAGAGACCGGTTTGATCATCCCGATCGGCAAATGGATCGCGCGCCAGGCCTGCCGCATGAGCAGGCAACTGAGCGCCGCTGGCATGGGCAATTTGCAGGTAGCAATCAACCTGTCGCCCAAACAGTTTTCCGACCCGGACCTGGTCGCCTCGATCGCCACGATCCTCAAGGAAGAACAGCTGCCGGCCAACCTGCTGGAACTGGAGCTGACCGAAGGCCTGCTGCTGGAAGCGACCGAAGACACGCGCCTGCAACTGGACCAGCTCAAGAGCTTCGGCCTGACCCTGGCCATGGACGACTTTGGCACCGGTTACTCGTCGCTGAGCTACCTGAAAAAATTTCCCATCGACATCATCAAGATCGACCGCAGCTTTATCCACGAAATCCCGGACAACCAGGACGACATGGAAATCACCTCGGCCGTGATCGCCATGGCCCACAACCTCAAGCTCAAGGTGGTGGCCGAAGGCATCGAGACCCCCGAGCAACTGGCGTTCCTGCGTCGGCACCGTTGCGACGTTGGCCAGGGCTACCTGTTCGACCGGCCGATCCCCGGTGCAGAGCTGCTCGAGAAGCTTAGACGCTATCCGCGCGGGCCAATCGCCTGACAGCGCTGTAACACTCGGGCACACTGGCTGTCTGAAATTTACCGCTAACTCAACCTGACGAGAGGACTGCTCATGGTCTTGCGCTCGGAAATTCTGGTGAACAAAAACGTGCTGCCTACTCAAGAACAAGCGTTGCCTGGTCGTGAAACCCCGATGAACCTGCCGCAGACGCACTTCGTCAACGGCAACCCGCTGCTGGGCCCATTCGTCGACGACGTCGGCTTCGCGATCTTCGGCCTGGGTTGTTTCTGGGGCGCCGAGCGCAAGTTCTGGCAGCGCGATGGCGTGGTCAGCACCGTGGTCGGCTATGCCGGTGGTTTCACGCCGAACCCGACGTATGAAGAAGTCTGCTCGGGCCTGACCGGCCACAGCGAAGTGGTGCTGGTGGTGTATGACCAAGCCAAGGTGAACTACGAAGACCTGCTGAAGATGTTCTGGGAACTGCACAACCCGACCCAGGGCATGCGCCAGGGCAACGACATCGGCACCCAGTACCGCTCGGTGATCTATGCGACCACGCCTGAGCAACTGGCGGCGGCAAAGGCCAGTGCCGATGCCTATCAAGCAGAATTGACCAAGGCCGGCCTGGGCACCATCACCACCGAAATCGAAGAGGCGCCGACGGTGTACTTCGCCGAGGCGTATCACCAGCAGTACCTGGCGAAGAACCCGCAGGGCTACTGTGGGATCGGCGGTACCGGCGTGACTTGCCCGATCTGAAGATCGGAGCTGCAAGTTTCAAGCTGCAAGTGGTGTTTTCTGCTCTCACTTGCAGCTTGAAGCTTGAAGCTTGAAGCTTGAAGCTTGAAGCTTGCAACTTACAACTACTCAGCTATGAGCCAATCCATCTGCCACCCACCCTGGGTCTGGCCAAGCTTCCTGGACAGCCACGGCAGCAGCTCACGCAACTCCTCTTCCAGGCCCCACGGCGGGTTGGCAATCGCCAGGCCCGAGCCGGTCAGGGTGTTGGGCGTGTCCAGCGGATGCACCAGCAATTCCACGCGCAGCAACTTCGGCGCACCGGTGCCGGCCAGGTCCTGGTAGAAGCGACGCAGCATGCGCTGGTCCTTCACCGGGTACCAGATCGCCGCGACGGTCTGGCGCATACGGCTGACGGCTTCCTTGAGGGCGGCGGCGCAGCGCTGCATTTCGTCGAGCTGTTCAAACGGCGGATCAATCAGCATCAACGCACGTTTTTCCGGCACCGGTAACAGGGCGCGCGGCACATGCCAGCCTTCGCCCAAATGAACCTTGACCCGACGATCGCCCTTCATGTTGTCCTTGAGCAACACGCCGTCTTCCGGGTGTTTTTCATTGAGCAGCACGCGGTCCTGGGGGCGCGTAAGGCGGCGCGCCAGCTCCGGCGAGCCCGGGTAGTAGCGCAACTGGCCATCGGGGTTCATCTCGTGCAGCACGCGCATGTAGTCGGCGGTCAACGGCGGTAGATCGTCGGCGCCCCACAAGCGCGCGATACCTTCCAGGTACTCACCCGTGCGATTGGCCTGATCACCTTGCAGGTCGTACAGACCAATCCCGGCATGGGTGTCGAGGTAGGCGAACGGCTGCTCCTTGCGCGACATCAGGGCGATGAGGCGGGTCAAGGTCAGGTGTTTGAAGACATCGGCGTGGTTGCCGGCGTGAAAGGCGTGACGATAATTCATGGTTGCTCCTGCGCAGGGGGCGAAGTTTACCTTCTAAGGGCGCAAAGGTGCAGGGCCGCATGCCGGGCGGTGCTTATGCCGCAAAGGCAGGCAGCCCGTTGAAAAAAATCTAAATGCCGACGGCAAGGCGGATTTATTGTGGCCTTCCACCACTCCAGGGAGGTCAATAACAATCATGAAAGACGCCACCATCGCGCTGCACCACGGTTTCAAGTCGGACCCGACCACCAAGGCCGTCGCCGTGCCGATCTACCAGAACGTCGCCTTCGAATTCGATAACGCCCAACACGGCGCCGACCTGTTCAACCTGGACGTACCCGGCAATATCTACACGCGCATCATGAACCCCACCAACGATGTGCTGGAGCAGCGCATCGCCGCCCTTGAAGGCGGTATCGCAGCGCTGGCAGTCTCGGCCGGCAGCGCGGCGATCCACTACGCAATCCAGACCTTGACCCGTGCGGGTGACAATATCGTCACCACTCCGCAACTCTACGGCGGCACCTATACGCTGTTCGCCCACCTGCTGCCGAGCTTTGGCGTGGAGGTGCGTTTCGCCCGGGACGATTGCGCTGCAGCCATCGCCGAACTGATCGATGACAACACCAAGCTGGTGTACTGCGAAAGTATCGGCAACCCCGCGGGCAATATCATCGACATCGAAGCCCTGGCCGACGCTGCCCATGCCCGTGGCGTGCCGCTGGTGGTGGACAACACCGTGGCCACGCCGATCCTGTGCAAGCCGATCCAGTTCGGCGCCGACATCGTGGTGCACTCGGTGACCAAATACGTCGGCGGCCATGGCAACTCCCTGGGCGGTGTAATTGTCGACAGTGGCACGTTCCCGTGGACGAAATACGCGGATAAATTCCCCGGCCTCAACCAGCCCGAGCCGGCCTATCACGGCGTGGTCTATACCGAAAAATTCGGCCCCGCCGCCTTCATCGCCCGTGCTCGTACCGTGCCACTGCGCAACACCGGTGCAGCGTTGGCGCCGATGAATGCCTTCCTGTTGCTTCAAGGTCTGGAAACACTGGCATTGCGCATGGAGCGCCACACCGAAAACGCCCTGAAAATCGCGCAATTCCTGCAAGGCCATGCCGAGGTTGAATGGGTGAGCTACGCCGGCCTGCCGGACCACCCGCACCACGCATTGGCGCAGAAATACATGCAGGGCAAACCGTCGGCGATCCTGTCCTTCGGCTTGAAGGGCGGCTTTGATGCCGGTGTGCGCTTCTACGACGCCCTGCAAATCTTCAAGCGCCTGGTCAACATCGGCGACGCCAAGTCCCTGGCCTGCCACCCGGCTTCCACCACTCACCGACAGATGAACGAGCAGGAACAGGCCAAGGCCGGCGTAAAACCGGAAATGATTCGCCTGTCGGTGGGTATCGAAGCGGTCGAAGACCTGATCGACGACCTGCAACAGGCGCTGGCCTCAACTCAACTCTGAGTCCAGGTAGCCCGCCAGCGCTTCAGCGCTGATGTCCGTACTGCGCGCGAAGTAGGCGACCTTGTGCCGCAAGGTCGCCGGCGTAAAAGCGGCATACAGGTCGGGGCGCTGCTCTTCAAGCCACTGCAGCAGGTTGTCGATCAGGGTCTGTGGCGACTGCGCGGCCAGGTGTTCCAATAACGATTCAGGCACTCGCCACCAGGGACTGGCTTTGGCCGCCGTTACCGACGCCGTCGCAACGCCCAGCGACTGGCCATTGATCAGGTACCGCTGGAACACCGGCAACACCGCGCCGATTTCATCGCCCAGCTTCTGCACAATCGGCAGAAACTGGGCGCCATCCCAGAAGCGCAGGAACACGCTCCGCTCATCGGGAAGCAGTATCTTGGTCAGGCTTTGCAGGTGGGCGACTACGGCTTCCAACGGACTGGACGAAACCGCCAGCCAACCCCAATCCGTCGCTTCAGTGGTTGCAATCCAATCGAGGAAGGCACTGTCGGATTCGACAATCCCTACGCAGGGCATCACCTCACCCCACTCGGCATAGGCCGTGCCTGCCCAGATCGCTTGAGGCGGCATCCCGGCTGCCGAGACTTTCCAGGCAGCCAGCGGTTTCGCATCACTGGCACTGCTCAGCACCACATAGAGCCGCTCGCCGGGGAGTAGAGGGCATTGCCCTAGCCAGTCATCGGGGGTCAGGGATTGAGGCATCAGGGAAAATTCCTTTTAAGGTTGAATGGGGTGGGGGCACCGCACTGACCGTCACTGCAGCGTTGGCACTCTTCGCAAAACGGAGCACTACGTTTGAGGCTGGCCACTTGCATCCGGCTCAGCGGTGCGGGAATAACCGCCAGCAACGCCGCCTTCACCCCAGGCATCAATGGCGAAGCCGCCGGAGCAGGCGCGCCTCCCAGCTGAATCGGCGCGCTGCTGAAGATCCCGTCTGCCGACAGCGTAATCGACTGCCCACCGGCCTGAATTGTCACGCTTGCGCCCGCCTCTATAACGACGCTCTGCCCGGCGCCAATCTGGATGGCCCGCCCGGCCCGCATCTGCTGCGAACCACCGACCACCAGATGATCGTCCTGCTTGAGTTCGGTCAAACGATTGCCATGGGTGATGCGCTGCTCTTCGCCATGCAGTTCATGGTGCGACTCACCGCCCACCCTGATGCGGCATTGATTGTCGATCTGCACCTGCTGGTCGTGCAGCACATGTTGGGTCCAGTCCCGCTGGGCGCGCAGGTAGATCTCCTCGGCGCCCTTGCGGTCTTCGATGCGCAGTTCGTTGTAGCCACCGCCACCGGGGCTGCTTTGGCTACGGAAGATGCTGCGGGTCTTGTCTGCCGGCAGGTCGAGAGGGACCGGCGTCGCCGCGTTGGGCAGGCAGCCCATCACCAGCGGCATGTCCATATCTCCATCGACGAACCCCACCAGCACTTCCATGCCCACGCGCGGGATAAGCACCGAACCATAGCGGTCATGGGCCCAACCGCTGGCCACCCGCAGCCAGCAACTGGAATGATCGTTATGCTCGCCAACGCGATCCCAGGCCAGTTGCACCTTGACCCGGCCGTATTCGTCGCAATGGATTTCACTGTCGACGGGGCCGGTGACCACGGCGTTCTGGTAACCCGACAAAGTCGGCCTCGAGTGCTCAGGTGAGGGCGGGCGGAAGATCACGTCCCACGGAGTCGCCACACATTCATTGCGATACCCCTGAAGAAAATCTCCACCGCCAACCTCGGTGACAGCCTCCTCCAGAACCTGGGGCTGCCTGCCTTCGTGGGTAACTTGCGTCACCAGCCACACGTCATTCCATTCGTCCCGCGGATGCCCAGTCAACTTGAGGAACCGGCCGCTGCTCAATGCAGGGTCATCGCCGCTGGCACGAGCTATTCGATAGTCGCTACGGTGCCGCTCCAGGCCACGTTGCGCGAGGTATTTGCCGTGGGGGCGATCGGAAAAATGACCGGGGTAGGCCTGCGCCTCAAACCGTGGAAGCTGTTCGCCGACCACGCCACTCTCCAGCACCAGGCTCGGCTTGAGAAAGTCGTAGTCACGCAGGTTGACCGCGGTGGTGCGGATTTCCAACCGCAGCGCAAAGCGCTTGATGGCCGGCGTATCCGCCACCATCCCGGAGCCCGGCATGTAGGGCGTAGGCTGATCGGGCGGGGCGAAAACGGTCTGGTCATCGCCAAACACCAGCAGGTGTCCTTCGGGCGAATGCTGGAAGTGATAGTGAATCCCCTGTTCGGCACACAGGCGCTGAATGAAGGCCAGGTCGCTCTCGCCAAACTGCACGCAATACTCGCGCTCGGGATAGGCGCCACTGAGGTGAAATTCGAATTGGTCGGCATGGAGCTGCTGCTCCGCCAGCACCTGCGCAATGATCTGCGGCACCGTCTTGTGCTGGAAGATCCGCTGGTGACTGCTGTGCGCGAGATAGGCCAACTGCGGCACAAGGCTGATCTGGTAACGCGTCAGCCGCCGCCCGGAATCGCCCTGCGCCACCCGATAAACCAGGCCGTGGACGCCATGACCGTGAGCGTCGAAGCCCAGGTATGCCGGACGATGCAGCAGGCTTTCCAGGTCCAGGTCGGGCTGTTCGCTGATCAGTTCAAGATCAAAACGATACGGCTGGCTGATGGCTTCATTGCCATGGAACTCGAACACCTTGAGTTCACTCGGCACACCGTCGAGGGTCAGGGTAAAGGCACTTTGATTGGCAGGAGCGAACATCCGGTGTTTCTCTGCGAGGGGTAGGCGGGAGATTCTGTACCAGTCACTTATCGAACCGACCGCAGCGCGAACAAATCAGTAAATCCTTACGCGCCGGGTTTCCAATTCCTAGCTTCACTCTTTCATGGCTTTTCGGCAGGTAATTGCACACCGAGCCTCAGTAAAAACACACGCGTCTGACAGAACTCAGACGCAGCTCAGTAGCCCTTTTCCCAAAAACAAAAAACCACCCGAAATTCATCCGCCATAACCAAGACACCCTCCAGGTGGCTATTTAAATTGCGCAGCCATGTTCATTCAAAAAGGAATGCTTTCATGGCAGGCAATCACCTCGCTTCGAGCCAATCTGCATCGCGGGGGAGTGTGTAATGCCTCCCCCCTATGCATTCATCAATGAGCATCGACAAACCTCAGTGGAGCTCAAGGCAAAACTACGATTGAGCAAACACGCCGAAGCGAAGTTTGATGCCCTCAATACTCATATTCGCAATGTTGTTGTACTGCCAGGGCAGTTAGTCATCATCGGGGACGAAACCACAGCGAGCTGTACCTTGGAAGAGTCACGCTTGATGCGCGCCGCCTGGGACATTCGTCATAGCGTAATGGCCGAAGGCGCAGATACCTTCGCCCTGCACAACTACGACCTGCTACAAAAACTGCTGGGTTACGCATCACTAGGGATAGGTACTGCAGGCGACGCTTGGAGCCGACACTTACAAGAAATAGTGAACACGCTCGATGAAATTGATGCACTGCACAAACAATCATTGCGTCTTGGAGGAGGTGCTGCAAGAGATGACTTCCTGGCTCGACGCCAAGTTCTATTTGCCAAGCTGGAAGCACAGATGCGCAGCTTTGCGCGTTATGGAACAGGCCTGAGGAATGAAGGCTCGATCAAGAAAATGCTGGGAATTTCAACCAAGAGCTACTTGCATAGTGGGGAGATAAATCAGTACAGCAAAACTATTGCGCGGGTCTCCAAAACAGCAAAATTTCTTAAAAACGGTACACCATTGGGAATAGCACTGAGTACGACAGCGACGGCGCTGGAGATCAAGGAGGCGTGCTCCACTGGGAGAGATCAGCAATGCAGAAAAGCGAAGTATGTGGAGGCAGGTAAATTAACGTTCGGGGTGGCAGGGGGAATCATCGGAGGCCAGATGGGAATGGGTTTGTGTATAGCCGTAATGGCCCCGACAGCCGGGCCGTTTGCCTTGGGCTGCCTTCTGATAGCTGGGGGAGCAATGGGCTTTGCTCTAGGTAACTTGGGAAGCGAGGTCGGCGCAGCCGCCGGAGAAGTCCTGTATGAGTATTGAGTACGTCCTCAGCCTCCCCGCAAAAGATCAAGTAGCGCTGGTCTCGGCGGGCTCAATGCTTACAGCGGTCATTCTCGATTTTTTCCTGGCCTATCGAAAATTGAAAAAGATGGAAGATTTGTTGGACCAGTGCAGCCTGATAAACAACTACAGGCGTATTTTTAGTGACAACCTACCAGGAAGATTAGGCAGACTATGTGCCGTCTATATAGCAATCGCGCTGCCGAAGTGGAACGCAAAACGTGGCGTTATTAACGCAAAACAGGTCAAGGAGTTTCCGCGCAATCTGAAACTCGCACTTCACGGAACGGCCCTCACAGGTCTAGTCGGAGCTGTCGGTGCGATAATCTTTCATTTCAGCAATCAGCTGAGCCTGTGATCCGCGTTGTTTGACCTCAAAACCTTAAAAAAACGGCCCCCATCCAAAGGACGCAGGCCGTTTTTTCATCTCGACAGGCGCTCAGCGCCCGGCGAATCACTTATTGAGGTTGTAGTCTTTTTCCGCCGCATCAAAGCGCTCGACCATACCGGCTGTCGGTGCGCCCAGCTTGCTTACGAAATAGATGGCCAGACTGGCGAAGATGAAGCCAGGGATGATTTCGTAAAGGCCCAGCAGTTCGAAGTGCTTCCACACGATCACGGTGGTCGCGCCGACCAGGATGCCGGCCAGTGCGCCGTTGCGGGTCATGTTTTTCCAGATCACCGAGATCAGCACCACAGGGCCGAACGCAGCGCCGAAACCGGCCCAGGCGTAGCTCACCAGCCCCAGGACGCGGTTGTTCGGGTTGGCGGCCATGGCGATGGCGATCAGGGCAACCACCAGCACCATCACGCGACCGATCCACACCAGCTCAAGCTGGGAGGCGTTCTTGCGCAGGAACGCTTTGTAGAAATCTTCGGTCAGGGCGCTGGAGCACACCAGTAGTTGGCAGCTCAAGGTGCTCATCACGGCGGCGAGGATGGCCGACAGCAGGACACCGGCAACCCATGGGTTGAACAGGATTTTTGCCAGTTCGATGAACACACGCTCAGGGTTTTCGGTGACGGGACCGGCGACCTCAGGGTGCGCCGAGAAGTAAGCGATACCGAAGAAGCCCACCGCCACGGTACCGGCCAGGCACAGGATCATCCAGGTCATGGAGATGCGACGCGCCTTGGCGATCGACTTCACCGAATCCGCCGCCATGAAGCGCGCGAGGATGTGCGGTTGACCGAAGTAACCCAGGCCCCAGCCCATCAACGAGATAACACCGATGAAAGTGGTGTTTTTCAGCATGTCGAAACTGGTCGGGTCCTTGGCTTCAATCGCCAGGAACGTAGTGTCCACACCGCCGGTGGCCAGCAGCACAATGATCGGCGTCAGGATCAGCGCGAAGATCATCAGCGTGGCTTGCACGGTATCGGTCCAGCTCACGGCCAGGAAACCACCGATAAAGGTGTAGGCAATAGTCGCTGCAGCACCGGCCCACAGCGCGGTCTCGTAGGACATGCCGAAGGTGCTTTCGAACAGACGGGCACCGGCCACGATGCCGGAAGCGCAGTAGATGGTGAAGAACACCAGGATCACCACCGCAGAGATGATCCGCAGCAGGCCGCTTTTATCTTCGAAACGGCTGGAGAAGTAATCCGGCAGCGTCAGGGCGTCACCGTTGTGCTCGGTCTGTACCCGCAGGCGACCGGCCACGAACAGCCAGTTGAGGTAGGCACCGACGATCAGGCCGATGGCGATCCAGCTTTCCGACAGGCCGGACATGTAGATCGCGCCCGGCAAACCCATCAACAACCAGCCGCTCATGTCGGAAGCACCGGCGGACAAGGCTGTCACCACGCTACCGAGGCTGCGACCGCCCAGGATGTAATCGGAAAGGTTGTTGGTGGAGCGATAGGCCATCAGGCCGATCAGCACCATTGCTGCGATGTAGATCACGAATGTGATCAGGGTTGGATTACTTACGCTCATATGAGTGACGCCCTGGCTTTGTTTTTATGTAGCGGCGGTCTGTCAGACGGCCACCCACTGGTCAGTGAGTAAACGTACCTGCGTGCCGCGCATTTATGACTGACGTTTCCCCAGGAAAGCCGCCAGCCGATGAACCAAACCCTAAAGTCGGTTGCACCTTGGGCGCGAATGCTATTCAACAAAGTAAATAAGGTGCAACCAGTTTCTTGGGAATAAGTTGCACCCAGGTGTAAAACACAAAAAACACTGGTTTTTTGCTCCTTTTCGGAGCAAGAACAGCCGATCTCAGAAGCAAATGCACCAAGCCGAAGCAGATTCCGTCGACGGCCGATTTTTTCCGATCATGCGTCGAAAAATTCATCAACAAAATGGGTTGCACCCGGTTGCACCTCTCCCTGAGCAAAGCTAATCTTGCCGCCAGCTGATGCCACTCGGTAGTGGCACCCATGAGGATAAGAAAATGGCTACGACCACCCTTGGGGTCAAACTCGACGACCCGACCCGCGAACGCCTCAAGGCGGCCGCGACCTCCATTGATCGCACGCCGCACTGGCTGATCAAGCAGGCGATTTTCAATTACCTGGAGAAACTCGAGGGTGGTGCAACCCTGACCGAGCTCAACGGCTTGAGCAGCAAGGACGCTGACGACGCAGGCGAAGTCCAGAGCGACCACGCCCACCAGTGCTTCCTTGAGTTCGCCGAGAGCATCCTGCCGCAATCCGTACTGCGCGCTTCGATCACTGCCGCTTACCGTCGCCCCGAGCCGGAAGTGGTGCCGATGTTGATCGAACAGGCCCGCCTGCCGGTGCAAATGGCCGAAGCCACCAACAAGCTCGCCGCTTCGATTGCGGAAAAACTGCGCAATCAGAAGAGTGCCGGCGGCCGTGCCGGGATTGTTCAGGGCCTGCTGCAGGAATTCTCGCTGTCGTCCCAAGAAGGCGTAGCCCTGATGTGCCTGGCCGAAGCACTGCTGCGGATCCCGGACAAAGGCACCCGCGACGCGCTGATCCGCGACAAGATCAGCACCGGCAACTGGCATCCGCACCTGGGCAACAGCCCGTCGCTGTTCGTCAACGCCGCCACCTGGGGCCTGCTGCTGACCGGCAAGCTGGTCGCCACCCATAACGAAGCCGGCCTCACCTCATCCCTGAGCCGCATCATCGGCAAGAGCGGCGAGCCGATGATCCGCAAGGGCGTCGACATGGCCATGCGCCTGATGGGCGAGCAGTTCGTGACCGGCGAAACCATCGCCGAAGCCCTGGCCAACGCGAGCAAATTCGAAGCCAAGGGTTTCCGCTATTCCTACGACATGCTTGGTGAAGCCGCCCTCACCGAACACGACGCGCAGAAATACCTGGCCTCGTACGAACAAGCCATTCACTCCATCGGCAAAGCCTCCCACGGCCGTGGGATTTATGAAGGCCCGGGTATCTCCATCAAGCTGTCGGCCCTGCACCCGCGTTACAGCCGTGCGCAGTACGAGCGCGTGATGGATGAGCTGTACCCGCGCCTGCTGTCCCTGACCCTGCTGGCCAAGCAATACGACATCGGCCTGAACATCGACGCCGAAGAAGCCGACCGCCTGGAGCTGTCGCTGGATCTGCTCGAGCGCCTGTGCTTCGAACCGCAGCTGACCGGCTGGAACGGCATTGGCTTCGTGATCCAGGCCTACCAGAAGCGTTGCCCGTATGTGATCGACTACGTCATCGACCTGGCACGCCGCAGCCGCCATCGCCTGATGATCCGCCTGGTAAAAGGCGCGTACTGGGACAGCGAGATCAAACGCGCCCAGGTCGAAGGCCTGGAAGGCTATCCGGTGTATACCCGCAAGGTGTACACCGATGTTTCCTACATTGCCTGTGCACGCAAGCTGCTGTCGGTACCGGAAGTCATCTACCCGCAGTTCGCTACGCACAACGCCCATACCTTGTCGGCGATTTACCATATCGCCGGTCAGAACTATTACCCCGGCCAGTACGAGTTCCAATGCCTGCACGGCATGGGTGAACCGTTGTACGAGCAGGTAGTAGGCAAGGTTTCCGAAGGCAAGCTGAACCGTCCGTGCCGCGTGTACGCACCGGTCGGCACTCACGAAACACTGCTGGCCTACCTGGTGCGTCGGCTGCTGGAAAACGGCGCCAACACCTCGTTCGTCAACCGCATCGCCGACCAGTCCATCTCGATCCAGGAGCTGGTGGCCGATCCAGTGGCCAGCATCGAGCAGATGGCGACGCTGGAAGGCGGCTTCGGCCTGCCGCACCCGCGTATCCCGCTGCCCCGTGACCTGTACGGCAGCGACCGTGCCAACTCGGCCGGTATCGACCTGGCCAACGAACACCGCCTGGCATCGCTGTCCTGCGCCCTGCTGGCCACTGCCCACAACAACTGGAAGGCCGCGCCGATGCTCGGTTGCGCCGCCAGCGATCAAGCGGCGGCACCGGTATTGAATCCGTCCGACCTGCGTGACGTGGTCGGTCACGTGCAAGAAGCCACCGTCGAAGACGTCGACAACGCGATCCAGTGCGCCATCAGCGCCGGCCCGATCTGGCAGGCCACCCCGCCCGCCGAACGCGCCGCGATCCTGGAACGTGCCGCCGACCTGATGGAAGGCGAGATCCAGCCGCTGATGGGCCTGCTGGCCCGCGAAGCCGGCAAGACCTTCGCCAACGCCATCGCCGAAGTGCGTGAGGCCGTGGACTTCCTGCGCTACTACGCGGTACAGGCTCGCAACGACTTCACCAATGACGCCCACCGCCCATTGGGCCCAGTGGTGTGCATCAGCCCGTGGAACTTCCCGCTGGCGATTTTCAGTGGGCAAGTGGCTGCCGCACTGGCCGCCGGTAACCCGGTCTTGGCCAAGCCAGCCGAACAAACCCCGCTGGTGGCTGCACAAGCCGTGCGCATCCTGCTCGAAGCCGGTATTCCCCAAGGCGTACTGCAATTGCTGCCGGGCCAGGGTGAAAGCGTCGGTGCGCGCCTGGTGGGTGATGATCGCGTCAAGGGCGTGATGTTCACCGGTTCCACCGAAGTCGCGCGCCTGCTGCAACGCAATGTCGCCGGGCGCCTGGATGCCCAGGGCCGTCCGATCCCGCTGATCGCCGAGACCGGCGGCCAGAACGCGATGATCGTCGATTCCTCGGCGCTCACCGAGCAGGTGGTCATCGACGTGGTGTCCTCGGCCTTCGACAGCGCCGGTCAACGTTGCTCGGCCCTGCGCGTGTTGTGCCTGCAGGAAGATTCGGCAGACCGCGTGATCGAAATGCTCAAGGGCGCCATGGCTGAATGCCGCCTGGGCAACCCGGAACGCCTGTCGGTGGACATCGGCCCGGTGATCGACGCCGAAGCCAAGGCCGGCATCGAGAAACACATCCAGGCCATGCGCGACAAAGGCCGCAATGTGTACCAGGTGGCGATTGCCGACGGTGAAGAAATCAAGCGCGGCACCTTCGTGATGCCCACCCTGATCGAGCTGGAAAGCTTCGACGAACTGCAACGGGAGATCTTCGGCCCGGTGCTGCACGTGGTGCGCTACAAGCGCAAGGAGATCGACCAGCTTATCGGCCAGATCAACGCGTCCGGCTATGGCCTGACCCTGGGCGTACACACCCGTATCGACGAGACCATCGCCAAGGTGATCGACAACGTCAATGCCGGTAACGTCTATGTAAACCGCAACATCGTCGGTGCCGTGGTCGGCGTGCAGCCGTTCGGCGGCGAAGGCCTGTCGGGCACAGGCCCGAAAGCCGGTGGTCCGCTGTACCTGTACCGCTTGCTGTCGACCCGTCCTACCGATGCGATCGAGCAATCCTTCGTACGTGGCGACAAGCTGGCGGCACCGGATGTACGCCTGCGCGACGCCTTGAGCCAACCGCTGACCGCCCTGAAAACCTGGGCCGACAGCAATAAGTTCAGCGAGCTGAGTGCGCTGTGCAGCCAGTTCGCCGCGCAGTCCCAAAGCGGTATCACCCGTCAATTGGCCGGCCCGACCGGCGAGCGCAACAGCTACGCCATCCTGCCTCGCGAGCACGTACTGTGCCTGGCGGACGTGGAAGGCGACCTGTTGACTCAACTGGCGGCGGTATTGGCGGTCGGCGGTTCGGCGGTATGGCCGGAAACCGACTTGACCAAGGCCGTGTTCCCACGGTTGCCGAAGGAGATTCAGGCGAAAATCAAGCGCGTGGCCGACTGGAGCAAGGACGAGGTGGTGTTTGACGCCGTCCTGCACCACGGCGATTCCGACCAACTGCGTGGGGTGTGCCAGCAAGTGGCGCAGCGTGGCGGGGCGATTGTCGGGGTACATGGTTTGTCTCAGGGCGAGACCACGATTGCCTTGGAGCGCCTGGTGATCGAACGTGCGTTGAGCGTTAACACCGCTGCTGCCGGCGGTAATGCCAGCCTGATGACCATCGGCTAACTGAATGTGGGAGGGGGCTTGCCCTCTCCCACATTTGATCGCATTTCAATTCCCCTCCCCGCGTTCTGCCTCTTCATCACCCAGATCAATCTTGCTATCCAGTCTTTATTCGCGCACTTAGACTCAGGCCAATTCCCCAAAGGTAATCCGCCATGTCCGAGACGCTGCTCAGTTCCCGCAATCTGGCTTTCGAGCTGTACGAAGTCCTCGATGCCGAGGGCCTGACCCAGCGCGAGCGGTTTGCCGAGCACAACCGCGAAACCTTCGATGCGGCCATCAGCACGGCCCGCAACATTGCCGAGAAGTACTTCGCGCCACACAACCGCAAGAACGACGAGAACGAACCGCGTTTTGAGGACGGCAAGGCGATTCTGATTCCGGAAGTGAAACCGGCGGTGGATGCGTTCCTTGAAGCCGGCTTCCTCAATGCGGCCCGCAGCTTCGAAGCCGGTGGCATGCAGTTGCCGACCCTGCTGTCCCAGGCCTGCTTCGCTCACTTCCAATCCGCCAACGCGGCCTCGACGTCCTACCCGTTCCTGACCATGGGCGCCGCCAACCTGATCGAAAGCTTCGGCACCGAGGAGCAAAAACAGCGCTTCCTGCAACCAATGATCGAAGGCCGTTTCTTCGGCACCATGGCCCTGACCGAGCCCCACGCCGGCTCATCGCTGTCGGATATTCGTACCCGCGCCGAGCCCGCGGCTGACGGCAGCTATCGCCTCAAAGGCAACAAGATCTTCATCTCCGGCGGCGACCACCCGCTGTCGGAAAACATCGTGCACATGGTGCTGGCCAAGCTGCCGGACGCGCCCGCCGGGGTGAAGGGCATTTCGCTGTTTATCGTGCCCAAATTCCTGGTCAACGACGACGGCAGCCTCGGCGCGCGCAACGACGTGCTGCTGGCCGGGCTGTTTCATAAGATGGGCTGGCGTGGCACCACGTCCACGGCACTGAATTTCGGCGATAACGGCAACTGCGTCGGCTATCTGGTGGGTAAACCGCACCAAGGCCTGAGCTGCATGTTCCAGATGATGAACGAGGCGCGCATCGGTGTCGGCATGGGCGCGGTGATGCTCGGTTACGCCGGTTATCTCTATTCGCTGGAATACGCCCGCGAACGCCCGCAAGGCCGCTTGCCCGACAGCAAGGACCCAGGCACCGCGCCGGTCTCGATCATCCAGCACGCCGATATCAAGCGCATGCTGCTGACGCAAAAAGCCTACGTCGAAGGTGCCTTTGACCTGGGCCTGTACGCCGCGCGGCTGTTCGATGACACCACCACACTGGAGACCGAGGCCGAACGCAAACAGGCCCATGAACTGCTGGACCTGCTCACCCCCATCGTCAAATCCTGGCCCTCGGAGTTCTGCCTCAAGGCCAACGAACTGGCGATCCAGATCCTCGGCGGCCATGGTTATACCCGCGAATACCCGGTGGAGCAGTATTACCGCGACAACCGCCTGAACCCGATCCACGAGGGCACCCATGGCATCCAGTCCCTGGACCTGCTGGGGCGCAAGCTGGCGCAGAACGGCGGCGCGGGCCTGAAGCAACTGATCCGGCTGATCGCCGACACGGGCGCGCGGGCACAGGAATATCCAGGCCTGACGGCATTGAGAGAGCCGTTGGAGCACCTGGTCAGCCGCCTGCAAAGCGTGACCATCGGCCTGCTGACGGATCTCGCCCAGGGCAAGGTCAACAGCAGCCTGGCGAACTCGGCGCTGTACCTGAAGGTATTCGGGCATACGGTGATTGGCTGGCGCTGGCTGGAACAGGCGATTCGCGCCGAAGAAGGGCTGGCCAAGGGCAATGTGGCCGATGTCGCCTTCTATCAAGGCAAGCTCCAGGCCGCCCGGTACTTCCTGACTTGGGAGATTCCGGGCTGCCATCATGAACTGGTGATTCTGGAGGCACGGGATGATACGTGCCTGGGGATGCAGGATGAGTGGTTCTAGGGCTGGATCGCCTTGGAAATCACCTCGACCGTGGCGCTGACTTGCTCTTGGTAACGGTCGAGTTCCTGCTGGTGAGCCTGCTGCATTTCGATCTGCTCGGCGCACAGGTTCAGCGCCGCCAGCACCAGTAGCTTGTCACCGATCAGGGTCGGGTACTTTTTCTTGGTGGTGGCCAGGGAGGCCTTGAGCATGGTCACGGCGTGCATCAGGGTTTTATCTTCCCCCGCCGGGGCCTTGATCGAGTAATCCTCTCCGAGAATCGAAACGACCTTTATCCCTTCATTCATGCGCTGACAGGGCCTGCGCTCACGCGCTCAACCAGCGCCTGGATACGTGCTGCGGTGGCGCCGTGCTTTTCTTCCTGCTCCATCAGGTTCAGTTGCAGGCTGTCGTTCTCATCCTTGGCGCGAGCCAGTTCGGCCTTGAGGGATTCGTTGCTGCCCAGTAGCTCCTGATTCTGCTGTACCAGGTCGCTGACCAGTTGTTCCAGTTGGCTGAGGGATGCTTCTAACATTTTGATTTCTCGGGCTTTTTCAAAGGGCGGTGACGATAAAGAAAATTCACCTCGGATGCCAGGGTTATCCCTGGCGCGCAGCCCGTTTTTTAAGGGCCGGGCCACGCTTTCGAGCCTTAGTGACTGCATTTCCCCCATCTGGTTCCTGAATCCGCGCAACCCCTCGTCAGATGCGACAAAAACGCACAGCCCCCTTTAGACTTTAGTCGTATGCCCGATAGAGAGGCACACCCCGTCTCATGACCGCACGGATTGCGCCTCTCCCAGGATTTCCGCATGTCGCTTCGTAATATGAATATCGCTCCGAGGGCCTTCCTCGGCTTCGCGTTTATTGGCGCGTTGATGTTGTTTCTAGGCGTGTTCGCCCTGAACCAGATGAGCAAGATCCGTGGCGCCACTGAAGACATTACCTTGTCCAGCGTGCCAAGCATCCGCGCCCTGGACGAGTTCACCCAACTGACCCTGCGCCTGCGCGTGCTGTCTTACCGCTTGCTGACCAACCGCGAGCCGGATGTGCAGCAAAAGACCCTGGAAGCCTTCGAACTGCGCAACCAGCAGATCCGCACCGCCCAGGGCGTCTACGAGAAACTGATTGAAAGCAGCGAAGAACGTAGCACCTACAACGAATATGTAAGCCTGCTGGGCCAGTACCATCAGATTGAAGAGCGCATGAAGAGCCTGTCACGGGCCAACCAGATGGATGAGCTGCGCAGCCTGCTTAACACCGAATTGCTGAGCAACTCCGAGCAGGTCAACGCCGTGCTGACGCGCCTGCTGGACCTCAATAACAAGATGGCCCTGGCCACCAATCAGGAGGCCGAAGACCAATACAACACGGCCTTCAACCTGGTCGTGGGCCTGCTGGTGATCGCCACGCTGCTGACCCTGCTGTTTGCCTGGCTGCTGACCCGCAGCATCACCCTGCCGATTTCACAGGCACTGGAAGCGGCGGAAGAAGTCGCCGAAGGCAACCTGACACGGCCGATCAAAGTCGACGGCAACGATGAGGCCGGGCGCCTGCTCGCCGCCATGGCCAAGATGCAGGACAAACTGCGCGACACCCTGCAACGCATCGCCGGCTCCGCCACCCAACTGGCTTCCGCCGCCGAGGAACTGAACGCCGTCACCGACGAAAGTGCCCGTGGCCTGACCCGGCAAAACAACGAAATCGAGCAAGCCGCCACCGCCGTCAACGAGATGACCAGCGCCGTTGAAGAAGTCGCACGCAATGCGGTGAGCACCTCGGAAGCCTCGCGCAACGCCACCACGTCTGCTGGCGACGGCCGCGACCTGGTGCAGGAAACCGTCAGCGCCATCGAGCGCATGAGCGGCGATGTGCAAGCAACCGCCACCCTGATCGGCGAACTGGCCAATGAGTCGCGCGATATCGGCAAAGTGCTGGACGTGATTCGCGGCCTGGCCGACCAGACCAATTTGCTGGCCCTGAACGCGGCGATTGAAGCCGCGCGCGCCGGTGAAGCCGGTCGCGGGTTCGCGGTGGTCGCCGATGAAGTGCGGGCCCTGGCCCATCGTACCCAGCAGTCCACCAGCGAGATCGAGCGGATGATCGGCAGTATCCAGGCCGGTACCGAGCACGCGGTGGACTCGATGCGCAACAGCACCGAGCGGGCGGAGTCGACGCTGAACATCGCCAAAGGCGCAGGGATGTCGCTGGACACCATCAACACGGCGATTGTCGAGATCAACGAGCGCAACCTGGTGATCGCCAGCGCTGCGGAAGAACAGGCGCAGGTGGCGCGGGAAGTGGACCGCAACCTGGTGAACATTCGTGATCTGTCGGTGCAATCCGCTACGGGCGCCAGCCAGACCAGCGCCGCGAGCAGCGAATTGTCACGCCTGGCGGTAGACCTGAACGGGATGGTAGGCCGCTTCCGCCTCTAACGCCCTGCACTGGCTGAAATGTGGGAGGGGGCTTGCCCTAATGCCGGTCAGTTAAGGCTTTTTGTAGGAGCGAGCTTGCTCGCGAAAAACGCCCAGGCAACGCGTTCATTCTCGATAAGCGCGGTGGCCCTGAGTTCTTCGCGAGCAAGCTCGCTCCTACAGTGAATCACTTTCGCTTAACTGAACGGCATTAGGGCTTGCCCCTCCCAAATTTAGTTATGCGTGAATCAGAAAAAGCTTTTTGACAGCACCGCAATTCAACAGGTTAGAATCCCTGGCACGCAGACTGCATGGTCAGTTTGCGTCCCGTCTTATTTGCCCATGGAGTACTGCCTTTGAATGCGACGACCATCAACAGCCTGTTCTTGATCGGCGCGTTGCTGGTGAGTGCGAGCATTCTGGTGAGTTCTCTTTCCTCGCGCCTGGGTATCCCGATCCTGGTGATCATCCTGGCCGTGGGCATGGTGGCCGGCGTCGATGGCGGCGGCATCATTTTCGACAATTACCCGACTGCCTACCTGGTGGGCAACCTCGCGCTGGCAGTGATCCTGCTCGACGGCGGCTTGCGTACACGGGTGGCGAGTTTCCGCGTGGCACTCTGGCCGGCATTGTCCCTGGCCACGGTGGGGGTGTTGATTACCACCGGCCTCACCGGCATGGCGGCGGCCTGGCTGTTTGACCTGAATATTATCCAGGGCCTGCTGATCGGTGCGATTGTCGGCTCGACCGACGCCGCAGCGGTGTTCTCGCTGCTGGGCGGCAAGGGCCTGAACGAACGGGTGACCGCCAGCCTCGAGATCGAATCCGGCAGTAACGACCCGATGGCGGTGTTCCTCACCGTCACCCTGATCGACATGCTCGCCAGCGGCCAGACCGGCCTGCACTGGAGCCTGCTGACCCACCTGGTGCGCGAGTTCGGCATCGGTGGCATCGTCGGCCTCGGCGGCGGCTGGCTGATGCTGCAAATGGTCAACCGCATCAACCTGGCCACCGGCCTGTACCCGATCCTGGTGATCGCCGGCGGCCTGTTCGTGTTCGCCCTGACCAACGCCTTCCATGGCAGCGGCTTCCTCGCCGTGTACCTGTGCGGCCTGGTGATCGGCAATCGCCCGGTGCGTAGCCGCCATGGCATTTTGCATATGCTCGACGGCATGGCCTGGCTCGCGCAGATCGGTATGTTCCTGGTGCTGGGCCTGCTGGTCACGCCCCATGATTTGCTGCCGATTGCCCTGCCGGCCCTGGGCCTGGCGCTGTGGATGATCCTGTTTGCGCGGCCGCTGTCGGTGATGGTCGGCCTGCTGCCGTTCAAAGCCTTCCATGGCCGTGAGAAGGCTTTTATCGCCTGGGTCGGCCTGCGCGGCGCGGTGCCGATCATCCTGGCGGTGTTCCCGTTGATGGCCGGCCTGCCCCATGCGCAGCTGTACTTCAACCTGGCGTTCTTTATCGTGCTGGTGTCGCTGCTGGTACAGGGCACCAGCCTGCCGTGGGTGGCCAAGCTGCTCAAAGTGACCGTTCCGCCGGACCCGGCGCCGATCTCCCGCGCCGCCCTGGAAGTGCACGTCACCAGCGAGTGGGAGCTGTTCGTCTACCGCCTGGGCGCAGAAAAATGGTGCATCGGCGCGGCCCTGCGCGAGCTGAAAATGCCCGAAGGCACGCGCATCGCGGCCCTGTTCCGTGGCCAGCAACTGCTCCATCCGTCGGGTAGTACGGTGCTGGAAGTCGGCGATCTGCTCTGTGTGATCGGCCATGAACACAACCTGCCGGCCCTGGGCAAACTGTTCAGCCAGGCACCGCAACGCGGCCTCGATTTGCGCTTCTTCGGCGACTTCGTCCTCGAAGGCGACGCCCAGCTGGGCGCGGTTTCAGCGCTGTATGGCCTCAAGCTCGAAGGGATCGACCCGGACATGCCGCTGAGCCGCTTCATCACCCAGAAAGTCGGCGGCGCGCCGGTAGTGGGCGACCAGGTGGAGTGGAACAACACCATCTGGACCGTCGCGGTCATGGACGGGAACAAGATTGGCAAAGTCGGCGTCAGATTCCCCGAAGGAAGTCGCCCGGGCCCCGGACTCTTCCTCTAAACTGCGGGGCGACAGCACGCCCCCGATTCTTCACCTTGCTCGATCGGTCTCTATGCCAACCCTGCGCACTTTTCTCGCCACTGCCCTGCTGGGCCTGACCCTTTGTGTCGGCAGCGTCTACGCCGCCGACCCGCCCAGCGCCGACGCCATCCAGCAAACCCTGGACAAGCTGCCTGATCGCAAACTGCCCGACGCCGACATGAAGGCGCTGCAGTCGATCCTGCAACAGACCCTGACCTACCTGGACAACAAGCAGGATTACGAGCAGCGCCTGGTCGACCTCAAGCGCCAGCTGGAAGACGCGCCGCGCCAGACCAGCGAGAACCAGCGCGAACTGACCCGGCTCAAGGCCACCAAGGTCATTCCGGTAGCCCAACGCTACGCCACCCTGCCGGTGCCGCAGCTTGAGCAATTGCTGGTGCAGCGCAGCACCCAGCAAGGCGACCTGCAAAAGGAACTGGCCGACGCCAACAGCCTGACCATCGCCGCCCAGACCCGTCCCGAGCGCGCCCAGACCGAAATCAGCAGCAGCCAGACGCGCATCCAGCAGATCAATGCCACCCTCAAGGCCGGCAAGGACAATGGCAAAGCCCTCAGCAGCGACCAGCGCAACCAACTGAATGCCGAACTGGCCTCCCTGAATGCCCTGATCCCCCTGCGTCGCCAGGAACTGGCCGGCAATAGCCAGCTGCAGGACCTGGGCAACAGCCAGCACGACTTGATCCAGGAAAAAACCGCGCGCCTGGAACAAGAGATCCAGGACCTGCAAACCCTGATCAACCAGAAACGCCTGGCCCAGTCCCAGCAGACCGTCACCCAACAGTCCATCGAAGCGCAAAAGGCCGGCGGCAGCAGCCTGCTGGCCACGGAAAGCGCGGCCAACCTGAAGCTGTCCGACTACCTGCTCAAGAGTACCGACCGCCTCAACGACCTGACCCAGAAGAACCTGCAGACCAAGCAACAGCTGGACACCGTGACCCAGAGCGATTCGGCCCTGGACGAGCAGATCAATGTGCTCAAGGGCAGCCTGCTCCTCTCGAAGATTCTGTATAAGCAGAAACAAGCGTTGCCCCGCCTGACGGTGGACCGCGACCTGGCGGACGATATCGCCAACATTCGCCTGTACCAGTTCGAGGTCAACCAACAGCGCGAGCTGATCAGCTCCCCCAGCACCTATGTGGATAACCTGCTGGCCAACCAGCCGCCGGCCGACGTCACCCCGCAACTGCGGCGCACCCTGCTGGAACTGGCGATCACCCGCAGCGACTTGCTGGAGCGCCTGAGCCGCGAGCTGAGCGCGCTGCTCAACGAATCCATCACCCTGCAACTGAACCAGAAACAACTGCTCAGCACCGCCACCACCCTGCGCGCGACGCTCGATGAACAGATGTTCTGGATCCCCAGCAACAAGCCGCTGGACACCGAGTGGCTGGAAACCGTGCCGGCGCACCTGAGCAAGCAGGTCACCACCCTGCCATGGGCCTCCAGCGTCAGCGAGCTGTACGACGGCCTGACCCAGCGTCCGCTGCTGTTTTTGCCGTTGCTGCTGTTGATCGGTGCCCTGTTGTGGCGCCGCAACGCGTTGTACGCGCGCCTGAAAAGAGTCCACCTGGACATCGGCCACTTCAAACGCGACAGCCAATGGCACACGCCCCAGGCGATCCTGGTAAATATCCTGTTGGCGATGCCGGTAGCACTGGGCCTGGCGCTGTGCGGCTACGCGCTGCAGATCGACGCACGTGGGCAGAACGCCAACCTGGGTGCAGCGCTGTTGCAGATCGCCCAGGCATGGCTGGTGTTCTACACCGCCTACCGCATCCTGGCGCCGGGCGGCGTGGCCGAGTTGCACTTCCGCTGGGAAAAGCCCCAGGTCGAATTCCTCCAGGGCTGGGTACGCAAGCTCGGGCTGGTGGTGCTGGCCCTGGTGGCCGTGGTGGCGATTGCCGAGCATCAACCGGCGGCGCTGGCCGACGACGTGCTGGGCATTGGTGTGGTCCTGACCTGCTACGCCCTGATGGCCTGGCTGCTGGGACGCCTGCTGCTGCACAGCCCGACCCACGAAAAAGCCTCGCTGTTCCGCAAAGCCGTGGGCCTGCTGTTTACCGCCCTGCCTGTCGCGCTGTTCATTGCCGTGTGCTTTGGCTACTACTACACCGCACTCAAGCTCAGCGACCGGCTGATCAACACCCTGTACCTGCTGATGTTCTGGCTGGTCATCGAAGCCACCTTCGTCCGCGGCCTGGGCGTTGCCGCCCGACGCCTGGCCTATTCCCGCGCCCTGGCCAAACGCCAGGCCGCCAAGGAAGCCGGCGAAGGCGAAGCGGTGATCGAAGAGCCGACCCTGGATATCGAACAGGTCAACGAACAATCGATGCGCCTGATCCGCCTGGCGCTGCTCGGCGGCTTTATCGCGGCGCTGTACTGGGTATGGTCGGACCTGATCTCGGTATTTTCCTACCTGGACAACGTCACCCTGTACGAATACACCAGCGGCACCGGTGCCAATATCAGCATGGTGCCGATCAGCATCGGCGACCTGCTCGGCGCGCTGATCATCATCGGCATCACCTTCGCCCTGGCGCGCAACCTGCCCGGCCTGCTGGAAGTGCTGGTGCTGTCCAAGCTGGACCTGGCCCAGGGCAGTGCCTACGCCACGACCACCTTGCTGTCCTACATCATTGCCGGCGTGGGCTTTGTCTCGACCCTGTCCACCCTCGGCGTGAGCTGGGACAAGTTGCAATGGCTGGTGGCCGCGCTGTCGGTGGGGTTGGGCTTCGGCATGCAGGAGATCTTCGCCAACTTTATCTCCGGCATCATGATCCTGTTCGAGCGCCCGGTGCGCATCGGCGACACCATCACCATCGGCAACCTGTCGGGCACGGTGAGCAAGATCCGCATCCGCGCCACCACCATCACCGACTTCGACCGCAAGGACATCATTGTCCCGAACAAGACGTTCATTACCGGGCAACTGATCAACTGGTCGCTGACCGACACCATCACCCGTGTGACCCTCAAGCTGGGCGTTGACTACGGCTCCGACCTGGACCTGGTGAAGGAATTGTTGCTCAAGGCTGCGCGAGAAAACCCAAGGGTGTTGAAGGAACCGGAACCCCATGTGTACTTCCTCAACTTCGGCGAAAGCACCCTCGACCACGAACTGCGCATGCACGTGCGCGACCTCGGCGACCGCAACCCGGTGATCGACGAAGTGAACCGCTTTATCAACCGCGAGTTCAAGAACCACCACATCAACATCTCGTTCCGGCAGATGGAGGTGTACCTGAAAAACCTCCACGGCCAGGAGTACAAGCTGGTGCCGGTGGAAGACGAGAAGAGAACCATCGTCGGACCGGCCGACGCGCAAGATGTGCCGGAGCCGCCGGACGGCAAAGTGGCGGATGCACCCGAGCCACCGCCCAGCAAACTCGACTAAACGCCCTATCCCCAGCAGAATGCTCGGACATTCTGCTGGAGATGGCCGGTGAAAGCCCTCGACGAACTGACCTTCGACAACCGCTTCGCACGCCTGGGCGACGCGTTCTCGACCCACGTATTGCCCGAGCCCCTCGACGAACCGCGCCTGGTGGTGGCAAGCAATGCCGCCATGGCCCTGCTCGACCTCGACCCGACAGTGGCCGAAACACCGGTGTTTGCCGAGCTGTTCAGCGGCCACAAGTTGTGGGCCGAGGCCGAGCCGCGGGCGATGGTCTACTCCGGGCACCAGTTTGGCGGCTACACCCCACAACTGGGCGATGGTCGCGGGTTGCTGCTCGGCGAGGTGTACAACGAGGCCGGCGAACATTGGGACCTGCACCTCAAGGGTGCCGGGATGACGCCCTACTCGCGCATGGGCGATGGCCGCGCGGTGCTGCGCTCGTCGATTAGGGAGTTCCTGGCCTCCGAAGCGCTGCATGCACTGGGCATCCCCAGCAGCCGCGCGTTATGCGTGATCGGCTCCAGCACCCCGGTCTGGCGTGAGAAGCAGGAACGTGGGGCGATGGTGCTGCGCCTGGCGCCGAGCCATATCCGCTTCGGGCATTTCGAATATTTCTACTACACCAAGAAACCAGAGCAGCAGGCGGAACTGGCCGAGCACGTGCTTTCACTGCACTACCCCGAGTGCAAGGAACAGCCTGAACCTTACCTCGCTATGTTCCGCGAAATCGTCGAACGCAATGCCGAGATGATCGCCAAATGGCAGGCCTATGGTTTCTGCCACGGGGTGATGAACACCGACAACATGTCGATCCTCGGCATTACCTTCGACTTCGGGCCGTTTGCGTTTCTGGATGACTTTGATGCGCACTTCATCTGCAACCATTCGGACCATGAAGGACGTTACTCCTTCAGCAACCAGGTGCCCATCGGCCAGTGGAATCTCAGCGCGCTGGCCCAGGCGCTCACGCCGTTTATCAGCGTCGATGCCTTGAAAGAAGCCCTTGGCCTGTACCTGCCGCTGTACCAGGCTCACTACCTGGACCTGATGCGCCGTCGACTGGGGCTGACCACCGCCGAAGACGACGACCAGAAGCTGGTGGAGCGGTTGCTGAAGCTGATGCAGAACAGCGGCGTGGATTACACCTTGTTCTTCCGGCGACTTGGGGATGAATCGGCAGCGATGGCGGTGGCGAAGCTGCGCGATGATTTTGTCGACCTCGCCGGGTTTGATGCCTGGGCAGAACTGTACAAGGCTCGTGTTGAGCGGGACGGGAATTACAACGAGAAACAACGCCGTGAGCGGATGCACGCAGTGAACCCGCTGTACATCCTGCGCAACTACCTCGCACAGAACGCTATCGCTGCCGCCGAATCAGGCGACTACAGCGAAGTGCAGCGACTGCACGAGGTGCTTTCCAAGCCGTTCGAGGAGCAGGCGGGGATGGAACAGTACGCGCAACGACCGCCGGATTGGGGCAAGCATTTGGAGATCAGTTGTTCGTCGTGATACACGCCATGCTCGCGATTAGATGAACAGGTCGACCGGCACCTTGAAAAAATCCGCCAGCCAACGAATCTGTCGCACGTTCAGCTGGCGTTTTCCACTGAGGATTTCCGAGACCACCGATTGAGCACCCACACCCGGCAAATCACTCTGAGTCAGGCCATGCTCCTGCATCATTGATCTCAATACGTCGACACCGCTCGCTTCAGGCATTGGCCAATGCTCCAGGTCATAAGCCTCGACCCAGTCACCGATGATATCGACCACGCCCATCAACGGATGGGCTTCGTCCTCCCCTACGATATCCAGCAATTCGTCGAGCGCCTCCACCAGCACATCGTAGTCAGCCTCGGTTTTGGGCTTGCGCAGCAGCGGTGATACGAATTGCCAATGCTCGGCCACCTGCTCAATCAGCACACTCATTTTCAGTCACTCCTTCCATTTACCCTTGTCGTATTCCCGATGGTCCAGCACATGTCGAATATAGAGCCGCTGCATTCGGTAGCGCACAATCGCAATGAGTCGTAGCTTGTTACCACCGATGTTGAAGACGTGTAACGCTCCCACTTTATCCACGGTAGGAAAAATCGATTTCAACGCCGCGAAGTCCTCAGGATTGAGAACTTTGACTTTCCGATACCACTCATCCAAAGCGCTGGCTGAATGAGGCCACTTCAACTTGGCATTTCGGATTTGTTTCGCACTGATTACACGCATGCAACATCCCTATCGCATATTGCTATGAAGGTTAAACCCGAACGCCGGCTATCGCAATTTGCTATGGCGTCGAACGGACCGATGGTGCTATTTCGAACAAGTACTTCCAGCCTAGATAGGCATGCGCCAATCGACATTTGCGAATCTGTTAGCCCATGCGTCGTCGCCCCCGAGCTTGATAAAGCTGATACCTGACTCCAGATAGGGTGCATTGGCCACATCCACGGAGCCCACCATGTCCGACCCTCTCGTTATCCCCTGCCCCCATTGCAACGGCCTCAACCGCATCCCCGGCGAACGCTTGGGTGATACGCCCAAGTGCGGGCGCTGCAAACAACCGGTTCTACTGAGCAAGCCTTTCGAGCTGAAACAAGGCGACTACGCCAGCCAGATCAAGGGCGATTTGCCGTTATTGGTCGACGTGTGGGCCGATTGGTGTGGGCCGTGCAAGTCGTTTGCGCCGGTGTTTGAACAGGCGGCCGGCCAGTTGGAGGGCAAGTGCAGGCTGGCCAAGCTGGACAGCGAGGCCAATCAGCAGCTGTCGGCGCAACTGGGGATTCGTTCGATCCCCAGTTTGATTCTGTTCAAGAACGGCCGCGAAGTGGCGCGCCAGAGTGGGGCGTTTCCGTTGCCGCAACTGATGAGCTGGTTGCGTAGCCAGGGGGTGTAACCGGACCTGGAGAACAATGCTGGACAGTGTGGGAGGGGGTTTGTCCCCTCCCACAGAGGTTTTGTGTCGCCAGCAAAATCAGGCATTTTCCAGCAGGTTATGCAGCTCCACAAATTGCAGAGTGAGCTTGTGCCGTGGGTCCAGGTGGATCAGCGGCTTGTTCTCCTGGTGCGATTCGCGCATGCGCACCGAGCTGGCCAGGTACACCGGCAGCACCGGTAAGCCCTCGGCAATCAACTCATCGAGCATCTGCTGCGGCAGGCTCGCCCGCGCTTGGAACTGGTTGACCACGATGCCTTCCACTTCCAGGCCTTCGTTGTGGTCTTCCTTCAATTCTTCGATTTCAGCCAGTAGCCCGTACAGAGCCTGGCGCGAGAAGCTGTCGCAATCGAAGGGGATCAGCACACGATCAGCGGCAATCAGCGCCGAAACCGCATAAAAGTTCAGGGCTGGCGGGGTATCCAGGTAGATACGGTCGTAATCTTCGCTCAGTTCATCGAGCAGCTTTCGCAGCTTGTTGATCTTGTGCTTGGCCTCAAGCTTGGGCTGCAGGTCCGCGAGTTCGGCGGTGGCGGTGATGACGTGCAGATTATCGAAGGGGGTTTCGTAGATATCGACCTTGTTCTTCTTCGAAAACGGCCCGGAAGACAGGGTTTGCTTGAAAAAGTCCGCTATCCCCATGGGGATGTCGTCGCCAGTCAGCCCGGTCAGGTATTGGGTTGAATTGGCCTGTGCATCGAGGTCCACCAACAGGGTTCGATAGCCTTCGCTGGCGCTGACCGCCGCCAGGTTGCAGGCGATGCTCGACTTGCCAACACCGCCTTTTTGATTGAACACCACGCGCCGCATGGAAAAACCTCCGTGTATCAATGAATGTCCGAGTGTAGAGGGCAAAAGCGCCTGTTAGCTACCTCGTTCATCGATGCATTGCTGCATTGCATCGGGTCTGTCATAGGTCACGTACAAATGAAAAGGAAGTGTCCGACGATCCAAGTTACCCCTCGTTGAAGGACAATCTGTAAACCTTCCCGTCTTATTTGTAATCGGCCTTGCACAATTCTTTACCAAAGTTTGCTAGAACCCCGCAGCACCGGGATAATGCGCGCCACTCGGCGATTGCTCCTTGTCCCGGTATTCGGGGCCAAAAGCCGCACATGGAAGCCCGCAGGGGCGGGATAACTTCTCAGTGATCAACTTCAACATCGCCCAATGGCGCGCCTGGGCCCCCGGCTTGGAAAGCGCGGACGACTGGCACGCCTGGTGCCAGGCCCCGGTGTTGCTGCCTGCCAGCGCTGCCTCGCCCGACGTGTCGTTCCTGCCGGCCATGCAGCGCCGCCGCCTGAGCCGCCTGGCGCGCATGGCGTTCAGCGTAGGCTGGCCGCTGGCCGACGGCCTGCAAGACTTGCCGCTGGTGTTTATTTCCCGGCATGGCGAAACCCCGCGCACCCTCGACATCCTCAGCGACCTGGCCAACGACCAGCCGCTGTCGCCGACCCAATTCAGCCTGTCGGTGCACAACGCGGTGATTGGCCTGTGGTCGATCCTGCGCAATGAAACCAGCGAAATGACAGCCCTCGCCGCCGCCGGCGATGGCCTGGAGCACGGCATGCTCGAAGCCGCGGCCCTGCTCAACGAAGGCGCTCCGGCGGTATTGCTGGTCATCACCGAAGAACAGCCGCCCGAGGCCTACGCCAGTTGGATCGTTGACGTGCCGTTTCCCTACGCCCTCGGCCTGCTGCTGACACCAGGCGACGAGTGGCAACTGGAACTCAGCGCCGGCACTGTCCAACCCACTCAAACCCAGTGGCCCCACGCCCTGAACCTGCTGCGCACCCTGCTTACCGAACAGGGCGCCTGCCAACATGCCTGGAAGAACCGTGTATGGAACTGGCAACGCAAGTCGTGAACGATAAGCCACGGGATGCCTACTACTGGCGCCTGTTCGCCACTGCCGCGAGCTTCTTCGTGTTCGGCGTCGGCGGGTTGTGCCTGCGCTTGCTGGTCTTTCCCCTGCTCAGCTGCCTGCCGGGCAACGTAGAAAGGCACCAGCGCCGCGCCCGCCATACCATCAGCAAGCTGTTCTGGTTCTTTATCCGCCTGATGCAGCGCGCCGGCGTGCTGACCTACAGCGTCGAAGGCGCCGAACGGCTCGGCCAGCCAGGCCAGATGATCATCGCCAACCATCCGTCGTTGATCGACGTGGTGTTCCTGATCGGCCTGATGCGCCAGACCAATTGCGTGATCAAGCAGAGCCTGTTTCAAAACCCGTTCACCCGTGGCCCGGTGCGCGACGCGGGTTACATAAGCAACGACGGCAGCGCAGACATGCTCGACGCCGCCGCTGACGCCCTGCGCAACGGCCAGACGCTGATCATCTTTCCCGAAGGCACCCGCACCACACCCGGCGTGGCGCCCGCCTTTCATCGCGGGGCCGCCGCCATTGCCCTGCGCGGTGCGACAATCATCACCCCGGTAGTGATCAAGGTCAGCCCCACCACCCTGACCAAGGCCGAACCCTGGTATCGCATCCCTAAATGCCGTTTTCACTTCAGTTTGCGCGTGGGGGCCGATATAGAACCACAGGCGTTCGCAACACTGGGGCCCGCGCCCCAGGCCTCACGCAAGCTCAACGATTACCTGCACCACTATTTCATTAAGGAGCTCGCCGAAGATGAGCGACCAACACCGCCTTGAGCACGACATAAAGCTGTTGATCATCGAGGCCCTGGGCCTGGAAGACATCAGCGCCGACGACATCGGCAGCGACCAAACCCTGTTCGGCGAAGGCCTGGGCCTGGATTCGGTAGACGCCCTGGAATTGGGCCTGGCGATCCAGAAAACGTACGGCATCAAGATCGATGCCGACGCCAAGGACACCCGCAATCACTTCACCAACGTGGCCAGCCTTGCGGCGTTCGTCACGGCCAGACAGGCAGCTTGAGACCGGACCATGCAAACTCGTGACGATATTTTCAACACCCTGCGCGATGCCTTGGTGGAACTGTTTGAACTGCCCCCGGAGCGCGTCACCCTCGACGCCAACCTGTATCAGGACCTGGAGATCGACAGCATCGATGCCGTGGACCTGATCGACCATATCAAGCGCCAGACCGGCAAGAAGATCGCCGCCGAAGAGTTCAAGGCCGTGCGCACCGTCAACGACGTGGTTGAGGCGGTGTACCGTCTGGTCCAGCCTGCCGCATGAGCCGGCTGATCGGCCTTGGCCTGTTATTGGCGGGGCTGCTGTACCCGTTTGCGGTGTATTACGGCACCGAGCACTTTGCGCCCTGGCAATTCGGCCTGCTGCTGGGCAGCCTGTGGCTGCTGCGCGCGGTCACGGGTGCGGCGCGCCCCGGCAGCCGCTGGATGGCGTTGGCGGTGATCGTGTTTTGCCTGGCCCTGGCCTGGTTCGACAACCCGCACCTGTTGCGCTGGTACCCGAGCCTGGTCAGTGCGTTCATGTTGGCGCTGTTCGGCCTGAGCCTGAAATACGGCCCGCCGATGGTGGAGCGTCTGGCGCGCATGACCGACCCGGTGCTGCCGCCTCACGCGATTGTGTATACGCGCCAGGTCACCGTGGTGTGGTGCGTATTTTTTCTGTGTAATGGCCTGCTCGCCGCCGCCCTCACCCTATGGGCGCCGTTGAGCTGGTGGACGTTGTACAACGGCTTGATCGCCTACGGGCTGATGGGGCTGTTGTTTGCCGTGGAATGGCTGGTACGACAAAGGGTTCGAGGCCGCGTATGAATGGGTTGAATCTTGAGCATCTGTTGCTCGAGCCGCTGGAACAGCGTTTGGTGACTACCGAACCTGCGATGAATCACGCCCAGCTGTGGGAACACTCCCTGAGCCTGGCCGCCGGGTTGCAAGCCCGTGGCATACAGCGCCTGGCCCTGCACCTGGAAGACGCCGGCCTGCTGGCGATTGCACTGCTGGGCGCCTGGCGCGCCGGGGCCAGCGTGCTGCTGCCCGCCGATCTGCAACCCCAGACCCGCCAACGCTGGGACGCGGTTGTCGACGCCTGGCTGACTGAAGCGGCAGACCTGGACGCGCTGTATCAAGCACCGTTGAGCCCGGCCGCCCTCGACCTGGACACCTGCCAACTGAGCCTGTGCACCTCCGGCTCCAGCGGCGAACCCAAGCGTATCGACAAGACCCTGCGCCAGCTCGCCAATGAAGTCCAGGCCCTGGAAGCCCTGTGGGGCGCCGACCTGAAAGACGCCTGCATCATCGGCAGTGTCGCCACCCAGCACATCTACGGTTTGCTGTTCCGTGTGCTGTGGCCACTGTGCGCCGGTCGCAGCTTTGTGCGCCGCCAGCTGGCGTTTCCGGAAGACATGCAACGCGCCAGCCGCGAACACCCGCAATTCGCCTGGGTCGCCAGCCCGGCGCTGCTCAAGCGCATGGGCGACAACCTCGATTGGCCAGCGCTGAGCCAGGTATCGCGGGTATTTTCGTCGGGTGGCGCCCTGCCCATCGAGGCGGCCGGCAGTCTTTACGAGCGCTTGCAGCAATGGCCGACCGAGATCCTCGGCAGCTCGGAAACCGGCGGCATCGCCTGGCGCCAGGGTGCGCAACCCTGGCAGCCGTTCGCCGATGTACACCTGAGCCAGGACGCCGACGGTGCCCTGCGCATCGCCTCGCCGTACTTGCCCGTCGGGCACATAGAACAAACCGCTGACGCGGCGCGCATCCATGCCGATGGTCGCTTCGAGCTGCTCGGGCGCCTGGACCGTATCGTCAAGCTGGAAGAAAAACGCATCTCCCTGCCCATGCTCGAGCAGGCGCTGATGGCCCACCCGTGGGTCGCCGAAACGCGCCTGGGGGTGGTGCAGGAAAACCGCGCATCACTCGGCGCGCTGGTGGTGCTCAGTGCCGACGGCCTGCACGCCTTGCGCAACCAGGGCCGACGGACTGTCACCCAGACCCTGCGCCACCATTTGAGCCAGCATTGCGAAGCCCTGGCGCTGCCACGTCGCTGGCGGCTGCTGCGCCAGCTGCCGCTGAATGCCCAGGGCAAACTGCCCCAGGCCGATGTGGCCGCGCTGCTGCTGGCGCCCCGGCCCAAGGCGCCGGAAGTGCTGGAGCAAGTCGAAGTCGATGGCGAATGGACCTTGCAACTGAGCGTGCCGCCGGACCTGGCCTATTTCAGCGGCCACTTCCCGGTCACTCCGGTATTGCCCGGGGTGGTCCAGGTGGAGTGGGCGTTCAACCTCGGCCAACAACTGCTCGATCTGCCGTCGACCTTTGCCGGCATGGAAGTGCTCAAGTTCCAGCAACTGGTGCGCCCCGGCGACCGTATCGAACTGCACCTGCGCTTCGACCAGGAACGCGGCAAGTTGTATTTCGCCTACCGCAACGGCGTCGCGGCCTGTTCCAGCGGCCGCATCCAATTGGAAGCCGCCCATGCATAAGCTTCTGTGGCGAGCGGGCTTGGTATGGTTAACGGGCATCCTGTGGCGAGCGGGTTTGCCCCGCGTTGGGCCGCGTAGCGGCCCCAAAACCTGCGCCGGAGGTCTGTCTGACACGCCTCGGTTACCTTACTGGGGCCGCTCCGCGGCCCAACGCGGGGCAAGCCCGCTCACCACAACAAGCCCGCTCACCACGACAAGCCGGCTCACTACAACAAACCCGCTCGCCACAGGTTATTTACCAGACGGTGAGGGACACCATGCATAACCCCTGCGCCCTGATCCCGGTCTACAACCACGAAGCCGCCGTGCCCGCCGTGGTCCACAGCCTGTTGAACAGTGGCCTGCCGTGCCTGTTGGTGGACGATGGCAGCAGCCCGGCCTGCGCAGCGGTGTTGGCGCAACTGGGGCGGCTGGACAATGTCACCCTGCTCACCCTGCCGACCAATAAGGGCAAGGGCGGCGCAGTGATGGCGGGCTTTCGCGAAGCGGCGCGCCTGGGCTTCAGCCACGCCTTGCAGGTCGACGCCGACGGCCAGCACGACCTGCGCGAAGTCGAGACGTTTATCGACGCGTCCCGCAGGCAGCCCAACGCAATCATCTGCGGCTATCCCGAATACGACGAAAGCGTGCCCAAGGGCCGTTTGTATGCGCGTTACCTGACCCACGTGTGGGTGTGGATCAACACCCTGTCGCTGCAGATCCGCGACTCGATGTGCGGCTTTCGCGTGTACCCGCTGGCACCGGTGCTGGCGCTGATGGACTCGGCCTATATCGGCACGCACATGGACTTCGACTCCGACATCCTGGTGCGCCTGGCCTGGCGCAACCAGCCGATGCGCTGGCTGCCGACCCAGGTGCATTACCCCGCCGACGGCCTGTCGCACTTCCGCCTGTTCCGCGACAACGTGCGCATCAGCGCCATGCACACCCGCCTGTTCTTCGGCATGTTGGTGCGTGCACCGCTGATCCTGTGGCGACGGTGGCAGGCATGAGCGACAACACCAAGCATTGGGCTGACCGCGAAGAGCGCGGCAGCTACTGGCTGATGAAATTCACCGCCATCGCCGCCAAGGTCCTCGGCCGCCGCCTGCTGAGCCCGGTGCTGTACGGCATCGTGTTGTACTTCTTCCTGTTCGGCCGCACCGCGCGCCAGAGCGCCTGGCAATACCAGCAGCGCCTGGCCGACTGGAGCGGGCGCGATGAACTGCGCCCCAGCCAGCGCAGAGTCTTCGCCCAGTTCATGGCCTTTGCCGATGCCCTGCTCGACAAACTCGACGTGTGGAACGGCAAGCTGCGCCTGGAACAGATCGAGATCAACGACCCGGCGAAACTGCGCGGGCAACTGCGTGGTGGGCGCGGGCAGATGCTGGTGGGCGCCCACCTGGGCAACCTCGAAGTGTGCCGCGCGCTGGCGGAAATCGGCGAACAGGTCACCATGAACGTGCTGGTGCACACCAAGCACGCCGAACGTTTCAACCGTCTGCTGGGCGAAGCCGGTGCCACCCACTTGCGCCTGATCCAGGTCAGCGAGCTGGACCCGGCCACCATGCTGCTGCTCAGCCAGCGCCTGGACGACGGCGAGTGGCTGGCGATTGCCGGCGACCGCGTGCCCTTGCATGGCGGGCGCACGGTGCGCGTGGACTTCCTCGGCCATGACGCTGCCTTCCCCCAAGGCCCATGGTTATTGGCCGGGCTGCTGAAATGCCCGGTCAACCTGCTGATGTGCCTGAAACACCAGGGCCGCTATCGCCTGAGCATCGAGCCCTTCGCGCAATTGATCGAATGGAAACGCAGCACCCGCGAGCAGGTCATCGCCCTGTGGACCGCGCGCTACGCCGCACGCCTGGGCCAGTTCTGCCTGGAAGCGCCCCAACAATGGTTCAACTTTTACCCTTTCTGGAAGACCGATGACGACGCATCTTGAGCCGGTAACCTTTGGCGAATGCCCCCTGCGCATCGAAGACGTGCTGGCCCTGGCCAACCGTCAGGTGCCGACCCAGCTGCAAGGCGATGCCGCCTATCGCCAACGCATTGCCAAGGGCGCGCAGTTCCTCGACTCGCTGCTGGACAAGGAAGGCGTGATCTACGGCGTAACCACCGGCTACGGTGACTCCTGCGTGGTCGCGGTGCCGTTGCAACACGTCGAGGCCCTGCCCCGTCACCTGTACACCTTCCACGGTTGCGGCCTGGGCAAGTTGCTCGACGCCCAAGCCACCCGTGCGGTGCTGGCGGCGCGCTTGCAGTCGCTGTGCCACGGTGTCTCCGGGGTGCGCGTGGAACTGCTGGAGCGCCTGCATGGGTTCCTCGAACACGACGTGCTGCCACTGATCCCGGAAGAAGGCTCGGTGGGCGCCAGCGGTGACCTGACGCCGCTGTCCTACGTGGCCGCGACCCTGTCCGGCGAGCGCGAAGTGCTGTTCCGTGGCGAGCGTCGCCAGGCAGCCGACGTGCACCGCGAACTCGGCTGGGAGCCGCTGGTCCTGCGCCCCAAAGAGGCCCTGGCGCTGATGAACGGCACCGCGGTGATGACCGGCATCGCTTGCCTGGCCTTCGCCCGTGCCGACTACCTGCTGCAACTGGCCACGCGCATCACGGCGCTGAACGTGGTGGCGCTGCAAGGCAACCCGGAACACTTCGACGAGCGTCTGTTCGCCGCCAAGCCACATCCGGGGCAGATGCAAGTCGCCGCCTGGCTGCGCGAGGACCTGGCGATCGACGCGCCGACCGCGCCACTGCATCGCCTGCAGGATCGCTACTCGCTGCGCTGCGCGCCCCATGTCCTCGGCGTGCTCGCGGACAGCCTGAACTGGCTGCGTTCGTTTATCGAGATCGAGCTGAACAGCGCCAACGACAACCCGATCATCGACGCCGAAGAAGAACGCGTGCTGCACGGCGGACATTTCTACGGTGGGCATATCGCCTTTGCCATGGACAGCCTCAAGACCCTGGTGGCCAACGTCGCCGACCTGCTCGACCGCCAGCTCGCCCTGCTGGTGGACGTGCGCTACAACCACGGCCTGCCGAGCAACCTGTCCGGTGCACCGGCGGACCGCGCGATGATCAACCACGGCTTCAAGGCGGTGCAGATCGGCACCAGCGCCTGGACCGCCGAAGCACTGAAAAACACCATGCCGGCCAGCGTGTTCTCGCGCTCCACCGAGTGCCACAACCAGGACAAGGTGAGCATGGGCACCATCGCCGCCCGCGATGCGATCCGCGTGCTGGAGCTGACCGAACAGGTCGCCGCCGCCACCCTGCTCGCCGCCAACCAGGGCGTGTGGCTGCGCGCCCAGGCCGACGACGCACGCCCGTTGCCCCCGGCGCTGGCGGCCATGCATGCAGAGCTGGCCCAGGACTTCCCGCCGGTCATCGAAGACCGAGCCCTCGAAGGCGAACTGCGCCTGTGCCTGCAACGCATCGCCGAGCAACACTGGAGGCTGCATGCGTAGCCCTGGCGTACTGCACAGCGACACCGAAATCCTGGTGCCGTTTTTTGACGTCGACACGATGAACGTCGTCTGGCACGGGCATTACGTGAAGTACCTGGAAATCGCACGCTGCGCGCTGCTGGACAAAATCGGCCACAACTACACGGCCATGCTCGAAGCCGGCTACGCCTGGCCGGTGATCGACATGCAACTGCGCTATGTGCGCGGTGCGGTGTTCGGCCAGACGATCAACGTGCGCGCCAGCCTGGTGGAATGGGAGAACCGCTTGAAGGTCAATTACCTGATCACCGACCTGGCCAGCGGCGAGCGCCTGACCCGCGCCAGCACCGTGCAGGTGGCGGTGGAAATCGCCAGCCGCGAGATGCAGCTGGCCTCGCCCAAAGTATTCACCGACGCCGTCGAAAGGGCCCTGAAATGCTGACCCCGTTCTCTGTAGGAGCGAGCTTGCTCGCGAAGATCGTCAACGATAACGCGGGTTTCCTGATACCCCGCGGCGCTCTCGGGTTTTTCGCGAGCAAGCTCGCTCCTACAGTGTTGGTGTTGTTTGGTTTTTCTGGGGCGGCACACGCCTTCGACCTGCAACAACTCAGCGACCAGTTGGCCAAACCCTCAGTGATCCACGGCAGCTTCACCCAGGAAAAACACCTGCGTGCGCTGCCGCAGCCATTGGTCAGCAAGGGCACCTTCGTCCTGGCCAAGGACCACGGCCTGCTGTGGCTGCTGAAAACCCCGCTGCAACAGGACTACCGCATCAGCGCCCAGGGTATCGCCCGGCGTGACGCCAACGGCTGGCAACTGCTGCCGAACAAGAGCGCCGGTGCCGAACAGAACCGTCTGTTCCTCGCCGTGCTCCAGGGCGACAGCAGCGGCTTGCAGCGCGACTTCGAGCTGCAACTGCAAGGCGAAGCCCGGCAATGGAAGCTCACGCTGCTCCCGCGTTCACTGCTGCTCAAGCAGGTATTCACCCAGATCAATATCGATGGTGGTGAGTTGGTGCAGAAGATCGAACTGCTGGAAACCCAGGGCGACAGCACCGTGCTGCGCATGCAGGACAGCAGCGCCGGCCAGCCATTGAGCGACGCGGAGCAACACGACTTTGTCCAGTGAGCGCCTGCTGCCCCGCCTGTTCCTGATCCTGCTGGTGGCCGTGCTGGCCCTGGCCGGCTGGCAGTGGCGCGATGGTGCACCGCTGTCGGCCAACCTGATGGAGCTGGTGCCGGGCAGTACGCCGGACGCCCTGGAACTGCAAGCCGAACAGCGCATGCAGGAGCCGCTCAACCGCGAAATGCTGGTGTTGGTGGGACACGCCGATCGCCAGCAAGCGGTGGCCGTGGCCCAGCAATTGGGCGAGCGCTGGCAGGCCAGCGGCTTGTTCGAGAAGGTGCAATGGAACCTGCAAGCCGACCTGCCGGCACTGCGTGAACAGTTGCTGCGCGGACGCCTGGCGATGCTCTCGGCCAAGGACCGCGAACAGCTGATCGACCACCCCGACGCGTTCATCCAGCAACGGGTGCAGTCGCTGTTCGACCCCTTCACCGGCTTCAGCCTGGTGCCGAGCCAGGACGACTGGCTGGGCCTGACCGGGCGCATCCAGAACAGCCAGCCGCAACGCGGCTCGGTGCAACTGGACATCGGCAGCGGCACCTTGATCGCCGATGCCGACGACAAGAGCTGGGTGCTGCTGCGCGCACGCACCACCGGCAATGCCTTCGACATGAAACTGCCGCTGCAGGTGGCGGATCTGCTCCAGGCCAGCCGCACGCAGGCCGGCGAACACGGCGCGCAATTGCTCGCCGCCAGCGGTTTGCTTTACGCCGCCAATGGCCAGCAGCAGGCCACGCGGGAAATCACCTGGGTCGGCGGCGGCGCCACCGTCGGCATTCTGCTGTTGCTGTTGCTGGCGTTCCGCCGCGGGCGAGTGCTGCTGGCGTTTGTACCGGTGCTGGTGGGCATGCTGTTTGGTGCCGTCGCTTGTGTGGCGCTGTTCGGCCATATGCATGTGATGACCCTGGTGCTCGGCTCCAGCCTGATCGGCGTCGCGGTGGATTACCCGCTGCACTACCTGTCGAAAAGCTGGAGCATGAACCCCTGGCGCAGTTGGCCGGCATTGCGCCTGACGCTGCCAGGGCTGAGCCTGAGCCTGGCCACCAGTTGCATCGGCTACCTGGCGCTGGCCTGGACGCCCTTCCCGGCCTTGACGCAAATCGCGGTGTTCTCCGCCGCGGGCCTGGTCGGCGCCTACCTGTCAGCGGTGTGCCTGCTGCCGGCACTGCTCAAGGGTGTCGAACTGCGCCCGGCACAATGGCCGCTGCGCGTCGCCGAATGCCTGTGGCAGGTGCGGGCCGCCTTGCTCAAGCGTGTGCCCAGTCCGGTGCTGCTGGTGTGGGTGCTGCTGTTCTGCGCCGGCGGCCTTTGGCAGCTGGACAGCAAAAACGATATCCGCCAGTGGATCGGCGCGCCGCCGCAGTTGCTGCAAGAGGCACAGGCCGTGGCGCGCATTACCGGTTTCCAGCCCACCAGCCAGTTTTTCCTGATACGGGCCGACAACCAGCCGCAGTTGCTGGAGCGCCAAGCCGCCCTGGGCCAACGCCTGGACCAGTTGGTGAATATGGACAAGCTCCAGGGTTACCTGGCGCTCAACCAACTGGTCAGCCTGCCCGCCGAACAGCAGCAACTGCGCGATGCCCTGAGCACACTCCCACAACACTGGCAGCCTCTGTTGGACCTCGGCGTGCCCGCCAGCGCCCTGCACGCCGAAATCGCGCAACTGCAAGCGCTGCCCACCGAAGACATCGACGCTGCGCTGGTGGGCCCCTTGGCCGAACCCTGGCGCACGCTGTGGCTGGGCCCGGTGGACGGCGGCGTGGCGGCCATGGTCAGCCTGCAGGGCTTGAACAACCCGGCGCTGCTGCGGGTGCAGGCCGTGGACCTGCCCGGCGTACAGTTGGTGGATCGCCTCGGGGATTTGAACCGTGTATTCGCCGACACGCAGATCAGCGCCGCCGAATTGAAGTTGATGTCGTGCGTACTGATCGTGCTGTTACTGATCCTGCCGTTCGGCTTCGGCGGGGCCTTGCGCATCGTCGCCCTGCCGTTGCTGGCGGCGCTGTGCAGCCTGGCCAGCCTGGGTTGGCTGGGCCAGCCGTTGACCCTGTTCAGCCTGTTCGGGTTGCTGCTGGTCACGGCCATCAGTGTCGACTATGCGATTTTGATGCGCGAACAGATCGGCGGCCCCGCGGTCAGCCTTTTAGGGACGCTGCTGGCAGCGCTGACGACCTGGTTGTCGTTCGGCCTGCTGGCGGTGTCCAGTACCCCGGCAGTGAGTAATTTCGGCCTGTCGGTCAGCCTGGGCCTGGCATTCAGCTTTATGCTGGCCCCCTGGGCCGGCCAACGGAAACACGCCTCATGAATGTAGTTATCGCCAAAGCGGCAAGGAGCCCTCGTGCCCATAGTTGAAATGGAACGTCGCCAGGTCGTGGTGATTGGTGCCGGGCCATCCGGCGCGATTGCCGCCGCACTGCTCAAACGCAAAGGGCATGATGTATTGATCATCGAGCGCCAGCATTTCCCGCGCTTCTCGATTGGCGAAAGCCTGCTGTCGCACTGCATCGATTTTATCGAGGAAGCCGGCATGCTCGACGCCGTGCAGGCGGCGGGATTCCAGGTAAAAACCGGTGCCGCGTTTGCCTGGGGCGAGCGTTACAGCGCGTTCGATTTCGGTGACACCTTCAGCAACGGCAAGCCCACCACCTTCCAGGTGCAGCGCGGCGAGTTCGACAAGTTGCTGGCCGATCAGGCCGCCCAGCAAGGCGTCGACATCCGCTACGGCGAAACCATCGTCGGCGTGGATTTCTCCGGTGAGTGCCGCTACCTGCATGTGCGCCGTGAGAACGGCAGCGAGTACCACATCAAGGCCAAGTTCGTGCTTGATGCCAGCGGCTACGGCCGCGTACTGCCGCGCCTGCTCGACCTGGAGGCGCCGTCGCATTTCCCGCTGCGCCAGGCGGTGTTCACCCACGTTGAAGACCGCATAGAACACCCAGGCTTCGACCGCACCAAGATCCTGGTCACCACGCACCCTACGAAGCGCGACATCTGGTTCTGGACCATCCCGTTCAGCAACGGTCGCTGCTCGGTGGGTGTGGTCGCGGCCAAGGAGCATTTCGACGGCCGCGACAGCGATCTCGACGCTTGCCTGCGGGGTTTTATCGATGAAACCCCAAGCCTGTCCGGTGTACTGCGTCACGCTGTGTGGGATACCCCCGCGCGCACCATCGGCGGCTACTCGGCCAACGTCAAAACCCTGCACGGCCCCGGCTTTGCGCTGCTGGGCAATGCGGCGGAATTCCTCGACCCGGTGTTCTCCTCCGGCGTGACCATCGCCATGCGCTCGGCGAGCATGGCCGCCGGCGTGCTGCATCGTCAGCTCAAAGGCGAAACGGTGGACTGGCAAACCGAGTTTGCCGAGCCGCTCAAGCGCGGTGTCGACACCTTCCGCTGCTACGTCGAGGGCTGGTATGCAGGCACCTTCCAGGATGTGATTTTCCACCCCGGCAGCTCACCGGACATTCGCCGGATGATCAGTTCGATCCTCGCAGGTTACGCGTGGGACGAACGCAACCCGTTTGTCAGCGAGCCCAAGCGGCGCTTGCGGATGTTGTCGGAAATTTGTGCGAGTGAACCGGTATGACGTCTCAATACCTGAGTAAAAACTACGTCGAAGAAACCCGCTTCGGCTTCTGGTTCCTGCGCAGCCATACCTGGCAGCACCATGTATTGCGCGTGGCAATCAACGACCTGCGCAGCCTGTTCACCGACCCGTTGCCCGAGGCGCCGGTGCTGCTGGACGCCGGTTGCGGCCAGGGCAAGTCATTCCAATACCTGCAGCAGGTGTTTGCCCCCGCGCGCCTGATCGGCCTGGATGCCGACCCCCACAGCCTGGAACTGAGCAAGGCCGAAGCCGCGCGCCAGGGCTTGGCCATCGAATTGATCGGCAGTGACTGCGCCACCCTCGATGTGCCGGACGCCAGCGTCGACATCCTGTTCTGCCACCAGACCTTCCATCACTTGGTTGAACAGCATCGCGCACTCAAGGAGTTCTACCGGGTGCTCAAGCCGGGCGGTTACTTGCTGTTTGCCGAATCCACCGAAGCCTATATCGACACCTGGGTCATTCGCTGGCTGTTCCGCCATCCCATGCATGTGCAGAAAAGCGCCGAAGAGTACCTGCAGATGCTCCGCGAGCAGGGCTTTGAGTTCGACCCGCAGAACGTTTCGTACCCCTACCTGTGGTGGAGCCGTTCCCGCGACTTCGGCCTGCTGGAGCGCTGGGGCCTGCGTAACCCGCCGCCGGTGGGCCAGCGTGAGGAAACCCTGGTCAACTGCGTGGCGCGCAAACCCCTGGCGAGCGCCGCACCATGATGCGCAGCCTATTGATCGGTTGCCTGTTGCTGCTGAGCGCCTGCGCCAGCCAGCCGCCGCTGCCTGAAAAAACCCCGGCCTTGGCCTTGCCGCTACAGCTGCATGTGCAGCGCCTGGCAGACGGCCAGAGCCAGGACTGGCTGCTGGTGATCCAACGCGAAGGGGGTGCAATCCGCTGGTCGATGATGGACCCCCTGGGCATTCCCCAGGCCCGGCAAAAACTGATCGATGGCCAGTGGCAGGCCGACGGTCTGCTGCCGCCCAATCCCCAGGCACGCGAGCTGTTTGCCGCACTGTTGTTTGCCTTGGCCTCGGCCGATGACGTGCGCGCTCTCTACCCTGGCGCCCAGGCGATGGACCTCACGCGCACCCTGCCGGGCCATTGGCAGATCGTCTACCAATCGTCAGAAGTCTTCAGTGTGAACATGAGCGGCCAGCCCTTGAGCTACCGCATCACGCCGCTCGGTGCCGCCCGATGAGCGCCTACCTCAATGCCCTCGGCGTGATTTGCGCCCTCGGCCGTGGCCAGGCCGCCGTCAGTCGCAGCCTGTTTGCCGGCGACTGCTCGGGGATGCGTGCCGAAAGCGGCTGGGTGCCGGAGCGCACGCTGCCGGTAGGCAGTGTGCACGGCGAGCTGGTGACCATCCCGGTGGAACTCGGCCAGCAAAGCAGCCGCAATAACCAACTGCTGCTGGAGGCGGCGCTGCAGATCGAGGGCGAGATCCGCCAGGCGATCCACCGCTATGGCGCCTCGCGGGTCGGGGTGGTGCTCGGCACCAGCACCTCGGGCATCGACGAAGCCAGCCGCGGTATCGCCCAGTACCTGCGCGATCAGCACTTCCCCAGCGACTACGACTACCAGCAACAGGAACTCAGCGCCCCGGCGAATTTTCTCGCCGACTGGCTGCAACTGAGCGGCCCGGCCTATGTGATTTCCACCGCCTGCACCTCCAGCGCCCGGGCCTTGATGAGCGCACAACGCCTGCTCGACCTGGGAGTGTGCGACGCGGTGCTCTGCGGCGGCGTCGACAGCCTGTGCAAGCTGACCCTCAATGGGTTCGGCGCGTTGGAGGCGGTGTCCAACGAACGCTGCAACCCGTTTTCGGTGAACCGCAACGGCATCAATATCGGCGAAGCGGCGGTGCTGTTCCTGATGACTAAAGCGCCTGCGGCGATCGCCCTGCTGGGCAGCGGTGCGAGTTGCGATGCGCACCATATCTCCGCGCCGGAACCCACCGGCAAAGGCGCGTTGCAGGCGATGCGCAAGGCACTGGCCAGCGCAAAAGTGCAGCCCGGGCAGATCGGCTACCTGAACCTGCACGGCACCGCCACCCAACACAACGACGCCATGGAGAGCCTCGCCGTCGCCAGCCTGTTCCCCGACGGCGTGGCCTGCTCGTCGACCAAACCCATGAGCGGCCACACCCTGGGCGCGGCCGGCGCGCTGGAAGCAGCGTTCTGCTGGCTGAGCCTGGCCCACGGCCGGGTGCCGCCGCACGTTTGGGATGGTCAGGCCGACCCCGCGCTGCCCGCCCTGCAATGGGCGCAGGCGGGGGACACCTTGGAAAAACCCCGACTGATGAGCAACTCGTTTGCCTTCGGCGGCAACAATGTCAGCCTGATAATCGGAGAGGCCCCATGACCGATTGGCCACTCGCCGAACTGCTGCCCCACGCGGGCGACATGATCCTGATCGACCAGGTACTGTCGTTCGATGAAGAGCAGATTCACACCCGCCTCACCGTCAAGCCCGGCGGCCTGTTCAACCGCCCTGACGGCAGCCTGCCGGCCTGGGTCGGCATCGAGTTGATGGCGCAGAGCGTCGCCGCCTACGCCGGCTGCCGCGCCCGTCAAAAGGGTGAAGCGGTGGAACTGGGCTTCCTGCTCGGCACACGCAAGTTCGAGTGCAACGTGGAACACTTCCCGGCCGGCGCCGAGTTGAACATCCACGGCCTGCGTTCCCTGGAAGACGACAACGGCATGGGTGTGTTCGAATGCCACCTCACCGGTAGCGGTATCCAGGCCAGCGCCCGCTTGAATGTATTTCGACCGCCCCAGGCGGCCAACTATTTAGATGAATCGAAGGACGAAACGCCATGACTGAACCCGTACTGGTCACCGGCTCCAGCCGTGGCATCGGCCGCGCCATTGCCCTGCGCCTGGCCCAGGCCGGGCATGACATCGTGCTGCATTGCCGCAGCGGTCGGGCCGAAGCCTGCGCGGTACAGGTCGAGATCGAGGCCCTGGGCCGCCAGGCGCGGGTGCTGCAATTCGATGTGGCGGACCGCGCCGCGTGCAAGCAGATCCTTGAAGCCGATGTTGAGCAACACGGTGCTTATTACGGCGTGGTGCTCAACGCCGGCCTGACCCGCGACGGCGCCTTCCCGGCCCTGTCCGAAGACGATTGGGACGTGGTGATGCGCACCAACCTGGATGGTTTCTACAACGTGCTGCACCCGGTGATGATGCCGATGATTCGTCGTCGCGCAGCCGGGCGTATCGTCTGCATCACCTCGGTCTCCGGGTTGATCGGCAACCGTGGCCAGGTCAACTACAGCGCCTCCAAGGCCGGCCTGATCGGTGCGGCCAAGGCCCTCGCCATCGAACTGGGCAAGCGCAGGATCACCGTCAACTGCGTCGCCCCCGGCCTGATCGACACCGCCATGCTGGATGAAAACGTACCGGTGGAAGAACTGATGAAGATGATCCCGGCGCAACGCATGGGCACCCCGGAAGAAGTCGCCGGTGCGGTGAATTTCCTCATGTCGGCCGAAGCCGGCTATATCACGCGCCAGGTCCTGGCCGTGAATGGAGGCCTGTGCTGATGAAACGCGTCGTCGTCACCGGCATGGCCGGCGTGACCTCCCTGGGCAGCGACTGGGACACCATCGCCGCCAACTTCCGCGCCAACCGCAGCGGCATCCGACGCATGGACGAGTGGGAGCGTTTTACCGAATTGAACACGCGCCTGGCCGGGCCGGTCGATGATTTCGTCGTGCCCGCCCATTGGACGCGCAAGCAGCTGCGCAGCATGGGCCGCGTCTCGCGCCTGGCGGTGTGGGCCGCGGAACAGGCGTTGCAGGACGCGGGCTTGCTCGGTGACGAGTCGATCAAGGACGGGCGCATGGGCGTGGCCTGTGGCTCGTCCACCGGCAGTACCGATGAGATCAAGGCCTTCGGCAATATGCTGCTGAACTCGGTGGCCGAGGGGCTCAATGCCAACTCCTACGTGCGCATGATGCCCCACACCACGGCGGCGAATATCAGCATCTTCTTTGGCCTCACCGGGCGGCTGATCCCCACGTCCAGCGCGTGTACCAGCGGCAGCCAGGGCATCGGCTATGCCTATGAAGCGATCAAGTTCGGCCGTCTGCCGTTGATGCTCGCCGGCGGCGCCGAGGAGCTGTGCCCCACCGAAGCCATGGTGTTCGACGCGCTGTATGCCACCAGCCTGAAGAACGATGCGCCGCAGACCAGTCCACGTCCCTACGACAGCGGCCGCGATGGCTTGGTGATCGGCGAAGGCGGCGGCATGCTGGTGCTCGAAGAGCTGGAACACGCACTGGCGCGGGGCGCGCATATCCATGCCGAGATCGTCGGTTTCGGCAGCAATGCCGACGGCCAGCACACCACGCGCCCGGAACAGAAAACCATGCGCCGCGCCATGGAGCTGGCCCTGGAAGATGCGGGCCTGGAGCCGGCCGCCATCGGCTACGTCAACGGCCACGGCACCGCCACCGACCAGGGCGATATCGCCGAGACCCAGGCTACCAGCAGCCTGTTCGGCAGCCGCATGCCCATCAGCTCGCAGAAAAGCTTCCTCGGCCACACCTTGGGCGCCTGCGGTGCGCTGGAATCGTGGTTCAGCATCGAGATGATGAACCGCGACCAATACGTGCACACCTTCAACCTGGACTCCGTCGACCCGCAATGCGGCGAGCTGGATTACCTGCAGGGTGAATTCCGCGAGATGCACCACGACTACGTGATGAACAACAACTTTGCCTTTGGCGGCGTCAATACTTCGTTGATCTTCCGCCGCTGGTCCTGACTTTTTAATCGATTGGAGAATACGGAATGTCTTCCTTGCTACGCGTCACCCTGATCACCCTGGCTCTGCTGGTCACCGCCGGCTGCACCAGCAAGCCGGTCCTCAACACCCAGCACGACCTGCCGGCCGACGCCCAGGTCAGCGAAGAAAAGATGAAAAAGGTGATCGTCAACGCCCTGCAAAAACGCGATTGGACAGTGCAACGCCTGAGCCCGCAACTGGTACAGGCCGAAATCATCGTGCGCAACCAGTACTACGCGGCCATCGACATCCGCTACACCCGCAACAGCTACGCCATCACCTACCGCGACAGCCGCCAACTGGGCTACAAGGACGGCAAGATCCATCGCAACTACAACCGTTGGGTGAACAACCTGGACAGCGACATCATGGCGGGACTGCGCAGCAATGGCGTGAGTGGTGAGGCAGGGTCGGCAGCGCAGTTGTTTGAGCAGACGGGAACGTCGAAGTAAAACCAAGGCCGGGCACAACCTCTGTGGCGAGCGGGCTTGTCGAATCGTCGCACCGCCAGCGTTGGGCTGCGTAGCAGCCCCATTAAGATCACCGCGTTTTTTCAGGCAGATCACAGCGTCAGATTTGGGGCTAGCCCGGTCACCACCAACAACTCCACAAACGCCTTCGCCATCGGCGTTTGTGCGCCTTTGCGCTGCACCAGCCATACCGCCGTCACCGCCTCCTGATCCAGCAAGGTGCGATAGACCACGCCATCGATGCGTATCCGTTGGTACGACGCCGGCAGCACCGACACGCCCAAGCCCGCCGCCACCAACCCGATGATGGTCATCGCCTCCCCCGCTTCCTGGGCGAAGTGCGGGCTGAAGCCGGCATCACGGGCCAGGTTGAGCAGTTGGGCGTACAGGCCACTGCCGTAGGTGCGAGGGAAAAATACAAACGGTTCCTCCGCCAGTTGCGCAAGGTGCAGGCCACGCTCACTGCCCTCCACTAAGGGGTGGTCAGCGTTTAATACGGCAACCAGCGGTTCGCGCATCAGCTCGATCACACTCAATGAGTCCGGCAGCGGCAGCGGACGCATCAGCCCAACCTGGATCGACTCATCCACCAGCGACTCGGCCACTTCGGTGCTGCTCATTTCCTGCAGGTTCAGGTGCACCGCCGGGAAGGCTTGGCGAAACGCGAAGATCGCCTGCGGAATCGTGGAGTTGAACGGCGCCGACGAGGTGAAGCCAATCTTCAATTCGCCCAGTTCCCCCAACTGCGCACGGCGGGCCACGTCCGCCGCCTTGTCGACCTGGGCCAGCACCAGCCGCGCCTCATGCAGGAACAAGCGCCCGGCCTCGCTCAGCTCGACCCGACGATTGGTACGCTCAAACAAGCGCGCGCCCACCTCCTGCTCCAGCGCCTGGATCTGCTGGCTCAATGGCGGTTGCGAGATGCCCAGCACCTGCGCCGCGCGACCAAAGTGCAGCTCCTCGGCGACAGCGATGAAGTACCGCAGGTGACGTAATTCCATGCCAGCCTCATTAGGTCGTAAAAGCTATCAAACGGGTCGAACAATATATTGGAAAGAATCATTAGCCAGCTATATTCTTTTTTGCATTGCCAGTCCTGGCAGGCTTTTCCTCCCCGAGGTCTCCGTGAAATCTGCTGTCGCTCCATTCGCCCAAGAAGTCCCGCCCACCGCCCTGGATGAGGTGGTGGCGCAGCTCAATGACGCGTACATCGAAAAAGGCACGCCGATGTTCATGCGCACGGTGCTGGCGCTGTTCTCCGGCGGCTTCGCCACGTTCGCCCTGCTGTATTGTGTGCAGCCGATGATGCCGGCGCTGTCCCACGAGTTCTCGATCAATGCGGCACAAAGCAGCCTGATCCTCTCAGTGGCGACGGCGATGCTGGCGCTGGGTTTGCTGATTACCGGGCCGATTTCCGACACCCTGGGCCGCAAGCCGGTGATGGTCGCCGCGTTGTTTTGCGCAGCGCTGGCGACCATCGCCAGCGGCTTGATGCCGTCCTGGGAAGGGATTTTGCTGATGCGTGCGCTGGTGGGCCTGTCCTTGAGCGGCCTGGCTGCCGTGGCGATGACGTACCTGAGCGAAGAGATCCACCCCCAGCACATCGGCCTGGCCATGGGCCTGTACATCGGCGGCAATGCCATCGGGGGCATGAGCGGACGCCTGATCATCGGTGTACTGATCGACTTCGTCAGCTGGCACACCGCAATGCTGATCATCGGCGCCCTGGCGTTGATTGCCGCCACGGTGTTCTGGAAGATTCTCCCCGAATCGCGCAACTTCCGCGCCAGCAGCCTCAAGCCACGCAGCCTGGTGGACGGCTTCGTCATGCATTTCAAGGATGCCGGCCTGCCGTGGCTGTTCCTTGAAGCCTTCCTGCTGATGGGCGCGTTCGTGACGATGTTCAACTACATCGGCTATCGCCTGCTGGCCGACCCGTATGACCTGAGCCAGGCCGTGGTGGGCCTGCTGTCGCTGGTGTACCTCTCGGGCATCTACAGCTCGGCGAAAATCGGCTCCCTGGCCGACCGCCTCGGCCGCCGCCGCGTGCTCTGGGCCACCATCGTGCTGATGCTCGCCGGCATGGCCCTGACCCTGTTCACCCCACTGTGGCTGGTGGTGCCGGGTATGCTGATCTTCACCTTCGGCTTCTTTGGCGCCCACTCGGTGGCCAGCAGCTGGATCGGGCGCCGCGCGGTGAAAGCCAAGGGGCAGGCGTCGTCGCTGTATCTGTTTTGCTATTACGTAGGCTCAAGCATCGCCGGGACAGCGGGCGGATTCTTCTGGCACTTCGGCGGATGGAACGGCATCGGCGCGTTTATCGTGGCGCTGTTGATGGGTGCGTTGCTGGTGGCGTTAAAGTTGGCAAAGTTGCCGCCGTTGGGGAGCGCAAAAAGCGCGTAACGCCTGCACCTCTGGCGGTTCCGGCGGGCCAAGGTACACTGTCGGCATTCGTCAGTCTTGGTAAAGGAAAGCCAGAATGCGCCTGGACCAGCTTCATATTCAGAATTTTCGTTGCTACGAAGATGCCACTTTTGACTTTCAGCCGGGTTTTAACCTGGTGGTGGGGGTTAATGGGAGTGGCAAGACTTCGTTGTTGCAGGCGGTGGCGGCAAGCCTGTATTCGTTTTCATCGTCATTGGGGGGAGCGGCTCTTCAGATCTCAAACCAAGATGCAAGGTTCGAAATCCAAGAGTTCGAGGGTCGCTATAGGTTTGAACGTATATATCCCGTGACACTGGATGCTGTCGGCTCCGCTTTCGGCCGCGCGGCTTGGAATGAATCGTTGGTACGTGAAGGTCAACTCAAGGTCTTTGATATCCCAGTACTCAACAGTTCAATTGATATCCTCAACCCATCATCAAAAAAAATTGTTGATCTCCCGCTCATGGCTTTTTATCGAGCTGACCGCCGATGGAATTCGTCTGATATATCTGTTGAATTCGCAGCACGCCAACAACCCTCAAGACTAGACGCCTACAAAGACTGGTTTGATGCCTCTGCAAATCTAGAAACATTTGAAAGCTGGCTTATTGGAAAAACCTTAGAACGCCTTCAGAAAATGTCTCGTTCCACAGCATCACCCAAGTTCAATGACGAGCTCCAACTGATAAATTCAGCGCTGACCCACGCTCTACCTGACGCAAAAGGGATTGAGTACGACCTTGGTATTCGCAGCTTACTGGTGCATTTTGAAAACAATAGAAGCTTAACTTTTAACAGTTTGAGCGATGGACAGCGCGGCATGCTGGCAATGGTTTCTGACATAGCCCGGCGAATGTGCCTACTCAATCCACACTTAAAAAATAAAGTTTTAGAAGAGACAACTGGAATTGTCATAATCGACGAACTGGACATCCACTTGCACCCTGGATGGCAGCGGACAATAGCTTCGACTTTGAAAAAACTATTCCCTAAAATCCAATTCATCGCAGCCAGTCACTCGCCTCAAATTATTGGTAGTCTCAGGCCAGGAGAAGTCATTCTCTTAACTAATGAATCCCCCTCTCATCCCCGCGTTACTTATGGATTAGACTCCAGCCGAATCCTTGAAGAAGTCATGGGTGTCTCCGAGCGCGAGCCAAAAGTAGAAGTACTTCTAAGCGAACTATTCAGCACCATCGAAGATAACGAACTGGAAAAGGCCAAAACCCAGCTCCAAGCACTTAAAAAACTAGCGCCAGACCTACCCGAATTTGCTGGTGCCCAAGCGCTGATTCGCCGCAAGGAGATACTCGGAAAATGAAACAAGTGTTCAAAGGAACTGAACCTGCTTCTTTTAGTCAGTGGAAAGCTTCAATCAACGACGAATGGGTACCCACATACTCTACGCTGCAGAATCCCGAAAAACGTGAACTGCATGTCAGCTTATTGCTGGAACAAGGTGGCTTTTGTTGTTACTGCGGCAGAGATATTGATGCTGCATCCAGCCACATCGAACACTTCCGTCCCCAGGAGCATTTCGAAGAGCTGGCGCTTGAATACCAAAACCTTCATGCCTCCTGCATCAGGGAAACCAAGCCCGGTTCGCCTTTGCATTGCGGGCACGTCAAAGGCAATTGGTTTGATGAAGCTGAACATATCTCGCCCACCGAGGACGGTTGTGAACTGCGCTTCCGCTATCTATTGACGGGGCAAATCCAAGCGACACATACCAATGACTCGCCAGCAACAAAAATGATCGAAGTCCTAGCCTTGGATATCGCCTATCTGAACAACCGCCGCCAAGATGCCTTAGAGCGCGTATTCGATCCGGCATTTGTTGCCCAGGCCACTGACGAGGACTTCAAAACCATTACGACTGCATTACGCGCGATAGAACTCGGTAATCAGCAAGCCTTCGATCATGTGGTTGCACGATTTGCAGAACAAATTCTGACACCCTGATCCCCGAGCACAGCACCGGATGTCTTCTCAAAAGACATCCGCGCCATCACCCGCTTGCCTCGGCGCTCATGCATGACCACGGCGCCGATATGCAGGACCAGCATCAGCAGCAACCCCACACACGAGAGCACATGCACACGGGTATACAGGGCGATGCGGGCCGGGTCGTTGTCGAGGGGGGCGATGGAGAGCAGGTTAAAGATATTGATCGGGCGATCCATCATCAGCACGCCGGTCGCCAACACCACGGCGAGCACCAGGTACATGGCCTTATGAACCAGCAACGCCAGGTATTCCTGCAGTGTTCGCTTGACGGAAAAGTCCAGGCCGTGGGCAAAGGAACAATAGACCCGCAAGACAAACACCGGAATATAGACAGTGGTCAGCGACACATTGAAGAACGCCACCCACGCCTTGACCGAGGCGGGCACGCTGAATACAGCCACGAAAAAACCCGACAATAACGCCCACACAATAATGACAGCCGAAACCCAATGCAGCAGTTTCTGGCTCGTTGAATACGCTGAAGTGTTCATCCTGATATCACCTGACAATAAACGCCATGCACTGGCGAGAGGAAGAGTCGGGTAGGATTTTTACCGAGGCAAGTTACCGGAGACTGTAGGAGAAATCCCAAAGCACCCACACTACCAAGGCAGGACTTAACGAACGCTGAAACGCAACGAATCCCCCTTCGTCAAGCAAAGGGGGATCCGATTCAGGCGGGAATATTACGGGTGGTATTGCGCTGACAGCTCGTGCACGGCCTGCAGGAACGCACCCGCATGGTCCGGGTTCACTTCCGGAGTGATGCCATGGCCGAGGTTGAACACGTGGCCGCTGCCTGTGCCGTAGCTGGCCAGGATGCGACCGACTTCGGTGCGGATTGCTTCCGGCTTGGCGTACAGCACGGTCGGGTCCATGTTGCCTTGCAGCGCGACCTTGTCACCGACACGACGACGGGCATCGCCGATATCGCAGGTCCAATCCAGGCCCAGTGCATCCGCGCCAGCGTCGGCGATGCTCTCAAGCCACAGGCCACCGCCCTTGGTGAACAGGATGACCGGCACTTTGCGGCCTTCGTGTTCACGGATCAGGCCGCTGACGATCTTGCGCATGTAGGCCAGGGAGAATTCCTGGTACGCCGCCGCGGACAGGTTGCCGCCCCAGGTATCGAAGATCTGCACGGCTTGCGCACCGGCCATGATCTGGCCGTTGAGGTAGGAGGTGACCGACTGGGCCAGCTTGTCCAGCAGCAGGTGCATGGCTTGCGGGTTGTCGTAGAGCATGGCCTTGGTCTTGCGGAAGTCTTTCGACGAGCCGCCTTCGACCATATAGGTGGCCAGGGTCCATGGGCTGCCGGAGAAGCCGATCAGCGGCACGCGGCCGTTCAGCTCGCGGCGGATGGTGCTGACGGCGTCCATCACGTAGCCAAGGTCTTTGTGCGGGTCGGGGATCGGCAGGGCTTCGATATCGGCCAGGGTGCTGATGGCTTTCTTGAAACGCGGGCCTTCGCCGGTCTCGAAGTACAGGCCTTGGCCCATGGCGTCAGGGATGGTGAGGATGTCGGAGAAGAGGATGGCCGCGTCCAGTTGCGGGTAGCGATCCAGTGGCTGCAGCGTGACTTCGCAGGCGAACTCCGGGTTCATGCACAGGCTCATGAAGTCGCCGGCGTGGGCGCGACTGGCGCGGTATTCCGGCAGGTAGCGACCGGCCTGGCGCATCATCCACACAGGGGTGACGTCCACGGGTTGCTTGAGCAGGGCACGAAGGAAACGGTCGTTCTTGAGGGCAGTCATGTCGGCATCCGCAAAAAAAGTGCGGGCATTTTCTCAGAGCGCGACGCAAAAGGCACGGCAAGAGCGGTGCCTTTTGTCTATCGGGTCAATTTGTCGCGGTAGCTAGCTGTGGTGAGGGGGCTTGCCCCCCGTCGGGTTCACCGCAGATCAAAGGGGCTGCTTCGCAGCCCGGCGCGGGACAAGCCCGCTCACCACAGCAAGCCCCCTCCCACATTTTGATTGCATTTCAACCTGGGATCAGGGTCAGACTTGCAGGTAGTCCAGGATCCCTTCGGCGGCATTGCGGCCTTCGAAGATCGCCGTCACTACCAGGTCAGAGCCGCGCACCATGTCGCCACCGGCGAAGATTTTCGGGTTGCTGGTCTGGTGCTTGTACTGGCCTTGTTCCGGGGCGACAACGCGGCCCTGGCTGTCGGTCTGGATCTCGAACTGCTCGAACCACGGCGCCGGGCTTGGGCGGAAACCGAAAGCGATGACCACGGCGTCGGCCGGGATGATCTCTTCGGAGCCCGGGATCGGCTCGGGGCTGCGGCGGCCACGGGCGTCCGGTTCGCCGAGACGGGTCTCGACCACCTTCACGCCTTCGACGCGGTCTTCACCGACGATGGCGATCGGCTGGCGGTTGTAGAGGAATTTCACGCCTTCTTCCTTGGCGTTCTTCACCTCTTTGCGCGAGCCGGGCATGTTGGCTTCGTCACGGCGATACGCACAGGTCACCGACTTGGCGCCCTGGCGGATCGAGGTACGGTTGCAGTCCATCGCGGTGTCGCCGCCGCCGAGGACCACGACCTTCTTGCCTTTCATGTCGACGAAATCTTCCGGCGACTTTTCAAAGCCCAGGTTGCGGTTGACGTTGGCGATCAGGAAGTCCAACGCGTCGTAAACGCCCGGCAGGTCCTCACCGGCAAAGCCGCCCTTCATGTAGGTGTAGGTGCCCATGCCCATGAACACGGCATCGTATTCTTCGAGCAGTTGCTCCATGGTCACGTCTTTGCCGATCTCCGTGTTCAGGCGGAACTCGATGCCCATGCCGGTGAAGACTTCGCGGCGATTGCTCAACACGGTCTTTTCCAGCTTGAACTCGGGGATGCCGAAGGTCAGCAGGCCGCCGATTTCCGGGTTCTTGTCGAACACCACCGGGGTCACGCCGCCGCGCACCAGCACGTCGGCACAGCCCAGGCCCGCCGGGCCCGCACCGATGATCGCGACACGCTTGCCGGTCGGCTTTACCTTGGACATGTCCGGACGCCAGCCCATGGCGAACGCGGTATCGGTGATGTACTTCTCCACCGAACCGATGGTCACCGCGCCGAAGCCGTCGTTCAGGGTGCAGGCACCCTCGCACAGGCGGTCCTGCGGGCACACCCGGCCGCAAACTTCCGGCAGGGTGTTGGTCTGGTGGGACAGCTCGGCGGCGGCGAGGATGTTGCCCTCGGCCACCAGCTTGAGCCAGTTGGGAATGAAGTTGTGCACCGGGCACTTCCATTCGCAATACGGGTTACCGCAACCCAGGCAGCGGTGGGCCTGATCGGCCGAATGCTGGGGTTTGAAGGGCTCGTAGATTTCCACGAACTCTTTCTTGCGTTGACGCAACAGTTTCTTCTTCGGATCTTTGCGCCCGACATCGATGAACTGGAAGTCGTTATTCAGACGTTCAGCCATGTTAAAACCTCATCAAACTCTTCAGGCGCATATCACTGCGGGTTGGCACGGATGCTGGAAAGCAACGATTTCAGGTTGGCAGCCTTGGGCTTGACCAGCCAGAAACGACGCAGGTAATCATCGAGGTTTTCGGCGAGGTTACGCCCCCATTCGCTGCCGGTCTCCTCGACGTACTCGTCCAGCACGTGCTGCAAGTGGTTCCGGTAGGATTCCATGGCTTCGCCGCTGATCCGCTGGATCTCGACCAACTCGTGGTTGACCTTGTCGACGAAGGTGTTGTCCTGGTCGAGCACGTAGGCGAAACCGCCGGTCATGCCCGAACCGAAGTTGTAACCGGTCTTGCCCAATACCGCGACAAAGCCCCCGGTCATGTACTCGCAGCAGTGATCGCCAGTGCCTTCGACCACGGTGTGGGCACCGGAGTTACGCACGGCGAAACGCTCACCGGCCGTACCGGCGGCGAACAGCTTGCCACCGGTGGCACCGTACAGGCAGGTGTTGCCGATGATGGCACTGTCCTGGGTCTTGTAGACGCTACCTTTGGGCGGAACGATGACCAGCTTGCCGCCGGTCATGCCCTTGCCTACGTAGTCGTTGGCGTCGCCTTCCAGGTACATGTGCAGGCCGCCGGCGTTCCAGACGCCGAAGCTCTGGCCCGCAGTGCCCTTGAAGCGGAAGGTGATTGGCGCTTTCGCCATGCCCTGGTTGCCATGCTTGCGTGCGATTTCGCCGGAGATGCGTGCGCCGATGGAACGGTCGCAGTTGCAGATATCCAGGGCGAATTCGCCACCACTGGCGTCGTTGATCGAGGAACCGGCCATTTCGACCATCTTCTCGGCCAGCAGGCCCTTGTCGAACGGCGGGTTGCGATCCACCTGGCAGAATTGTGGCTTGTCTGCCGGGATGTGATCGCTGCCCAACAACGGCGTCAGGTCCAGGTGCTGTTGCTTGGCGGTCTGGCCTTCGAGGATGTCCAGCAGATCGGTGCGCCCGATCAGCTCTTCCAGGGAACGTACGCCGAGCTTGGCCAGCCACTCACGGGTCTCTTCGGCGACGTAGGTGAAGAAGTTCACCACCATGTCGACGGTGCCGATGTAGTGATCCTTGCGCAGCTTTTCGTTCTGAGTGGCGACGCCGGTGGCGCAGTTGTTCAGGTGGCAGATGCGCAGGTATTTGCAACCCAGGGCGATCATCGGCGCGGTGCCGAAACCGAAGCTCTCGGCGCCGAGGATGGCGGCCTTGATCACGTCGAGGCCGGTCTTCAGGCCGCCGTCGGTCTGCACCCGCACTTTGCCGCGCAGGTCGTTGCCGCGCAGGGTCTGGTGGGTTTCCGCCAGGCCGAGTTCCCACGGCGCGCCGGCGTACTTGATCGAGGTCAGCGGCGATGCGCCGGTGCCGCCGTCGTAGCCGGAGATGGTGATCAGGTCGGCGTAGGCCTTGGCCACGCCGGCGGCGATGGTACCGACGCCCGCCTCTGCGACCAGTTTCACCGAGACCAGGGCCTGCGGGTTGACTTGCTTCAGGTCGAAAATCAGCTGCGACAAGTCTTCAATCGAGTAGATGTCGTGGTGCGGCGGCGGCGAGATCAGGGTCACGCCCGGTACCGCATAACGCAGCTTGGCGATCAGGCCATTGACCTTGCCGCCCGGCAGTTGGCCGCCCTCACCGGGCTTGGCGCCCTGGGCCACCTTGATCTGCAGCACTTCGGCGTTGACCAGGTATTCCGGGGTCACACCGAAACGGCCAGTGGCAACCTGCTTGATTTTCGAGCTCTTGATGGTGCCGTAGCGCGCCGGGTCTTCACCGCCTTCACCGGAGTTGGAACGCGCGCCCAGGCGGTTCATGGCTTCGGCCAGGGCTTCGTGGGCCTCAGGCGACAAGGCGCCCAGGGAAATACCGGCAGAGTCGAAGCGCTTGAGGATCGATTCCAGCGGTTCGATTTCGCTGATGGCCAGCGGCGTATCCAGGGTCTTCACCTTGAACAGGTCGCGGATCATCGACACCGGGCGGTTATCCACCAGCGCGGTGTATTCCTTGAACTTGGCGTAGTCGCCCTGCTGCACGGCGGCTTGCAGGGTACTCACCACGTCCGGGTTGTAGGCGTGGTATTCGCCACCGTGCACGAACTTGAGCAGGCCACCTTGCTGGATCGGCTTGCGCGCGCTCCAGGCTTCGGCGGCCAGGGCTTTCTGTTCGGCTTCGATGTCGACGAAACGCGCACCCTTGATGCGGCTCGGCACGCCACGGAAGCTCAGCTCGCAAACTTCTTCCGACAGGCCGATGGCTTCGAACAGCTGCGCGCCACGGTAGGAGGTGACGGTGGAGATGCCCATCTTCGACAGGATCTTCAGCAGGCCCTTGGTGATGCCCTTGCGGTAGTTCTTGAACACCTCGTAGAGGTCGCCCAGTACTTCACCGGTACGGATCAGGTCACCCAGCACTTCATAAGCGAGGAAAGGGTACACCGCCGAGGCGCCGAAGCCGATCAACACCGCAAAGTGGTGCGGGTCGCGGGCGGTGGCGGTTTCCACGAGGATGTTGGAGTCGCAGCGCAGGCCTTTTTCGGTCAGGCGGTGGTGCACCGCGCCGGTGGCCAGAGACGCGTGGATCGGCAATTTGCCTGGAGCGATATGACGGTCGGTCAGCACGATCTGGGTACGCCCGGCGCGCACGGCTTCTTCGGCCTGGTCGGCGACGTTGCGCACAGCGGCTTCAAGGCCGAGGCTCTCGTCGTAGTTCAGGTCGATGATCTGGCGGTCGAAACCCGGCCGCTCCAGGGTCATCAGCGAACGCCACTTGGCCGGGGAAACGACCGGCGAGCTGAGGATCACGCGGGAGGCGTGCTCAGGCGACTCCTGGAAGATGTTGCGCTCGGCACCGAGGCACACTTCCAGGGACATCACGATGGCTTCGCGCAGCGGGTCGATCGGTGGGTTGGTCACCTGGGCGAACTGCTGGCGGAAATAGTCATACGGCGTGCGCACGCGCTGGGACAGCACGGCCATCGGCGTGTCATCGCCCATGGAGCCGACCGCCTCGTAGCCCTGCTCGCCGAGCGGGCGCAGGACCTGGTCGCGCTCTTCGAACGTGACCTGGTACATCTTCATGTACTGCTTGAGCTGGTCGATGTCGTAGAACGCCGAACCGTGGTCGTTGTCTTCCATGGTCGCCTGGATGCGCAGGGCGTTCTTGCGCAGCCATTGCTTGTACGGGTGACGGGACTTCAAGCGGTTGTCGATGGCATCGGTGTCGAGGATCTGGCCGGTTTCGGTGTCCACGGCGAGGATCTGGCCAGGGCCTACACGGCCCTTGGCGATAACGTCTTGCGGCTTGTAGTTCCACACGCCGATTTCCGACGCCAGGGTGATGAAACCGTTGGTGGTCGTGACCCAGCGGGCCGGGCGCAGACCGTTACGGTCGAGCAGGCACACCGCGTAGCGACCGTCGGTCATGACCACGCCGGCCGGGCCGTCCCACGGCTCCATGTGCATCGAGTTGTACTCGTAGAATGCACGCAGATCCGGGTCCATGGTCTCGACGTTCTGCCACGCAGGCGGAATGATCATACGCACGCCACGGAACAGGTCGATGCCGCCGGTGACCATCAGCTCGAGCATGTTGTCCATGCTGGAGGAGTCGGAGCCCACGCGGTTGACCAGTGGGCCGAGCTCTTCCAGGTCCATCAAATCGTTGGCGAACTTGGTGCGACGGGCCACGGCCCAGTTGCGGTTGCCGGTGATGGTGTTGATCTCGCCGTTGTGGGCGAGGAAGCGGAATGGCTGGGCCAGCGGCCATTTCGGCAGGGTGTTGGTGGAGAAGCGCTGGTGGAACACGCAAATGGCGGTTTGCAGGCGCTCATCGCTCAGGTCTGGATAGAAGGCGGTCAAGTCCGCCGGCATCATCAGGCCTTTATAAATGATGGTCTTGTGGGAAAAGCTGCAGATGTAGTGGTCGACATCGGCGGCGTTGGCCACGGACGAGCGACGACGGGAGGTGAACAGCTTGATCGCCATATCCTGGTCGCTCAGGCCGTCGCCTGCGATGAACACTTGTTCGATCTGCGGCAGGCGCTCCAGGGCCAGGCGGCCGAGCACGCTGGTGTCGATCGGCACTTTACGCCAGCCCACCAGCTGCAGGCCGGCAGCGATGATCTCGCGGTTCATGTTCTCGCGAGCGGCTTCGGCTTTGACCGGGTCCTGGTTGAAAAATACCATGCCCACGGCGTACTGCTTGGGCAGGTCGACCGCGAAATGCTCCTTGGCGACCGCGCGCAGGAACTGGTCGGGCTTTTGAATCAGCAAGCCGCAACCGTCACCGGTCTTGCCGTCGGCGTTGATCCCACCGCGGTGGGTCATGCAGGTCAGGGCCTCGATGGCCGTTTGCAAAAGGGTATGACTGGGCTCGCCCTGCATATGGGCTATCAGGCCGAAACCGCAGTTATCCTTGAATTCATCGGGTTGGTACAGACCTGCTTTCATAGACACTTTCTCACCAGGCTGCCTCTTATATCGAGGCAAATTTCTTTTCAATTCAACCGGTTACCTTCCACGCCGAACGTACGCCGGCTTAGCGGGGGCAAAAGGGAGGTCATTGTACACACCGACACAGACGCTCACAAATTTAGCGACGAAATGTCGCAAATCTATGTCGCATTTATGAAAGGTTTAAAGCGATATGCTGTGCTAGTCAAAACTTTTTTAATTCTGACCGCTACGACTCAAAAGCTACTGTAACGCAGACACCACAAAGCGCGCGGCCTGGAGGGGCTGCACGCCTTGCGATCTTTTTTGAGGTGCCGGGAGGGCGGCCTGGGTAAGGCCGCCGGATCTTCAGCGAGTTGCTGCCAGTTCTTGTTGAACGCTGGCGACAGTGCGAGGCCAAGGTTTACCAGCCTGAACCTTCGCTGGCAAGGCTTTGATGGCGGAATCAGCTGCGGCACGGCTTGGGAAACTGCCGTAGGTGATCACGTAGAGAGGCTTGCCGTTGAGCACTTTCTTGAAATAACGGTATTCGCCGCCCTGCTCTTTCACGAACGCCTGGGCGTTCGCTTCGGAGCTGGTGCCGAGGATCTGCACGACGAAGTTGCCGGTGGGCTGGCTGCTGTACCAACTGCTGCCGGCCTTGGCGACGGTGGCTGCCGGCTTTTCAGCCGGTTTGGCGGCTGGCGCCGGAGCCGGCTTCGCCACTGGCGCCGCGGGCTTGGCAGTGGCAACGGTCGGTGCCGGGTTCGGCTTGGCGGCTGGCGCCACAGGGGTCGCTGGCGTACCTGCGGGAACGCCCGCAGGTGGCGCAGTAGTGGTCACGGTCGGCGGTGTGGCGCTGGAGCCTTCCACCGGCACACCGTCGTCGCCTTCGGAGATACCACCGGCTTCTTCCGCGAGCGGGCCACGCATCACCGGCTGGCCCACCATCGGCAGGTTGGTCGGCTGACCGGAATTGGCGAACTCGACATTCGGCGTGGGCTTGCCCAGTGGCAACTGCGCCTGTTCGGTTGGCGCACCGGCGGTGGTCGGCGCCTTGCTGCGACCCGGAATCAACCAGGCGGCGGCAACAGCAACCACGACAACGGCGGAAATTGCCAATACGTGCTTCTTAGGCATAGTGAACCCCATCTTTGGACGCTTGACCGCAGAGCGGCTGGCAATCATGGCTTCGATCATGGCATCGCGGGCGACCTGGTTGATGGTGCCAGGCCAGCCGTCGGAGCTTTCGTGAATATCAGAGATCTGCGCAGCGGAGAAAAGTTCGATGCCCTGCCCTGCGCCTTCGAGGCGTTGAGCCAGGTATTCCCGGGTTTCGTCCTCTTCGTACGGTTGCAGTTCGATAACGTGGAACAGCTCCTGATCACCGCTGATCTGCTCCAGATCGGCGATCAACGACGATTCACCGAACAGGAACACATGGGGGCGACCTTCCGGCGTGCCCGCCGCCAGCGCCAACAGCGCTTCCAGGGCGGACTCGTCGAGCTGCTCGGCGTCATCCACCAGCAGGTAGACTTCCTGGCCGGTCAGACCCAGTTGCACCACCTGCTTGAGGATCGCATTCGGCTCGGCAGTGGCCACATCCAGCGCCTGGGCTACCTGACGCAGCACGCCCGCCGCATCACCGGCGCCACGGGCAGATACCACCACGCTCTGTACGGACTGTTTGTTGGTACTGGCCACCAGGGCCTGGCGCAGCAAGGTCTTGCCGCTGCCCAACGGGCCCGTGACAACCAGCAGCAGCTGGCTGTAGCGCGCGAGATGGTGCAGTTGCCCCAGCACCGGCTTGCGCTGGGCCGGGAAAAATTTGAAACCAGGCACCCGTGGAGCAAAAGGGTCGTGGCTTAACTGGTAATGGCCGAGGAACGCCTCGTCGGCATGCAAACTAGTCATCGGGATCTTATTAACCTTTCAGCTGAGCCAGGGCGCGGTAATCCGCTCCCAGCGTGGCCTGTAAAATCTCTTTCGGATAATCGTCGGTCACTACCGCTTCGCCCATATGGCGCAACAGCACCAGTCGCAGGCGACCGTCGATCACTTTCTTGTCTATCGCCATATGTTCGAGGAAGTCCGCCTCAGTCATCTCTTCCGGCGGGATAACCGGCAAACCGGCACGCTGGAACAGGCGGATGCCGCGATCCCGCTCCTGGGCGCTGATCCAGCCCAGACGTTGCGACATTTCCAATGCCATCACTGTGCCAGCCGCTACGGCCTCCCCATGCAACCACACACCATAGCCCATGTGCGTTTCGATCGCATGGCCGAAGGTGTGGCCCAGGTTCAAGGTGGCCCGCACACCGGACTCCCGCTCGTCGGCATTCACCACCAGCGCCTTGGCGGCGCAGGAGCGGGAAATCGCCTCGGTGAGCGCAACCTGGTCGAGTGCGCGCAGGGCGTCCACATGTTCTTCCAGCCAGGCCAGGAAGGGTTCGTCGCAGATCAACCCGTACTTGATGACTTCCGCCAGGCCCGCCGACAGTTCCCGCGGTGGCAAGGTGTTGAGGGTCGCGGTGTCGATCAGCACGGCCTGGGGTTGGTAGAACGCGCCAACCATATTTTTGCCCAGGGGGTGGTTGATACCGGTCTTGCCGCCCACCGACGAATCGACCTGGGACAACAGGGTGGTCGGCACCTGGATAAAGTCCACGCCGCGCTGGTAGCAGGCCGCCGCAAAGCCGGCCATGTCGCCGATCACACCGCCGCCCAGGGCAATCACGGTGGTTCGGCGGTCATGGCGTGCGGTCAGCAGGCCATCAAAGATCAGTTGCAGGGTTTCCCAGTTCTTGTGGGCTTCGCCATCGGGCAGAATCACGGAGATCACTGAGTACGCCGCCAGGCTGCGGCTCAGACGCTCAAGATACAGCGGCGCGACCGTCTCGTTGGAGATGATTGCCACCTGCCGCCCGGCAATGTGCGGGGCCAGCAATTCGGGCTGGTCCAGCAGACCTTCGCCAATATGGATCGGGTAGCTGCGCTCGCCTAGATCGACCTTAAGTGTCTGCATGTGTCCCCGCGTTGAAGATGTATTGACGACCGGTAACGTCGAGATCTGACGTTGCCTGATGGCTCTACGCCACACCCCGCAGGGTGATAGCGCGCCGCCGAGAATAGCGCATTTCGGGCCTGGCTTTAACGGGGTGGCAGCCGTTGCAGGCGCTCGAGAATGTCGAGAACCACCATCCTAGGCGGCCGCTCATCGGTTTCCACCACCAGATCGGCGATTTCCCGATACAGCGGATCGCGCAGCGCGAGCAGGTCGCGCAAAGTTTTTTCCGGGTTCGCCGTGCGCAGCAAAGGACGATTGCGATCACGGGCGGTACGCCCCACCTGCTGCTCGACCGACGCATGCAGATAGACCACCCGACCACCGGCATGCAGCGCCCGCCGATTTTCATCGCGCATCACCGCGCCGCCGCCGGTGGCCAATACCACGCCATCGCAGCCGCACAGCTCGGCAATCATCGCCTGCTCGCGGTCGCGAAAGCCCAGCTCGCCTTCCTTATCGAAGATCCATGGGATATTGGCACCCGTGCGCAATTCAATTTCCTTGTCGGAATCTTTGAATGGCAGGCGCAGCTCTTTGGCCAGCAATCGGCCGATGGTGCTTTTTCCAGCCCCCATCGGTCCTACAAGAATCAAATTTCGCACAGAATCAACGACTCACAGCAATCGCCTGGTTATTCATAATACGCGGAGTCAGGAATACCAGCAGCTCGGATTTTTTCTCCGCCAGCACATCGCGCCGGAAAAGGCGGCCAAGATACGGCACATCGCCCAAAAATGGCACTTTATCTACCACTTTGCTTTGGGTATTGGAGAAAACCCCGCCGATGACGATGGTCTCGCCATCCTTGACCAGCACCTTGGCATTCACCTCGTTTTTCTTGATCGGCGGTACGTCGTTGAGTTTGTTGAGATAGTCGGGCTCATCCTTGGTGACCTTGACCACCATGATCACATGGTCATCGGGGGTGATCTGCGGCGTGACCTCCAACGACAGGGACGCCTCCTTGAACGACACCGAGGTAGCACCTTGAGAGGTGGATTCCTGATAGGGAATTTCGGTGCCCTTCAGAATGCGCGCGGTTTCCTTGTCGGAAGTGACCACCTTGGGCTGCGAGACGATTTCGCCATTGCCGGTTTTCTCCATGGCGGTCAGTTCCAGGTCCAGCAGGAGGTTATCGGTGATAAAGGCGATGCCCAGGCCCGATGTACCCGTCAGTGAACCCAGGTCGACAAATGGCGAGCCGGGCACGTTTTCCGGCGCCTGGGCACCGTCCGGCAAAGGCTTCTGGATCCCCCCGGCAGCCCAATTCCCGCGATTGAGCCGCCCACCCCAGCGCGCGCCCAGGCTTTTGTCGTAGTCGACATTGGCCTCGACAATCCGCGCTTCGATCATCACCTGGCGCACCGGCACATCCAGTTGCGCCACGATCCGCCGCAACTCTTCCAGGCGCTCGCCGGTCTGGAAGGCAATGATGTTATTCGTGCGGTCATCCACTGCCACTGAACCACGCTCATCGGTCGTGCCTTCAAAGCCGCTCACCGACTGAAACAGCTTGGCCAGGTCTGCCGCCTTGGCGTGGTTGACTTGCAGTAGCTCACGGCGCAGCGGCGCCAGGTCAGCTATCTGCTTGCGCGATTCCAGCGCCAGCAGTTCCCGTGCAGCCAACTCCTCGGCCGGCGCCACCAGCAGGACACCAGCCTTTATCCGTTTATCCAAGCCTTTGGTTTGCAGCACCAGGTCCAGCGCCTGATCCCAGGGCACGCCTTTGAGCCGCAGGGTGATAGAGCCCTGTACGTCATCGCCGACCACCAGATTGAGGCCCGCCACGTCGGCGATTTGCTGCAAGGCAGCACGTAGTCCGATGTCCTGGAAGTTGAGGTTCAGCTTTTCACCGCTATAGGCGCCCGAACCCGCGCTGCCGGGAGGCGGTAGCTGGATCAGGTCCACACGATTGGGCACAGCAGCAGCCATCGGTGCCGTGAACGCTATCCATAGCGCCACACCGAAGGACGAGAAAGTCCTTTTCATTGTTTGATTCCGTTATGAGTTGACGTTTAGCACGAGGGTTCGCGGACGCTCCAGCCATCCCCCCTGTTCATCGGGAAATAACTCGACCAGTTCGATATGGCCGTCATGAATCGCTGTAACTCGACCATGATCCGGACCCAGATAGTCGCCGACTGCCAGGCGGTGCACGGTTGAGGCCTGGCGCAGCAAGGCGAAGGTCTGCGCCCCACGGGACAACGTGCCGACCATCTCGAACTGATCCACTGGGTGGCCTTCCAAGGCTTCCCGCGGGCGAGCGAGGTCCGGCGCAGCGGCCGTCCGCCCTGGCGCGCGGTCGACTTGCAGGGCAATGGGCTGGAACGGATCGCGAATACCAGAAGCACCGTATACAAAGGGTTGCCTTTGCATGACAGCCGCGTCCCGCTTGATGCCTTGTCGCTCATGCCAATAAGTCTTGGCCAGCAGATCAAGGTGCAGCAGTTTGCCGTCACGTCGCATGGCAATATCGTGCGCCGTGGCGATTCGCGAAAGGCCGCCCAGGGCACTCACAAACGTCGCCAGGTCGTGATAGGTACCGGTGGCGCCGATGCGAACGGGCTGTTCGTGATAGAACGGCCTAGACAGCTTATCCAGCGGAGTGACGCTCTCAATCACCAAACCGTTGGCCAGCGCCATCCTGGCGATGTCCTCAAGAAAGCCGGGCATTTCGGACTCTTCGGGCATTTGCTGCAAAAGCCTGCTGACCTTCTCCTGCATAAGCTGGACCTGGCGAGCCCGCTCTTCAAGATCGGCAGCCAGGACGGCCTTTACCGCGAGTTGCTGCTGCAAGCCCACTTCCTGCACCTCGACCTCGCGCAAGCGCTCCCGCGACGGGCTGAGGTACACAAGGTCGCCCAACAGCATCACTACGCCGGCCAGCGCGCAGCCCAGCAAGATCCTGCCAGGTAAGGGCCATTTGGCAGCATTGTGAGTCAGCGCGGAAAATTCGAGCCAGGACCGGCTCATGGCTGGGCCTCGGAAGACTCTCCCTGGCGCACCATCAACTGGAATTCAGCGTTGCCGCGAGCGCCTTCGGTTCGTACATGCTGCAGGCGAGTGGCGTGAGCGCCTTCGGATACCTCCAGGCGACGCATCAGTTGGGCAATATCCTGGCTGGATTCAGCACTGCCGCTGATACTCACCGTATCGCCTTTCGCCACGACCTCATGCAAATGCACACCGTCGGGCACCGCACGAGCCAACTGATCCAGCAGCTGTGCACCGGCGGAGCGATTATCGTGCAGGTCCTGCACGACTTTCATCCGCTCCGCCAGTTGCTGGCTTTGCACCTGGAGGTCATCAATGGTCTCGATACGCGAGTCCAGGACGCCGACATCCTTGCGCACATGATCGTTTCGCGTCACCTGCCGGTCGATCGCCTGGTCGATCACCTGGTCCGCCAGCCACACCGTCGCGAGCGCCACACAGGCAAACGCCACCAGCAGTATCAGGAAATATTTACGCCGCCGCTCAACCAGCGCCTGGCGCCAAGGCAAAAGATTGATTCGTGTCATCCAGCGAAACTCCTCAGGGCCAACCCGCAAGCGACTCCCATCCCAGGGGCATCCACGATCCACTGGGCACCATCGACTCGATGACCCGGCGTGAAGCTGGCGAAATCCTGACGGCAAGCGCGCGCCAATGCAAACCCTTCGACATCCACCACCCTGGGCACCAGCCCCGCCAGGGCCAACACGGCTTCACGAACCTCGACGTGCTCCTTCAGACACGCCGCCAGCAACACCTCGACCTGCGCGGAATCCTGCGTCGACGGCCCCTGGACCTGAAAGTCCAGCGCCACCTCGTCCAGTGGGTAGGGAATGTATTGCTCTGCCTCCACCTGGATCCTCCGGGCCATTTCGTCGTCGCCAAGCCCCGCCTGCATTTCAATGACCCGTGTAATGACCGAAGGACCGGAAACGGCGACTGCCGCCTGCCTGGCTGACGTGCGCAGCCGCGAGAGCGCCATGTACAGCGCATGGCCTATGCCTTCCAGGTCCAGCCAGACGCCGTCGACCACCGCCTGGGCCGGCAGCGCCTGTATGGCATAGCCTTGCACGGTGTAACGGTTGGCTGAACAGCTCAGCTCTACCAACTTGATCCCTGCCTCATTGATGTCGACGCCAAGGACGGTGTCGACTTTGCGCCTGAAAAATCCCTTTCCCATAAAACTCCCCAAAGCTTTGCCTGTCTTAACGCCTGATTGCCGCCGGAAGCCCTGCATTCGGTCGACTTGTTGAGCCGGCGCGAATGACGCCCCAAGGCGAAAAATGCTTTAATGCCCAGCGTTTTTCCCCGCTTTTTATCTGCAGCTCGGGTCGATCCATCGTTTGCCATGCATGCCCCGACGCGTAACCCATTCTTTTCTCTGGAAATCCAAAAGCCTTGATCCGTCTGCTGAAGTTTTTCGGGTACTCCATTGTCGCGATCGTCTGCGGGCTGCTGCTCGTACTCAGCGGGGCCTACCTCTACCTTAGTCCGGGTTTACCCTCCGTAGAGGCCCTCAGAAGTATCCAGTTGCAGATTCCTTTGCGGGTCTACAGCAGCGATGAAAAGCTGATCGCGGAGTTCGGCGAAATGCGCCGCACACCGATCCGTTTTGCCGACATTCCACCTAATTTCATCAGCGCATTGCTGTCGGCCGAAGACGATAATTTTGCCAACCACTATGGCGTCGACCCCAGCAGCCTGGTGCGTGCGGCCACGCAACTGGTAAAAAGCGGACACATTCAATCCGGCGGCAGCACCATCACCATGCAGGTGGCGAAGAACTTCTTCCTCACCAGCGAGCGCAGTTTTTCGCGCAAAGCCACTGAAATCCTGCTGGCATTGCAGATCGAACGTCAGCTGACCAAGGACGAGATCCTCGAGCTGTACGTCAACAAGATCTACCTGGGCAACCGTGCCTACGGGATCGAGGCGGCCTCGCAGGTCTACTACGGCAAGTCGATTCGTGACGCCAGCCTGGCGCAGATGGCCATGATTGCCGGCCTGCCCAAGGCCCCTTCGCGCTTCAACCCCCTGGCCAACCCGGCGCGCAGCAAAGAGCGCCGCGACTGGATCCTGGGGCGCATGTACAAGCTGGGCAAGATCGACCAGGCCGCCTATGAAAGTGCGGTGGCCGAGCCGTTGAACGCCAGCTACCACGTGCCGACGCCGGAGGTGAATGCCCCGTATATCGCTGAAATGGCGCGTGCGGAGATGGTCGGTCGTTACGGCAGCGAGGCCTACACCGAAGGCTTCCGCGTGACCACGACGGTTCCGAGCGACTTGCAGGACATCGCCAATGACTCCGTGCATTCCGGCCTGATCACCTACGACCAGCGCCACGGCTACCGAGGCCCTGAGTCGCGCCTGCCAGGCAAGACCCTGAGCGCCTGGACGGCCGAGCTGGGCAAACAGCGTGCGATCAGCGGCCTGGAACCGGCCATCGTCACCCAGGTGAAGAAAGATGGCGTACAGGTACTGACCCGCACCGGCGAAGCCCACGTGGCCTGGGACAGCATGAAATGGGCACGCCCGTTCCTGAACACCAACAGCATGGGCCCGATGCCGAAGCAACCGTCGGATGTCGCGCAAGTGGGTGACCTGATCCGCGTGCAACGCCAGAAGGACGACAGCCTGAAATTCAGCCAGGTGCCGCTGGCCCAGGGCGCACTGGTATCGCTGGACCCGCAGAACGGTGCAATCCGCGCCCTGGTGGGTGGCTTCGCGTTCGAGCAGAGCAACTACAACCGGGCCACCCAGGCCAAGCGCCAGCCAGGCTCGAGCTTCAAGCCGTTCATCTACAGCGCCGCCCTGGATAACGGCTACACCGCCGCCAGCCTGGTCAACGATGCACCCATCGTGTTCGTCGACGAGTACCTGGATAAAGTCTGGCGCCCCAAGAACGACACCAACACCTTCCTCGGCCCGATCCGTATCCGCGAGGCGCTGTACAAGTCGCGCAACCTGGTGTCGATCCGCTTGCTTCAGGCGATGGGTGTAGGCAAGACCATCGACTACATCACGCGCTTTGGCTTCAACAAGTCGGACCTGCCGCCGAACCTGTCCCTGGCCTTGGGTACCGCGACCCTCACGCCGATGGAAATCGCCACTGGCTGGAGCACCTTTGCCAACGGCGGCTACAAGATCGCGCCGTACCTGATCGACAAGATCGAAAGCCGCAACGGCGACACCCTGTTCACCGCCAACCCACCACGTGTGCCGGGTGATGTGGTCAACGGCATCGCTGCGACGGATGGCCTGGCGGCGCCAGGCAATGGCGGCATCACCATCGAGCCGACCCCAGGCACCGCGCCAGCCACCAACCCCGCTGCAACCGAACCGCAGGCACCCGCCGTGGCCGAGCGCATTGTGGATGGCCGTACCACCTATATCCTCAACAGCATCCTCGAAGACGTAATCAAGAAGGGTACCGGCCGTCGCGCCCTGGCCTTGGGCCGCGCAGATATCGCGGGCAAGACTGGTACCACCAACGAATCCAAGGACGCCTGGTTCTCCGGCTATAACGCCGACTACGTGACCACCGTGTGGACCGGCTACGACCAGCCGGAAAGCCTTGGCCGCCGCGAGTTCGGCGGCACCGTCGCGCTGCCGATCTGGATGAGCTACATGGGCGCCGCCCTGAAAGACAAGCCGCTGCACACCCAACCGGAGCCGGAAGGCATCCTCAGCCTGCGGATCGACCCGATCAGTGGCCGTGCGGCCTCGCCGAGCACGCCGAATGCGTACTTCGAACTGTTCAAGAGCGAAGACACGCCGCCGTCGGTCAATGAGCTGGGCAACGGCGTCGTACCGGGCAGCCCGTTGCCGGCGGATGAGGCGGCGCCGATCGATCTCTTTTAGAGAGCGGCAAGCTGTCAGCTACAAGCGGCAAGTTAAGAACTGCGATGTGCCGCTCTTGAACTTGCCGCTTGCAGCTTGAAACTTCCCCATAAAAAAACCCGGCGTTCTGAGCCGGGTTTTTTTATGGGTCTACGGCTTAGCCGTTGAACACATCATCCACGCTTTGCAGCGGGTAGTTTTTCGGATACGGCAGGGTGGCCACACCGGTCTCGATCGCGGCCTTGGCCACGGCATCGGAGATCAGGGTGATCAGGCGCTTATCCATTGGTTTCGGGATGATGTACTCACGACCGAATTCCAGCTTGGCGCCACCGTAGGCGTCGCACACATCCTGAGGCACCGGCAGCTTGGCCAGTTCACGCAGGGCGTTGGCGGCAGCCACTTTCATCTCTTCGTTGATGCGCTTGGCGCGAACGTCCAGGGCACCACGGAAGATGAACGGGAAGCCCAATACGTTGTTGACCTGGTTCGGGTAGTCCGAACGACCGGTGGCCATGATCACGTCGTCGCGGGTGGCGTGGGCCAGTTCCGGGGCGATTTCCGGATCAGGGTTGGAGCAGGCGAACACGATCGGGTTGGCCGCCATGGACTTCAGGCCTTCAGCGCTCAGCAGGTTCGGGCCGGACAGGCCGACGAACACGTCGGCACCGTTCAGGGCGTCAGCCAGGGTACGCTTGGAGGACGGGTGGGCAAACATCGCCTTGTACTGGTTCAGGTCGGTACGCTCGGACTGGATCACGCCCTTGCTGTCGACCATATAGATGTTTTCCAGCTTGGCGCCCATGCTGACGATCAGCTTCATGCAGGAGATGGCCGCAGCGCCGGCGCCCAGGCAGACGATCTTGGCGTCAGCCAGGGTCTTGCCGGCGATTTCCAGGGCGTTGATCATGCCGGCCGCGGTGACGATCGCGGTGCCGTGCTGGTCATCGTGGAATACCGGAATGTCGCACTGCTCGATCAGGGCCTTTTCGATCTCGAAGCACTCAGGTGCCTTGATGTCTTCCAGGTTGATGCCACCGAAGGTGATGGAGATGCGCTTGACCGTGTCGATGAAAGCCTGCGGGCTCTCGGAATCGACTTCGATATCGAAAACGTCAATGCCGGCGAAGCGCTTGAACAGCACGCCCTTACCTTCCATGACTGGCTTGGAGGCCAGTGGGCCGAGGTTACCCAGGCCGAGAATCGCGGTGCCATCGGAAATCACTGCAACCAGGTTGCCTTTGCCGGTGTACTTGTACGCCAGTTCGGGGTCGCGGGCGATTTCACGTACGGGCTCGGCCACGCCAGGGCTGTAGGCCAGCGACAGGTCGCGGGCGGTGGCGGTGGCTTTGGTGAGCTCTACACTCAGCTTTCCTGGACGAGGATGGGCATGATATTCGAGAGCGGCAGTTTTCAAATCAGACATATCGGCATTCCGCTTTTACTGTTGGTCGACGGACCGCCGAGGATACTCGTGTCGTAAAGTCCCTACAAGACTGGGCAGTCACAGGTGTCAAGGGCCCTGCACTAAGACTTTCGGCCAAGAGCCACGGGATACAAGGGCTCAACTGTTCACAATCGACTTAAAAAATGTCTACAATTTTTTCTCAGTGCGTCGATTTGAGCATGCTTGGATCGGTCAACGGCAGAAGCCAGCGCGCCTGACCTTTTTTCAGCCCGCCACGTCGCGAGCGATCCTGTACCCAGCCCCGCGCCTCAACAGTGCGGCCTTGCAGACCATTGAGCCCGACAGCGTCGAATTGACTGACCAGAGCAGGCGAGACACGTAATACCAATGATCCCTGCATTTCAATCCAGATACCGCCGCGATTGCGCTTTACCTGGCTGACCCGGCCACTGACCACGGCAAACCCGGAGCGCTTGAGCTGCGCCACAGATTGTACCGGCGATTGGCGCCACAGGCCCAGGCGCGCGCTACGGGCGCTGTTTTCAGCCGCCTGCTGACAGGCGACGAGATCGACATTCGGCGCCACGCCAACCTGGAACCCCAGGCCCTCGGCCAACAGTTGCGCCTCCAGGTTCTCGCCGTCGGCACCATAGAGGTGGGCCAGGGTGCGACCGTAATGATCCTTGCGCTCACGCCCCGGCACCAGGCCGACACGACCACCGCTGGCACCCACCAATGCCTGCAGGCGTTGACGCGCGGCGACCGCGAAAGGCTCGTCGGCGCGCCCCTTCTTGCCTGTTTCCGGGGCATTGATACCGATCATCCGCACACTGCGGCCATCCTTGAGGCGCACCGTGTCGCCATCCACCACCCGCTGCACTTCCACGCGGGCCAGGGCCGTCGGCGCCGGGCAGAATACCTCGGCCTGCACGGCCGTCACCCAAATTACAGACACAAAAAAGGCGCCCGCAAGGGACGCCTTTTTCAACAGCTGGCAAAAGCCCATAAGGCTTTTGAGCCTTACTCTGCTGGAGTAGCAGCAGGCTTCTTGCCGAAAGCACCAAAGCGATCTGCGAAGCGCTGTACACGGCCGCCGGTGTCCAGAGTTTTCTGCTTACCGGTGTAGAACGGGTGGCACTCGTTGCATACGTCAGTACCCAGTGGCTTGCACAGGTTCGAGCGAGTTTCGAACTTGTTGCCGCAGCTGCAGGTCACTTCGATGGTTTCGTACGCTGGATGGATATCGGCTTTCATGGTGACTTCCTCGGGCTAGCGTGCCGCCACTCGACACTATTGTCGAATACCGCACGTAATTAGGCCGCGGATTCTACCAGACCTTTTTAAACGCGCAAGCGGCGACACCCATCGCGTGTCAACATAAAAGCACCTTTCATCAGAAAACTGGCGGCTACCCCAAGCCTCCCCCGGTCTGCTAGGCTCCCGCCCCTGCGCCACCGCCTGCCTTTATAGATGAGACCTCTCGCGTGCCCGACGCCATTTTGCGCCTAGCCCTGCCCTCGCCCCTGCGCCGCCTGTTCGACTACCGAGCCCCGGCCGGTGTGCTGCGTGCGCAGTTGCAGCCGGGCATGCGCGTGCGCGTGCCGTTTGGCCGTCGAGAGATGATCGGCATCCTGGTGGAAGTCGCCGACCACAGTGAAGTGCCGGCCGAGAAGCTCAAGCCGGCCATCGCCATGCTCGATGCCACGCCGCCGTTGCCGCCCGCGCTGTTCAAGCTGTGCCTGTGGACCGCCCAGTATTACCAGCACAGCCTCGGTGACACGTTGAGCTGGGCACTGCCGGTGCTGTTGCGCCAGGGTGAACTGGCCGAAACGCGCCAGGAACGCTTCTGGTCGACGGTGCCCGGCGCACGCCTCGACGACCCACGCATCGCCCGCGCCCCGCGCCAGCGTGAAGCCCTGGCAACCCTGGCCCAGCACCCCCATGGCGTCGCCCATCAGCTATTGAGCAAGCTGATGCTGAGCAAGGACAGCCTCGACCTGTTGCTGGCCAAGGGCTTGGTGCAGGTGGAAATCCGCAGGCACGCCCCCGACCCGCGCCACGAACACTGGCTGGCCCAGCCCGAACTGCCGCTGAACCCTGAACAACGCGCCGCCTATGAAGCGATTCGCGCAGGTTTCGACAGCTTCCATGCGTTCCTGCTGGCGGGCGTCACCGGCAGCGGCAAGACCGAAGTCTATTTGCAGCTGATCCGCGAAACCCTGCAGGCCGGCAAACAGGCACTGGTGCTGATCCCCGAGATCAACCTGGGCCCGCAGACCCTGGCGCGCTTCGAACAGCGTTTCAATGCGCGCATCGCCCTGGTGCACTCGGCGGTCAATGACCGTGAGCGCCTGGAGTCGTGGCTGGCGGCGCGGGATGGCGAAGCCGACATTATTATCGGCACCCGCTCGGCGCTGTTCACGCCGATGAAAAACCCCGGGCTGATCATCATCGACGAGGAACACGACGGCTCCTATAAGCAACAGGAAGGCCTGCGCTACCACGCCCGCGACCTGGCGCTGGTGCGCGCACGCCAGGAAGACATCCCGATTGTGCTGGGCTCGGCCACACCCTCCCTGGAAAGCCTGCACAATGCCTACACCGGTCGTTACGGGCTGCTGCGCCTGAACGAGCGCGCCGGCGGCGCCAAGCAACCCCGTTTCCTGCGCCTGGACGTAAAAAGCCGGCCGCTGGACAGCGGCATTTCCGGGCCGATGCAACAAGCCATCGGCCAGACCCTGGCGGCCGGCCAGCAGGTCTTGGTGTTTCTCAACCGCCGAGGCTTTGCACCGACGCTGCTGTGCCATGACTGCGGCTGGATGTCCGAGTGCGAGCGTTGCGATGCGCGCATGACCGTGCACCAGCGCCATGGCGAACTACGTTGCCACCATTGCGGCCATGTGGAACGTGTACCGCGCCATTGCCCGCAGTGCGGCAAGGTCGACCTGCGCCCGGTGGGTGCAGGCACCGAGCGCGCCGAGGAGCGCCTGGGGATTCTGTTCCCGGACTACCCGGTTTTGCGGGTCGACCGCGACAGCACCTCGCGCAAGGACGCGATGAACCAACTGTTCGCCACCATCCAGAAGGGCCAGCCGTGCATCCTCGTGGGTACACAGATGCTCGCCAAAGGGCACCACTTCCCACGGGTGACCCTGGTGTCGATCCTGGATGCCGACGGCGGCCTGTTCTCCGGCGACTTCCGCGCCAGCGAGCGCATGGCGCAGTTGATCGTGCAGGTCGCCGGCCGCGCCGGGCGTGCCGAAGAGCCGGGCAAGGTGATTATCCAGACCCACCTGGCCGACCATCCGCTGCTGATTCAACTGACCGAACAAGGCTACTTTGCCTTCGCCGAACAGGCGCTGAGCGAACGTCGCTCCGCCGGCCTGCCGCCCTTTGCGCACCTGGCGCTGTTGCGCGCCGAAGCCCATAAACCAGGGCAGGCCGAGGGTTTTCTGGATGAAGCCTGCAGCGCCGCCGAACGCTTGCTCGGCGAGCTGGGGCTGAGCGGCATCGAACTGCTCGGACCGGTACCCGCGCCCATGGAGCGTCGTGCCGGGCGTTATCGTGCCCAGCTACTCTTGCAGGCCACGTCCCGCGCACCGTTGCATCGGCTATTAAGTAGCTGGTTACTTGCGCTGGAGCAAATGCCCAGTGGCCGCCAGGTGCGATGGTCGTTGGATGTAGACCCGGTAGATTTGTATTAAGCCTGGCCATAGGTCCCGCGAAGGTTGGCAAGCCCGCCCTCGCCACGGATAATGCCCAGTTTTTCCACCTGCGCATCGCGCGCCGCCGCTTGCGGTCGAAAGAGAACACCATGAAAGACACCATTCGCCAGCTGATCCAACAAGCCCTCACCCAACTCGTCAACGAAGGTGTGTTGCCTGAAGGCCTGACGCCGGCGATCCAGGTGGAAAACACCCGCGACAAGACCCACGGCGACTTCGCCAGCAACATCGCGATGATGCTGTCCAAGCCGGCCGGCATGAAACCGCGCGACCTGGCGGAAAAAATCATCGCCGCGCTGCCTGCCGACGAGAGCGTTACCAAGGCCGAAATCGCCGGCCCGGGCTTTATCAACTTCTTCCAGAACACCCAGGCCCTGGCTTCACGCCTGGATGCGGCACTGGCCGACGCCAGGATCGGCGTGCGCAAGGCCGGCCCGGCTCAGCGCGTGGCCATCGACCTGTCGGCGCCCAACCTGGCCAAGGAGATGCATGTCGGTCACCTGCGCTCGACCATCATCGGCGACGGCGTGGCCCGGGTACTGGAGTTTCTCGGCGACACCGTGATCCGCCAGAACCACGTGGGCGACTGGGGCACCCAGTTCGGCATGCTGATGGCCTACCTGCAGGAAAACCCGATCACCAGCAACGAGCTGTCGGACCTGGAGAACTTCTACCGCGCCGCCAAGAAGCGTTTCGACGAATCCGAAGAGTTCGCCGACCGCGCGCGCGGCCTGGTGGTCAAGCTGCAAGCCGGCGACAAGGAATGCCTGGAACTGTGGGGCCGCTTCCGCGAGATCTCGCTGTCCCACTGCCAGGAAATCTACGAACTGCTCAACGTCAAGCTGACCATGGCCGATGTAATGGGCGAAAGCGCCTACAACGACGACCTGATCAACGTGGTCAACGACCTCAAGGCCAAGGGCCTGTTGGTGGAGAGCAACGGCGCGCAGTGCGTGTTCCTCGAAGAATTCAAGACCGCCGACGGCGAGCCGCTGCCGGTGATCATCGTCAAGGCCGATGGCGGCTACCTCTACGCCACCACCGACCTCGCGGCCGTGCGCTACCGTAGTGGCGTGCTCAAGGCCGACCGTGCGCTGTATTTCGTCGACCAGCGCCAGGCCTTGCACTTCCAGCAGGTGTTCGAAGTGGCACGTCGCGCCGGTTTCGTCACCCATCCGATGCACATGGAGCACATGGGCTTCGGCACCATGAACGGCGCCGATGGCCGCCCGTTCAAGACCCGCGACGGCGGCACCGTCAAGCTGATCGACCTGCTCAACGAAGCCCAGGACCGCGCCTACAACCTGGTGAAGGAAAAGAACCCGGAGTTGGCGGAGGCCGACCTGCGCAATATTGCCCGCGTGGTGGGTATTGGCGCGGTGAAATACGCCGACCTGTCCAAGCACCGCACCAGCGACTACAGCTTCAACTTCGAACTGATGCTCAACTTCGAGGGCAACACCGCGCCGTACCTGCTGTACGCCTACACCCGCGTGGCCGGTGTGTTCCGAAAGCTGGGCAAGGACTTCAGCGAAGTCGAAGGCCGGATCGTGCTGGACGCGCCCCATGAACAGGAGCTGGCCGCCAAGCTCGCGCAGTTCGGCGAAGTGCTGAACAGCGTCGGCGAGAAAGGCACGCCGCATATCCTGTGCACCTACCTGTACGAAGTCGCCGGGTTGTTCTCCAGCTTCTACGAGAACTGCCCGATCCTCACCGCCGACGACGAAGCCCAGAAGCAAAGTCGCCTGCGCCTCGCCGCACTGGCTGGACGGACCCTCAAGCAAGGCCTGGAACTGTTGGGCCTGGAAACTCTGGAGCGTATGTAAGTTGGCTGCCAAGAAAAAACCTGCACCCAAGCGCGGCGCCAGCCGCTACCAGGCCCCGGCGAAGAAGCCGATCCCGGGTTGGTTGTGGATGGCGATCGGCCTTACGGTCGGCGCGTTCATTGTGTTCCTGATGAAGCTGGACCCAGGCCAGGGCGATGACGTCAAACGGGTCAAGCAGGAACAGCAGAAGGCCACGAAAATGGCTGAAGCCAACAAGACTGCGCCGAGCCCGACGGCACCGGTAAAGCCGAAGTACGATTTCTATACGCTGCTGCCGGAATCGGAAGTGATCGTGCCGCCTGACGCCGTGCCGGAGAAAACCCTGCCGACGCCGCAAGTGCCGACCACCCCGGTAACCCCTGCGGAAGCGGCGAAAATCGACACGGCGCGGGCCCAGGCGGCGTTGGCCGGGATTACTCCGCCGCCAGCACCACCGGTTGCCGAAACCAAGGCCGCGCCGGTGACCAAGTTCTTCCTGCAGGCGGGCTCGTTCCCGAAGCAGGCGGATGCGGATCGTGTGCGTGCGCAGATCATTCTGCTGGGCCAGACGGTGACGGTGGAGTCCGGCACGGTGAAGGACGCAACCTGGTATCGCGTGCTGGTGGGGCCGTTCAGCAACCGCGAACAGCTGACCGTGGCGCAGAAGCAATTGGCCGGCGCCGGGTTTAGCAACCTGTTGTTACAACAGCGCCAGAGCCGCTGATTCAAACTCAACACCGATCAAAATGTGGGAGGGGGCTTGCCCCCGATAGCGGTGTATCAGTCACCGAAAATATTGACTGATCTACCGCCATCGGGAGCAAGCCCCCTCCCACATTTGGTTTTGCTGCGCCCTGAAATGTGTGTCAGACCGATAAACACCACTCGTCCGCCTTAAACCCCCACGGTTGAAATCCCCCCCGCCACCCCCATATGAGTTTCCATCAGGGCATTTTCGCCCCGCTGCGTGGAGACTCTCCCCTTGACCACCATCGTTTCAGTACGTCGCCACGGCAAAGTCGTCATGGGCGGCGACGGCCAGGTTTCCCTGGGCAATACCGTGATGAAAGGCAACGCCAAGAAAGTCCGTCGCCTGTACCACGGCCAGGTCCTCGCCGGGTTTGCCGGTGCCACCGCCGACGCCTTCACCCTCTTCGAGCGTTTCGAAGGCCAGCTGGAAAAACACCAGGGCCACCTCGTACGCGCCGCGGTCGAACTCGCCAAGGAATGGCGCACCGACCGCTCCCTCAGCCGCCTGGAAGCCATGCTGGCCGTCGCCAACAAAGATGCGTCCCTGATCATCACCGGTAACGGCGATGTGGTTGAGCCTGAACATGGCCTGATCGCCATGGGCTCCGGCGGTGGTTATGCACAAGCCGCAGCCAGCGCACTGTTGAAGAAAACCGACCTGTCGGCCCGCGAAATCGTCGAGACTGCCCTGGGCATCGCCGGCGACATCTGCGTGTTCACCAACCACAACTTCACCATTGAGGAGCAGGACCTCGCCGAGTAAGCCGTAGGCTTATTCCCGCTTGAGGCCGCCAAACACTATGTCCATGACTCCCCGCGAAATCGTCCATGAACTCAATCGCCATATCATCGGCCAGGACGATGCCAAGCGCGCGGTTGCCATCGCGCTGCGTAACCGCTGGCGCCGGATGCAACTGCCCGAAGAATTGCGCGTTGAAGTAACACCGAAGAACATCCTGATGATCGGCCCGACCGGCGTCGGTAAAACCGAGATCGCGCGACGCCTGGCCAAGCTGGCCAACGCGCCGTTCATCAAGGTCGAAGCGACCAAGTTCACCGAAGTCGGCTATGTGGGCCGCGATGTCGAGTCGATCATTCGTGATCTGGCCGACGCTGCCCTGAAGCTGCTGCGCGAGCAGGAAATGACCAAGGTCAGCCACCGCGCCGAAGACGCCGCCGAAGAACGCATCCTCGACGCCCTGCTGCCACCGGCGCGCATGGGCTTCAACGAAGACGCCGCACCGGCCTCGGATTCCAACACCCGCCAGCTGTTCCGCAAGCGCCTGCGTGAAGGCCAGCTGGATGACAAGGAAATCGAGATCGAAGTCGCTGAAGTCTCTGGCGTCGACATTTCCGCACCGCCTGGCATGGAAGAAATGACCAGCCAGTTGCAGAACCTGTTCGCCAACATGGGCAAGGGCAAGAAGAAAAGCCGCAAGCTCAAGGTCAAGGACGCGCTGAAGCTGGTGCGCGATGAAGAAGCCGGACGCCTGGTCAACGACGAAGAGCTCAAGGCCAAGGCCCTGGAAGCCGTTGAGCAGCATGGCATCGTGTTTATCGACGAGATCGACAAGGTCGCCAAGCGCGGCAACTCCGGCGGCGTCGATGTATCCCGCGAAGGTGTGCAGCGCGACCTGCTGCCGCTGATCGAAGGCTGCACCGTCAATACCAAGCTGGGCATGGTCAAGACCGACCACATCCTGTTTATCGCTTCGGGTGCGTTCCACCTGAGCAAGCCAAGCGACCTGGTGCCCGAGCTGCAAGGCCGCCTGCCGATTCGCGTAGAGCTCAAGGCGCTGACCCCCGGCGACTTCGAGCGCATCCTCAGCGAACCCCATGCGTCGCTCACCGAGCAGTACCGTGAGCTGCTGAAAACCGAAGGGCTGGGCATCGAGTTCCTGCCGGACGGCATCAAGCGCCTGGCGGAGATTGCCTGGCAGGTCAACGAGAAGACCGAGAACATCGGTGCGCGCCGCCTGCACACCTTGCTTGAGCGCCTGCTTGAGGAAGTGTCCTTCAGCGCCGGCGACATGGCCGGGGCGCAGAATGGCGTAGCGATCAAGATCGACGCCGACTACGTCAACAGCCACCTGGGTGAATTGGCGCAGAACGAGGACTTGTCACGGTACATTCTGTAAGCCGCAAGCTGTAAGCTACAAGCCGCAAGTTGAGCACATTCAACTCGCAGCTTGTAGCTTGCAGCCCAAGGTGTCCCCAATGCCGAAATTCCCCACCGCTGTTAATTTGCACAAAACCTCCAACACCCTCGGCCTCACCTATGGGCCCGACGAGGTCTACCAGTTGCCCGCCGAACTGCTGCGGGTGCATTCGCCTTCCGCCGAGGTCCAGGGGCACGGCAAACCCATCCTGCAATTCGGCAAGCTCAACGTGCGCCTGACCAAGATCGAACCGGCCGGCCAGTACGCACTGAAATTGACCTTCGACGATGGCCATGACAGCGGACTGTTCACCTGGGACTACCTCTACCAATTGGCCGTGCGTCAGGACGCGTTGTGGGCCGATTATCTTGCCGAGCTCAAGGCAGCCGGCAAAACCCGCGATCCGAGCGAGTCGGTCGTGCGGCTGATGCTCTAGTCCAGGCTTCTTGCTCTTTAGAGGGCATTTTCTAATTTCATCTGCTTGAATGCCCTGTCGCGTGGCCAACGATTGGCCCGCTTGCGAAAAAAATTAAACTCGGGTAACCAATGGAACTGGCAAGTTCCCTGCATTTGACGATGCGGTATCAACGGTCACCCGAGTCGCAGTACCTGGCTTGTGTTGTGTATCGAAACCTGGTGCGCAGCGGTACCCGGTACTCGTCTTTCGGACAATGGAGCGTCGTAGATGAGTAACAAGAACAACGATGACTTGAAACGCCAGGCCTCGGAAAACACCCTGGGGCTTAACCCGATCATCGCGTTACGTAAAAAGGATTTACTGGCCTCGGCCAAGATGGTGCTGACCCAAGCCATCAAGCAACCGTTGCACAGCGTCAAGCACGTCGCCCACTTTGGCGTTGAATTGAAGAACGTGATGTTCGGCAAATCGCAGCTGCAACCCGAAAGCGATGACCGTCGCTTTCACGACCCAGCCTGGAGCCAGAACCCGCTCTACAAACGCTACCTGCAAACCTACCTGGCGTGGCGCAAGGAACTGCACGACTGGATCGGCGACAGTAACCTGTCGGACCAGGACATCAGCCGCGGCCACTTCGTGATCAACCTGATGACCGAAGCCATGGCTCCTACCAACAGCGCGGCCAACCCGGCGGCGGTCAAACGCTTCTTTGAAACCGGCGGCAAGAGCCTGCTCGACGGCCTGTCGCACCTGGCCAAGGACATGGTGCACAACGGCGGCATGCCGAGCCAGGTCAACATGGGCGCGTTCGAAGTGGGCAAGACCCTGGGCATCACCGAAGGGGCGGTGGTATTTCGCAACGACGTGCTGGAGCTGATCCAGTACAAGCCGATCACCGAACAGGTGCACGAACGCCCGTTGTTGGTGGTACCGCCGCAGATCAACAAATTCTATGTATTCGACCTGAGCCCGGAAAAGAGCCTGGCGCGCTTCTGCCTGCGCAATGGGCAGCAGACCTTTATCGTCAGTTGGCGCAACCCGACCAAGGCCCAGCGCGAATGGGGCCTGTCGACCTATATCGAGGCGCTCAAGGAAGCGGTCGATGTAGTCACGGCAATCACCGGAAGCAAGGATATCAACATGCTCGGCGCCTGCTCCGGCGGAATCACCTGCACCGCCCTGCTGGGCCACTACGCGGCGCTGGGTGAGAAGAAGGTCAACGCCCTGACCCTGCTGGTGAGTGTGCTGGACACCACCCTGGACACCCAGGTGGCGCTGTTCGTGGATGAGCAGACCCTGGAAGCGGCCAAGCGCCACTCCTACCAGGCCGGCGTGCTGGAAGGCCGCGACATGGCCAAGGTGTTTGCCTGGATGCGTCCCAACGACCTGATCTGGAACTACTGGGTGAACAACTACCTGCTGGGCAATGAGCCGCCGGTGTTCGACATCCTGTTCTGGAACAACGACACCACGCGCTTACCGGCGGCGTTCCATGGCGACCTGATCGAACTGTTCAAAAACAACCCGCTCGTGCGCGCCAATGCCCTGGAAGTGTGCGGCACGCCGATCGACCTCAAGCAGGTCACGGCCGACATCTATTCACTGGCCGGCACCAACGACCACATCACCCCCTGGCAGTCGTGCTACAAGTCGGCACAGCTGTTTGGTGGCAAAGTGGAATTCGTGCTGTCGAGCAGCGGGCATATCCAGAGCATCCTCAACCCGCCCGGTAACCCCAAGGCGCGCTACCAGACCAGCGACAGCCTGGCGGGCAAGCCACTGGAGTGGCAGGAGAATGCGACCAAGCACACTGATTCGTGGTGGTTGCATTGGCAGGTGTGGCAAGCGGAACGTGCGGGCAAGCTGAAGAAGGCACCGACGGTATTAGGCAACAAGACGTACGCCGCAGCCGAAGCGGCGCCGGGTACCTATGTGCATGAACGCTAGTCCTGTAGGAGCGAGCTTGCTCGCGAAAGGCTCAAGATCAACACGGGACATCAGCTATCCCGCGTTATCGTTGACGACCTTCGCGAGCAAGCTCGCTCCTACAAGGGATTGAAGTACCTATCGAAGGGTTCCCCCATGCCGCAACCGTTCATCTTCCGTACCATCGACCTGGATGGCCAGACCATCCGCACGGCGGTACGCCCGGGCAAGCCCCACTTGACGCCGTTGCTGATCTTCAACGGCATCGGCGCCAACCTTGAGCTGGTGTTTCCGTTCGTCCAGGCCCTGGACCCGGACCTGGAAGTGATCGCCTTCGATGTGCCGGGCGTGGGTGGTTCCTCGACGCCCAACCGACCCTATCGATTTCCCGGCCTGGCCAAGCTCACCGCACGCATGCTGGACTACCTGGACTATGGCCAGGTGAATGCGGTGGGCGTGTCCTGGGGTGGCGCGTTGGCGCAGCAGTTTGCCTATGACTACCCGGAGCGCTGCAAGAAGCTGATCCTGGCGGCGACCGCTGCCGGGGCCTTTATGGTGCCGGGCAAGCCGAAGGTGCTGTGGCTGATGGCGAGCCCCCGGCGTTATATCCAGCCGTCCCACGTGGTGCGCATTGCACCGATGATTTATGGCGGTTCGTTCCGCCGCGATTCGAAACTGGCCGCCGAGCACGCGAGCAAAGTGCGCTCGGCCGGCAAGCTGGGCTACTACTGGCAACTGTTCGCGGGGTTGGGCTGGACCAGCATCCACTGGCTGCACAAGATCCGCCAGCCCACCCTGGTGCTGGCCGGGGACGACGACCCGCTGATCCCGCTGGTCAACATGCGCATGCTGGCCTGGCGCATTCCCAACGCACAGTTGCACATCATCGATGACGGCCACCTGTTCCTGATCACCCGGGCTGAAGCCGTGGCGCCGATCATCATGAAGTTTCTCGAGGAGGAGCGCATGCGGGCCGTGATTCACCCGCGACCAGCGGTGTAAGGAGCACACCGCCGCGCAACTTGCCGAGAACCGACTATGGTTCTGAATTGGCGTGCCTGTTGATGGCTTGACGAAGGAGTGTTGGCTCATGCGAGAAAGACCCGTGACGAACCCGGCGCCCACCCCTGCCGCGTTCATCAACGCACAAAACGCGATCACCGGCCTGCGCGGTCGGGATTTGCTGTCGACCTTGCGCAGCGTTGCCGCCCACGGCTGGCGCAACCCGGTGCATACCGCCCGTCATGCCCTGGCCCTGGGCAGTCAACTGGGTCGTGTGCTGCTGGGTGAGACCGTGCACGAGCCCAACCCACGGGACAGCCGCTTCAGCGACCCGACCTGGACGCTCAACCCGTTCTACCGACGCAGCCTGCAAGCCTATTTGAGCTGGCAGAAGCAGACCCGCCAGTGGATCGATGACAGCTCACTGAGCGCCGACGACCGCGCCCGCGCACACTTTGCCTTCGCCTTGATCAACGACGCCGTGTCGCCCTCCAACACCCTGCTCAACCCGCTGGCCGTCAAGGAGCTGCTCAACTCCGGCGGCAACAGTGTGGTGCGCGGCGTGAGCAACCTGTTCGACGACCTGCTGCACAACAACGGCCTGCCGCGCCAGGTGAGCAAACAGGCCTTTGAAGTCGGCAAGACCGTGGCCACCACCCCAGGCTCGGTGGTATTTCGCAATGAGCTGCTGGAGTTGATCCAATACAAGCCCATGAGCGAAAAACAGTACGCCAGGCCGCTGCTGATCGTGCCGCCGCAAATCAACAAGTACTACATCTTCGACCTGAGCCCGGCCAATAGCTTCGTGCAGTACGCCCTCAAGAACGGCCTGCAGACCTTCATGGTCAGCTGGCGCAACCCTGATGTACGCCACCGCGAATGGGGCCTGTCCACCTATGTGGCGGCGCTGGAGGAAGCGCTCAATGTCTGTCGGGCCATCACCGGCGCCCGCGAGGTCAACCTGATGGGCGCCTGCGCCGGTGGCCTGACCATCGCCGCCCTGCAAGGCCACTTGCAAGCCAAGCGCCAGCTGCGTCGTATCTCCAGCGCCAGCTACCTGGTGAGCCTGCTGGACAGCCAGATCGACAGCCCCGCCATGCTGTTCGCCGATGAGCAAACCCTCGAGGCGGCCAAGCGTCGTTCCTACCAGCAAGGAGTGCTGGACGGCCGCGACATGGCCAAGGTGTTCGCCTGGATGCGCCCCAACGACCTGATCTGGAACTACTGGATCAACAATTACCTGCTGGGCAAGAAACCGCCGGCCTTCGACATTTTGTACTGGAACAACGACAACACGCGCCTGCCCGCCGCACTGCATGGCGACCTGCTCGATTTCTTCAAGCACAACCCGCTGAGCCATCCCGGCGGCCTGGAAGTGTGCGGCACGCCCATCGACCTGCAGAAGGTCACGGTGGACAGCTTCAGCGTGGCCGGGATCAACGACCACATCACGCCGTGGGACGCGGTGTATCGCTCCACGCAATTGCTGGGTGGCGAGCGGCGCTTCGTGCTGTCCAACAGCGGGCATATCCAGAGCATCCTCAACCCGCCGGGCAACCCCAAGGCCAACTACGTCGAAAACCCCAAGCTGAGCAGCGACCCGCGTGCCTGGTACTACGACGCCAACCACGTCGAAGGCAGTTGGTGGCCGCAGTGGCTGGCGTGGATCCAGCAGCGCTCGGGCGTACAGCGCGAAACCCTCACCGCCCTGGGCAACCAGAACTATCCACCGATGGAAGCGGCGCCCGGCACCTACGTGCGAGTGCGCTGAGCTCAACGATCAGATTAAGAAGACTGGATGAAGACCCGCGACCGTATCCTTGAATGTGCCTTGCAGTTGTTCAACCAGAAGGGCGAGCCGAACGTGTCGACCATGGAGGTGGCCAATGAAATGGGGATCAGCCCCGGCAACCTCTACTACCACTTCCATGGCAAGGAGCCACTGGTGCTCGGGCTGTTCGAGCGCTTCCAGGGCGAATTGGCGCCGCTGCTCGACCCGCCGGCGGACGCGCAACTGCAGGCCCAGGATTACTGGCTGTTCCTGCACCTGATCGTCGAACGCATGGCCCAATACCGGTTTTTGTTCCAGGACCTGTCGAACCTGGCGGGGCGCCTGCCGAAACTGGCCAAGGGCATTCGCAACCTGCTGACCGCACTCAAGCGCACCCTCGCGTCCTTGCTGGCGCGCCTGAAGGCGGACGGGCAACTGGTCAGTGACACCCAGGCGCTGGGCCAGTTGGTGGAGCAGATCACCATGACCCTGCTGTTCTCCCTGGACTACCAACGCATTCTCGACCGTGAGGGCGAGGTGCGGGTGGTGGTGTATCAGGTCATGATGCTGGTGGCGCCGCATCTGCTACCTGCGGCGCGGCAGGCCACGGAGCGATTGGCGCTGCGCTATCTGGACGATCATGTTTAAGCATTATCCGAAAACCTGCGGCTGACATTTGAGCCGAATCAATCAAACTCCCCGAATTGCTGGGTAAACTTGAACAACTCACTGTCATTCTTGATTCCCAATTTTCTATAAGCCGATTGTTTCTGCGTACTGATCGTACTCGCACTGCGTGAGAACTTTGCGGCAATCGAATTCACCGACATTCCATCCAGAAAACACCGCAGCACCTCCTGTTCTTTAGGCGTAAGACAGGCGTGCAAGCGCAACGGCGTTGCATAGTCCATTTTCGACTTCATACTCACGACTTCCAGCATTGACTGCATGCCCTGCAAAGCAGGCACCATGCAAGGCTGCAGATAAATTCGACCTTGGGCGACGGTTCGAATAGCCGTGATCAACTCCGTCAGGTTCTGGGTTTTACCCAGGATTCCCCAACAGCCAGCCTTCAGCGACAGTGATACGGTAGCGGGCGTGTAATGCGAACAGACAATCAACGGCCGGCACTGGCTGAAGCGCCGGTTCAGCGCTTGTATAAGACTCAGGCCATCGTTGTCCGAAGGGGCCAGGATGAAGTCCATTACCACCACATCCGCCGGACGCCGCGCAAGGGCTTCCAGTAATTCCTTGGCCGTCCCGAAAGAGCCGACCACATGGAGGTCGGCCTCGTTGCTCAACCCCAACTCGATCCCCTGCCGAAGCATCGCATGGTCATCTAGCAGCATGACGGTATACGTGGTGGATATTGAAGTAGGCATAAATAAACCCGCATAAGTAAATACAACACCGCAACATTATTCGCTGCTGCGAGCACGGTATACCCTGCCCCATCAAGGGATCAACATAGCGGGGCAATAAGCGTTACCCCTTCAGCAACATCCTACAGATAATTCCCAGTACTACAGACAATTCCTAAGTTAACTCGATTATTTTTCGAACTATCACGAGATAAAACTCGCCACTTCGCTATAGATGCCATCTGGCACTGCACGCCAAATTATATAACCGCCATTAGAGACTAGTTCGAAACGAACTACAGGTGCTGCTTTTTACCTGTGGCGGCTCTCGTTTATTAAAATCACGACCGGAATCATCATGAAATTTACCGCTATCTCCACCGCTGCAACACTGCTTGCCCTGACGGCTGCGTTATCACGGCCCGCATTCGCCACCAACGACGGGGTCATCAACTTCACGGGGTTGGTGACCGATGTGACCTGCACCGTCGAGGGTGCCGCACCTGGCACAGGCGCAGTGGTCAAGGACGTCAACCTGGGCGGCGTCTCTGCTTCACGCCTGGCAACCGCTGGCAGTCGCGCCAACCTCACCGGTTTCACCATTCGCATTGGCGGGCCCGGCGAAGGCAGTTGCACCAACGGCCGCACGGCCATGGTGGCTTTCGACCCAACCAGCCCAGCCATTGACGTCGCTACCGGCCGCTTGAACATCGACGGCTACGACGACCCTTCCGACACCACCAACGCCAAGAACGTACAGGTCGAAGTCACAAACCGCGACGGCTCGCCGATCAACGTCTACACCGAAAAATCCGAGGGCGTTGTGATCGCCGATAACCAGGCCATTATCCCGCTGGCAGCCCAAATGTACGCCAGCGGCGCCGCAACCGAAGGCACGGTGAAAACACGCGTCGGCTTCCTGGTCGAATACGCCGAGTAAGGGATAACACGTCTGCACACGCAGACCTCGAACCCAGGACCTGCAACTGCGTTGCGGGTCCGCCCCCAGACTCGAAGAGACTTCAAATGATTAAAAGAATGGCCCGCCGTGCTCTCGCCACCTGTGCCCTCGGGCTGCTGTCGCTGCACGCGCTCAACGCCCATGCCGGCATCATTGTCCATGGCACACGCGTGATCTACCCCGCTGAGCAGCAGGAGGTCGTTGTACGCCTGGAGAATAAAGCCGATCGTCCGGCATTGGTACAGACCTGGCTGGATACGGGCGACCGAAACTCGACACCAGCGACTGCACGGACTCCGTTCACCCTCTCACCGCCGATGTTTCGCATCGAACCGCACCAACAACAGGCATTGCGCCTGCGTTATTCCGGCGCCCCGTTGCCTACTGATCGCGAAAGCCTGTTCTGGTTGAACATATTCGAAGTGCCGCCGACTTCCGCCGACGCCGCGCAAAACAACCAGATCGAATTGTCGTTTCGCACTCGCTTGCGGGTCTTCCTGCGCCCACAAGGATTGCCATACCCCGTCAGCAGCGCGGCAACCAAACTGCAGTGGAAACTGGTCCCCCATAACCATGGGTTCGCCCTGCAAGCGACCAACCCCACGCCCTACCATATTTCGCTGGCATCGGTCGCGTTGCTGAGCGAAGGCAAACGGTTCAACAAGGCGCCGAGCCAGGCGGCCAATGACGGTCTGTTATTGCCGGCCGGAGACATGAAACTGTTTGCATTGCCCCAGTTGCGTATTCGTCCCAACGGCAGCCCCCAGGTCGAGTTCGTTTCCGTCAGCGATTTTGGCGCCCGCGTGCAGCACACGGCGGCTGTCACCCTTTCGTCCGCAGGATAACCCGCAGCATGAACGCGACTTTGATCTCACATTGGCTAACCAGACTCAGCCTGTTGACGCTTGCACTGATCTGTCCCGTCATGGCGCAGGCAAGCGTTGTGATCAGCAGCACACGGATCATCTATCCGCAACAGGACAAGGAAGTCACAGTAAGGCTGGAAAGCAAGAATCAGGTACCCGTCCTGATGCAGGCATGGCTGGACAAGGGTGACGAGCACTCTACCCCGGACGCCGGCGGAATCCCCTTTGTTGTCACGCCGCCGATCTTTCGTATCGAGCCAGGCCGGCAACACGTCGTGCGCCTGGCATACACCGGCGAAACGCTGCCGTCTGCGCAGGAAAGCCTGTACTGGTTCAACTTACTCGAAGTGCCTTCGCAGGCCCAAGATGCCGACCAGGGTAACCAGTTGCAACTTGCCTTCCGCTCCAGGATCAAGGTGTTTCTCCGACCGCCCAGCCTGCCCTTTGCGGCCGAAGCCGCGCCGGCCAAATTGCAGTGGCGCAGCGTAACCACCGAGCACGGCCCGTCACTGGAGGTCTATAACCCGACCCCCTATTACGTGAATTTCGACAAGATCGAAGTGGTCGCGAAGGGGCAGCGCCATGCGCGCAAATCCGCCGCATCGAGCGGAGGCAATATGGTGGCGCCCGATAGCCGCAACCACTTCCAGATTGCAGGGCTTGCGTCGTTGCGTACGGCCGAGATGACCGTGGAGTTCCAGACGCTCGACGACTTCGGGCTCACGATCCAGCACAGCGCCAAGGTGTCGCCATGATCGCCCCACCCTGAGTTCATCAGGGTCCAGTCCCTGCCTCTCGAGGTTGATTGACCCGCCGCAGCACAAATCAAACACGTCCGTTCAGTACTTGTTCGTCAGGACAGGGCCGCGCTTTGTCGCAATTCGGACCACAACTTTCCCCGGGAACGGTATCCATGAGTTCGAAAACACCGGCCAGACCCGAAAACGGGTTTATATCGCCTTTCAGGTTGACGCTTGTAGCTCAAGGTCTATTGCTGTTGGGTGGCGCCCACACTGCAGCGGCCCAAGACGCCACGCATTCTGTATTCAACCCGGCCTTTTTTCCCGGCGGGGCAGCGGGCTTGCAGGTCGACATTTCAAAGTTCAACCAAGGCAACGTCGTGCTACCCGGCAGCTACCGTGCGGAGGTTTATCTCAACGGCCAATGGATAGGCAGAGAGACGCTATCGTTCAAGGCCATGGACGGACAAGACACTGCGCAGATGTGCCTTGAGCGTGACGCGCTCTTCAGGTTCGGCATCGACATGGAGGCGGTCGACAGGCAATCGACCGACGCCGTATTTTCCGCATGCGCCGATATTGCCAGCTACCTGCCAGGCGCCAGCAGCCGGTTCGATTCTGGTGAAAATCGCCTTGACCTGCAGATCCCGCAGATTTACCTCGCACGCAAGGCTCGGGGCTATATCGATCCCAAACACTGGGACAGTGGCATCGACGCAGCCTTCGTGCGTTACAACGCCAACACCTTTGCCACCCAAACCAGGCATCAGTCGCTCAACTCCAACTACCTGGGCCTGAACACCGGGCTCAACCTGGGCGACTGGCATTGGCGCCACAACGGCAGCTACAGCCAATCATCGGTGGGCTCTGGCTACCAGAGCAGCAGCACCTACGTTCAGCGTGAAATGAGCTCGCTGCAGTCTCAATTGATGGTCGGCGAAATCTACACGCCGGGCGAGCTGTTCGACAGCGTCCGCCTGCGGGGTGCGAGCCTGTTCAGTGATGACCGGATGCTGCCTGATTCCCAGACCGGTTTTGCCCCCGTGGTGCGCGGCGTTGCCGAGACCAACGCGCGGGTTACCGTGCGCCAGCGCGGGGTACTGCTGGATGAGGTGTCGGTGGCGCCCGGGCCGTTTGTACTCAATGATTTATTCCCTACCGGATATGGCGGCGACCTGACCGTCACGATCACCGAGGCGGATGGCCGTCAGCGGGAGTTCATCGTCCCCTTTGCGGCCAACGCCAACCTCCTGCGACCCGGCCACCACCGCTATTCGCTGAGCATCGGCCAGCTCGATGAACTTGGCCTTCGGCACCCTCCCACACTGATGCAGGCGACCTACCAGCATGGCCTCAGCAATCTACTGACCGGCTATACCGGCGCGGTGGTGGGCCAAGACTACAATTCACAATTATTGGGAACGGCACTCAACACGCCATTGGGTGCGGTGTCGTTTGACTTGACCCACTCCAATGCCCATGTACCTGGGCACGGTTCGCGGGAGGGACAAAGCCTGCAACTGCGCTACAGCAAGAATTTCGCAGACACCGGCACTCACTTCGCATTGGGGGCCTACCGCTATTCCACTGAAGGGTTCCTGAGCGTAGGCGATGCCGCACGGATTCGCGACCTTGCCATCGACGGACTCAGCCTCGACAGCGTCTCGCGCCTGCGCGACAGAATGGACATAAGCCTCAACCAGAGCCTGGGCAACGGCTCGGTTTACCTGACCGGTTCTTCGCAAAACTATTGGAACCGCACAAGTGGCAACCTGACCTTTACCGCGGGATACAGCGGCACCTGGAAGGGCCTTCACTATACCGTCAGTGCACAGCGCACCCGTGACCTGTTGAGCGACCGAGTCGACAAGCAGGTGGATCTGACCTTGAGCCTGCCCCTGGGCAGCGGCGCGCGTTCGCCGACCCTGACCACCACGGTCTATCACGGCGACCAAAACAGTGGCGAGCGCGTGAACGTCGGCGGCAGCCTTGGCGAACGCAGCGAATTCAGCTATGGCCTTGGTGCCAGTCGAACCCGAGGCAGTGGTAACGCCGCGAGTGCCGATATGAAATACCAGGCCAGTCATGGCGTGCTGTCTGCCGGTTACGGGCAGAGCAGCGACTACCGCTCGGTATCGCTGGGGATGACCGGCGGCATCGTTGCCCACGCCGGCGGCGTGACCTTCGCTCCGGAGCTGGGCGACACCATCGGCATCGTCCAGGCGCCCGACGCCCAGGGTGCGCGGATCAACGGTAACCACAGCGCGCAAGTCGGTAACAGCGGCTACGCCGTGGTACCCCACCTTACCCCGTATCGCCAGAACGTCGTGGAGCTGGACCCGAAGGATCTTTCGGTCGATGTGGAACTCAAGACCGCCGCCCAGAACGTAGCGCCCCGTGCCGGTTCGGTGGTGAAGCTTAAGTTCGAGACGGTCAGCGGCCAGGCCATGTTGATCACGGCACTGCGCGAGGATGGCAGCTCCTTGCCGTTTGGTGCGGATGTGTTTGATGAGGACGGCGCGAGCGTCGGGGTGGTCGGGCAGGGTGGTCAAGCCTTTGTTCGAGTGTCTCGTACACAGGGACCATTGACGATCAAGTGGGGCCCCCATGCCGGCGCCGCATGCCAGTTGCATTACGACTTGGGCGCACAGTCGAACATTGCCGGCACCCAACGGTTGCTTAATCTCGACGCGGGCACCTGCCGGCTCGATACAGCACAGCACATGCCACCGTCGAGCGAGCGCAATGCAAGCAGTTGATCCGGCGCAGGCAAGCACGCCCAGTGCACTGCTTGCCTGCAACCGCCCTATTTCTTTTGCGGGACTGAAGATGAAACGCGCCATACAACTCATGTCAACAGTGCTGGTCCTTGGCTCGCCGATTGCGGCTCAAGCGGCGTGTGACAGGTATCAGAACGACACATTCACACTCACCCTTCCGTCCACAATCGTCGTACCGGACAGCCTCCCAGTGGAGTCTGAAATTGTCATTAAGGAATTCACTGGTACGGCACCCAATTACACCATGAATTGCGGCCACACTTTAGGAACGATCACCGGGCGCTACAGCGCAAGGTCTCACGTAAAGTACTACGAGACCGAAGTTCCTGGTGTGGGTGTACACATGCGCATCCGACATTCCGGCTCGCTTTACCCTTTCTTTGCCATGCAGAGCCTACAACGCACATTCAGCGGCCCCATCACCAGCTTCATGGCCGCGGAGTTGAGGTTCTATAAAGCCGGGCCTGTAACAGACGGGACAGTGCCTGCCGGTAACATTTGGGTGAAGAGACTGGATAACCGTCCGGAGAGTTTTACCCTGAGGCTCGGCAACGCAGTGCGCTTTGTCAGGCCCGCCGCCACCTGCGACCTGGCAACCGGCGACGTCAACCGCACGATCTCGCTCGACCCGGTGCAAGTCGGCGCATTCAATAACGCAACGACCGCGGGCCCACGCAACTTCGAGTTAACCGCAAACTGCACCAACGCTTCCAACGTGACCTTCCGCTTTTCCGGTACCCCCGCACCTGGCAATGATCGGCTCTTCGCCAATACGGGCACTGCCGGTGGCGTCGCCCTGTGGCTGTATTCGCGCATTGGCGGTGGCATCCAGAACATCCTCGCCAACGGCACCGAAAACACCCGCACGGTGCCGGTCTCCGGGGGGCGCGCGGTGCTGCCGCTGGGTGCGGCCTATCACAAGAACGGCACGGTCAGCCAAGGCAGGCTCGAAACGACCGCGACCGTCAACATCACCTATAACTAAAAACCTGAGGAGTATGTAATGAGGATTCGAGCCCTGCCCCTGCTGCTGGCTATCACCGCGAGCCTGGCCGCCACTGCGGTCCAGGCCGCAACCACGGGCACCTTGCGCTTTACCGGCCAGGTCAATGCCGGCACCTGCAACCTGGCCGCCGGTGATGTGACCCGCACCATCACCCTGCCCTCGATCAAAGTATCGGATTTTGATTCATCCGAAGAAGTGGGTACGACAAATTTCGACATTACCGCCGAGTGCGAATCGGACATTCAAAATGTGTTCTTTCTGTTCGCGGGCACTCCGTCCAGCGGCAACGGCGCATTGTTCGCCAACACCGGAACCTCAGCCGGGACGGCGCTCTCGCTTTCCCACCGAAACGTCGCTGACATTCCCGCCAATGGTTCTGTCGCCCAGCGCACCCGCCAGATCGCCACAAGCGGCGCAAGAGCGTTGTTACCGATGAATGCGTCGTACCGGAAAACCGGCTCCGCGATTACCGCAGGTACCCTGGACAGCACTGTCACCGTTTCCATCACTTATAATTGATGGGGTAACCGCGCACAAAAAAAATGCCCAGCTTTTGCAGGCCGGGCATTTTTTGCGCGTCCCGGAAAAATCAGGACTGACTGGTTGGCGTCGGGGTGACCGGCGTTGCAGTCGGGGTGGCGGCAGGCGTGGGTGCCGACACCGAGTTGGCCGCCGAAGCAGCCGGTGCCGTGGTTGCCGGCTTGGCGGCAACAGCAGGCTTAGGCGCTGCCGTTTTTTTCGCTGCAGCTGGCTTTTTCGCCGCAGCAGGTTTGGCGGCTGGCTTGGCCACCGGTTTCGCGGCGGCGGGCTTGGCTGCAGGTTTAGCAGCGGCAGGCTTGGCCGCGGGTTTGGCGGCTGCGGTTTTGGCTGCGGGCTTAGCGGCCGGTTTTGCGGCGGCCTTGGCTGCTGGCTTGGCCGCAGGTTTGGCAGTTGCTTTCGCAGCCACGGGTTTAGCTGTGGTCTTGGCAGCCGGTTTGGCCGCTGCGGTTTTGGCAGCCGGTTTAGCGACTGCTTTTACAGCTGCCTTGGCCGCGGGTTTTGCAGCTGGCTTGGCGGCAGCTTTCACCAGAGGTTTGGCAGCCGTTTTAGCCGCTGGTTTGGCAGCGGCCGTTTTTGCAGCAGGCTTGGCTGCCGGCTTAGCTGCAGCCGCTTTCACAGGAGCCACTTTGGCACCGGTGAGTTTTTCGATCTGCTTGGTCAGGGTATCGACCTTGCCGTGCAATGCCTTCAATTCAGCTTTACTCGGCACGCCCAGGCGCGAAATAGCACTGTTGAGGCGCTTGTCCAGCGCCCCTTCAAGCTCGCCCCAAGTACCCAATACCTGTTTCTTCGCATCGCTGATGCGCGAACCGGCAGTCGTTTTAGCAGCGCCTACTTGTTTACCGACTGCGCTCTTGGTCAACTTCTCGGCTTTCTCGCCGTCTTTAACCAAGGTCTCGAAGAGTTTGCTGCCGTCACTGTCGATCTTCGAGTAAACGCCTAAACCAGCCAGCCAGATCTTGCGGGAGTATTCTTCAACTTTCCCGACCCACGAGCTGCCTTCTTTCTGAGTAGTCTTTTTAACAGCCATCCCGATGTCTCCTTAGTGTTTACGCGCGACACGTTCGAGCAATGCCGTCAGCTCTTCGAGCTTAGCAGAGAGTGTCTCCACGTCATGTTTAGACGCAATGCCAATTCGATTCAAGGCACTGGCAACGCGAGTATCAAAAGCTTTTTCAACTTTATCCAGCTGAACTTCTACCAGACCTTTGACCGCGGAGACATTACTCTTTACTTGATCAATCTGACTGTTGGCCGCATCAAGTTGTTCCACTGCAACTTTTTTTCCTTTACTTTCAACATGTTGACCGGTTTTAACCAGCTCTTTGAAGTAGTCGCCGCCCTCGCTGCCGACCTTCGCGTAGGCACCAAGACCCGCCAACCAGATCTTGCGGGCATAGGTTTTAACGTCACTCAACGCGCCGGTCTGAGCATCGATTTTTTTCTTCAGGATAACTTTGGCCATGGTGCACCTCACGCAGAAAAGGGGGGAGGAACGGCCCGCAGGAGTTGAGGACCTGGGCACAAAGTAGGCTGGAAAATTAGAATCGGCACCCTAAGTACTCGCGCATCAGGCCAAGGCTTTATCCAGGGCTTTCTCGATTTCGGACTTGATGGTGCCACTCATGGCCGACATCAACAGGCCCAGTTCCACATCAATGCGCAGCGAATCATCCGCCACCAACACGGTGCCTTTAACCCCCGAACGCTTGAGGTTCAAGGTATCGCCGGACCACGAGGGCTCCAGGCCATATTGCTCCTGGAGTTTATGCGCCAACTTCTCGGCCTTTGCGCGTGCCCCTTCTTTACCCAGGGAATGCGCACGCTCAACGGTTATACGGGCCATTGCAATGACTCCTCTTTATAGGGATTTGAATACCTTGAATGCGGCAAAAGGTCTCGGTGCCTGCCTATCTTACCTGCAGCCTTGCCAAGACAAAGCAGGCCTTGGGGATTATCATGTCCCGCATTCTCTTTTGGTGACAGCGATATGACTGATCAGCGCAAAGGCAGCGATGCCGAACCCACCACTCACTTCGGCTTCAAGAACGTCCCGGAAAGCCAGAAAGCGGAAAAAGTCGCTGAGGTATTCCACTCCGTGGCGGCCAAGTACGACCTGATGAACGACGTGCTCTCCGGCGGCATGCACCGCCTGTGGAAACGCTTCACCATCGAGCTGTCGGGTGTACGCACCGGCAACCGCGTGCTGGACATCGCCGGCGGCACGGGCGACCTGGCGGCCAAGTTTTCCAAGCTCGTCGGCCCTACCGGCCAGGTGGTGCTGGCGGACATCAACGGCTCGATGCTCAAGGTCGGCCGTGACCGCCTGCTCGACAAAGGCGTGGCCGGCAATATCGAATTCGTCCAGGCCGACGCTGAAAAGCTGCCGTTCCCCGACAACCATTTCGACTGCGTGACTATCGCCTTCGGCCTGCGCAACGTGACCCACAAGGAAGACGCGATCCGCTCGATGCTGCGCGTCCTCAAGCCGGGCGGTCGCCTGTTGGTACTGGAGTTCTCCAAGCCGACCAACGCGCTGATGTCCAAGGTCTACGACACCTACTCCTTCGCCTTCATGCCGTTGATGGGCAAGCTGATCACCAATGACGCCGAAAGCTACCGCTACCTGGCCGAATCGATCCGCATGCACCCCGACCAGGAAACCCTGAAGTCGATGATGGTAGAAGCCGGTTTCGACCGCGTGACCTACCACAACATGACTTCGGGCATTGTCGCCCTGCACCGTGGCATCAAGCCCTGATGCTGCTCAAAGGCCTTCTCGCCAGCGTCGAACACGGTATCAACCGTGTACTGCGCCTGGACAGCACCGCCCTGGCACGGCTCGCGCACTTGAACGGCAAGGTCATCGCCGTGGACTGCACCAGCCCCGCCCTGCAGCTGTTTATCCTGCCCAGCGATGAAGGCCTGCTGCTCGCCACTCAATGGGCTGCCGAAGCCGACTGCACCCTGCGTGCACCGGCCTCCAGCCTGTTGCACCTAACGCTGAGCCGCAACAAGACCGCCATCCTCCACGGCCCCGAAGTGCACCTGGAAGGCGACAGCGCGGTCCTGATGGACCTGGCCGCCGTACTGCAGGACCTGGAACTGGACTGGGAATACGAGCTGTCCCGCTGGATCGGCCCCGTCGCCACCCAGTTGATCAGCGGGCACCTGCGCAGTCGCACGCGCTGGTACCAGCAGGGGTTCGCCAGCCTCAACCAGAACCTTGCCGAATACCTGAGCGAAGAATCGCGCACCCTGGTCGGAGAACGCGAAGCGCAAGCGCGCTTTCGTGAGCTCGACAAGGCCAAAATCGACCTGGAACGCCTCGAGGCCCGCTTCGAGCGCCTGAGCCGTTCCCTTGATCCAAGCGATAACGCATGAAGCTGCTCGCCGTCCGCCGTTTGTTCCGTATCCAGCGCGTCGTAATCCGCTACCGCCTCGATGACCTGCTGTTCGCCCTGCCTTTGCCGTGGTTCCTGCTGGCGGTGCGCTATGTGCTGCCGTGGCGCTGGTTCCCGCGCAAGCAGCTGGAGTTGAGCCGGGGCGCGCGCCTGCGCCTGGCGTTGCAGGACCTGGGGCCGATCTTTATCAAGTTCGGGCAGATCCTCTCCACGCGCCGCGACCTGCTGCCCGAAGACATCGCCGACGAACTGATGCTGCTGCAGGATCGCGTGCCGCCGTTCGATTCGCAGCAGTCGATGAAGCTGATCGAGGAGCAGCTGGGCAAGAAGATCAGCGAGGTGTTCAGCCGCTTCGACGTCGAACCGCTGGCCTCGGCCTCGGTGGCGCAAGTGCACGCCGCGCAGTTGAAGAGCGGCGAAGAAGTGGTGGTGAAGGTGATTCGCCCGGGCCTCAAGCCGATCATCGGCCAGGACCTGGCGTGGCTGTTTATCCTGGCCCGCGCCGCCGAACGTTTCTCTGCCGATGCGCGCCTGCTGCACCCGGTGGACGTGGTCGCCGACTACGAAAAAACCATCTACGACGAACTCGACCTGCTGCGCGAAGCGGCCAACGCCAGCCAGCTCAAGCGCAACTTCGAAGGCTCGCCGCTGCTGTACGTGCCGCAGGTGTATTGGGACTGGTGCCGCCCGAAAGTGCTGGTGATGGAGCGCATCTACGGCGTGCAGGTCACCGACCTCGCGACCCTGGCCGACCAGCGCACCGACATGAAGATGCTTGCCGAGCGCGGCGTGGAGATCTTCTTCACCCAGGTGTTCCGCGACAGTTTCTTCCACGCCGACATGCACCCCGGCAATATCTTCGTCAGCACCGTCAACCCGTGGAGCCCGCAGTACATTGCGATCGACTGCGGCATCGTCGGCAGCCTGACCCCGGAAGACCAGGACTACCTGGCGCGCAACCTGTTCGCCTTCTTCAAGCGCGACTACCGCCGCGTGGCGCAGTTGCACATCGATTCGGGCTGGGTGCCGGCGGAAACCAAGCTCAATGAATTCGAAGCGGCGATCCGCACCGTGTGCGAGCCGATCTTTGAAAAGCCACTGAAAGATATCTCCTTCGGCCAGGTGCTGATGCGCCTGTTCCAGACCGCGCGGCGCTTCAATATGGAAGTGCAGCCGCAGTTGGTGTTGCTGCAAAAGACCTTGCTCAATATCGAAGGCCTGGGCCGCCAGCTGTACCCGGACCTTGACCTGTGGAACACCGCGCAGCCTTTCCTGGAACGCTGGATGCGCGAGCGCATGAGCCCCAAGACCATGCTGGGCAACTTGCATAGCCAGATGGAACAACTGCCCCACCTGGCCAACATGACCCGCGACCTACTGGAGCGCATGTCCCAGCCCCACGCCAAAGACCCGGAACCGCCATGGCGCAAGCGCAAGGACGATTGGTTCCTGCGCCTGCTGGGCGCCGCGCACCTGGTGGGCGGGGCAATGCTGGCCATTGGCGGACCGCTGAACCAACTGGGCCACTGGCCGGCCGGCATCATGGTCGCCGTGGGTGTTTATCTGATCGTGCGTCGATAGCCCATCCGGTTATACACTGTCGCAAATTGCCGGAGCCGAAGATGAAAGACTGGCTGGACGAGATCAAGTGGGACAGTGACGGCCTGGTGCCGGCCATTGCCCAGGACTACAAGACCGGGCGCGTGCTGATGATGGCCTGGATGAACCGCGAGGCCCTGAGCCTCACCGCCACTGAGCAGCGCGCCATTTACTGGTCACGTTCCCGTGGCAAACTGTGGCGCAAGGGCGAAGAGTCCGGGCACGTGCAGACCCTGCACGAGATGCGCATCGACTGCGACGCCGACGTGGTGATCCTCAAGGTCGAGCAGATCGGCGACATCGCCTGCCACACCGGCCGCCACAGCTGCTTCTATCGCGTGTTCGAGAACGGCGAATGGAAGGTTGTAGAGCCGGTGCTCAAAGACCCGCACGCCATCTACTCGCCAGGACACTGAACATGAGCGATACCCTCAACCGTGTGGCCCAGGTGCTGGAGGACCGCAAAGGTGCGGACGCCGACAGCTCCTACGTCGCCAGCCTGTACCACAAGGGCCTGAACAAGATCCTGGAAAAACTCGGCGAAGAGTCCATCGAGACCATCATCGCGGCCAAGGACGCGCAAATCAGCGGCGATTGCAGCGATGTCATCTATGAGACCGCCGACTTGTGGTTCCATAGCCTGGTCATGCTCGCCCAACTGGGGCAGCATCCACAGGCCGTGCTGGATGAACTGGACCGTCGCTTCGGCTTGTCCGGGCACGCCGAAAAGGCATCGCGCCCGTCCGCCTGAATAACTTTTACTAGAGGATTTGCAGCATGGGCATTTTTGACTGGAAACACTGGATCGTCATTCTGGTAGTGGTGGTACTGGTATTCGGCACCAAGAAACTCAAAAACCTCGGCACCGACGTGGGCGAGTCGATCAAGGGCTTCCGTAAAGCCATGAACGACGATGAGAAGCCTGCCGACCCGGCCGCCAACCCGGTGCCACCGGCCCAGCCTGTACACCCCCAGGCCACCCAGCCGATCACCGAGCGTCGTACCTTCGACGTGCAGGCTGAAAAAGTCGAAGAGCCGACCCGCAAAGACTCGTGAGCACTGACTAATGTTTGGTATCAGCTTCTCTGAACTGCTGCTCGTCGGCCTGGTTGCCTTGCTGGTACTGGGGCCGGAACGCCTGCCCGGTGCCGCGCGCACGGCCGGCCTGTGGATCGGGCGCCTGAAACGCAGTTTCAACGCCATCAAACAGGAAGTTGAACGGGAAATCGGCGCCGACGAGATCCGTCGCCAACTGCACAACGAACATATTCTGTCGCTGGAGCAGGAAGCCCGGAAGATCCTGTCGCCGGTGCAGGAGCCCGCCAAACCGGTGGAGCCTGGGGCCGAGCACAGCATCGCGCCTGCGGTGGATACCCCGCCCGCCGCCCCGACCCCGACCGCTCCAACCGAGCCTGCGCCGACGCCCGCTGCGTCGCCCGCGCCCCATGACCCTACATTGCCGCCGCGAGCCCCATGAGCGCTGATAAACCGGAAAACGACCAGCATATGCCGCTGGTCTCGCACCTGACCGAGCTGCGGACCCGCCTGCTGCGTTGCGTGGCCGCGATCTTCGTGATCTTTGCCGGGCTGTTCGCCTTTACCCAGCAGATCTACACCTTCGTCTCCACGCCGCTGCGCCAGTACCTGCCGGCCGGCGCGACGATGATTGCCACCGATGTGTCATCGCCCTTCCTCACACCGTTGAAGCTGACGATGATGGTCTCGCTGTTCCTGGCGATCCCGGTGATCCTGCACCAGATCTGGGGCTTTATCGCGCCGGGCCTGTACAAGCATGAGAAGCGCATCGCCGTGCCCTTGCTGGTGTCGAGCATCCTGCTGTTCTACACCGGCATGGCCTTCGCCTACTTCCTGGTGTTCCCGTTGATCTTCAAGTTCTTCGCCGCCGCCACCCCGGCCGGCGTGGAGATGATGACGGACATCACCAGCTACCTCGACTTCGTGATGACGCTGTTCTTCGCCTTTGGCGTCGCCTTCGAAATCCCCGTGGCCGTGGTGTTGCTGGTGTGGATCGGCGTGGTCAACGTGCAGTACCTGAAGAAGATCCGCCCGTACGTGATCATCGGCTGCTTCGTGGTCGGCATGATCCTCACGCCGCCGGACATCTTCTCCCAGACCCTGCTGGCCGTGCCGATGTGGATGCTGTTCGAGATCGGCATCCTGTTCAGCGGCCTGATCAGCAAGCGTGGCGATCACCCGGATGACCAACCCGCAGACGACGACCAGCCGCCAGCGACCCAGCCGTGAACCTGCTGCTGCTGTTCGATGCCGACTTTATCGCGGCCGACCGGGTGATCCTGCGTGATCGGCGCCTGGTGCATATGCAGGAAGTCCACCGCGCCGCCGTAGGCGACAGCCTGCGGGTCGGGCGCCTTGGCGGGTTGATGGGCAACGCGCAATTGCTGCGCCTGGAAGCCCGCGAAGCCGAACTGCAAGTGAGCTTCGACCAACCACCGCCGGTCAAACTGCCCCTGACCCTGCTGCTGGCCCTGCCACGTCCGAAGATGCTGCGCCGGGTCCTGCAAACCGTGGCGGCCATGGGCGTGCCGAAAGTGGTGCTGGTCAACAGCTACCGGGTGGAAAAAAGCTTCTGGCAGACCCCCTTCCTGGAGCCCGAGGCCATTCGCGAACAACTGATCCTCGGCCTGGAACAGGCGCGGGACACGGTACTGCCGCAAATCGTTATCGAAAAGCGCTTCAAGCCCTTCGTCGAAGACCGCCTGCCGGCCATGACCGCAGGCACCCTTGGCCTGATTGGCCATCCAGGCGACTACCCAGCCTGCCCCCGTGGGCTGGATGAACCGGTCACCCTGGCCATAGGCCCGGAAGGTGGCTGGATCCCCTATGAGGTGGACCTGCTGGCCAAGGCCGGCTTGCAGCCGGTGCAATTGGGCGCCCGCATCCTGCGCGTCGAAACGGCCGTCACCGCCCTGCTCGCCCGCCTTTTCTAACCACACCGCATAACCCTGTGGGAGGGGGCTTGCTCCCCCCACAGGGGACAGCGTCGCTACAGAATTCCGTATGCAAGCCGATAACCCGTGAATAAGTCCAAGCTTTGTTCCAGGGGAGTTCGCAGCATGTATCGTTGGTTAGCCGAAAAACTGGGGAATGTCAGCGTCAAAACCAAGCTGGCGGTGGGCTTTGGCCTGGTATTGCTGTTGACACTGATGATCACCTTCACCGGCTGGAGCGGCCTGGGCGACGTGATCAGCCGTGGTGACAAGCTGGGTTACATCTCCAGCCTCAACGGCTTGACCAAAGACCTGCGCCTGGCACGCCTCGACTACGAGATGCGCCGTGGCGAACAAGGCCCGACCGCCGTCAGCGAGCTGCTGAACAAGCTGGACACTGGCCTGAAGACCGCACGCAGCCTGATCGAACAACCCACGGATGCCGCCCTGGTCGATGAGCAATTGGCCGCCGTGGACCAGTACAAGCGCGCGTTCAACGATATGGTGCAGGCAGGCACCAACCGCGAAAATGCCCGCAGCAAGCTGGGCGATACCGCCGATAATGCGGTACTCAAGGTCAGCGAAGTGGAGAAATCCCTGCTGCAAGGCGACAGTGTCACGCTGTTCAACAGCGTGGTGGACCTGAGCAAACTGATCCAGCAAGCGCGCTTCCAAGTACGGGGCTACACCTACAGCGGCAAGGTCGAGGCCGAGCAGCCCGCGCTGGATGCCATCGACAACGCGCTGAAAAAAATCACCAGCCTCACCAGCCAAATACCTGATCAGTATTCAGCCAACCTGCAACAGGCCAGCGTCTCACTGCAAGCCTACCGCGCCGCCGTCAGCCAATACCGCGACTCTCAAGTGGCCAGCGCAGCGGCACTCAAGACCATGTCTGCCCAGGGCGATATCCTGCTGGGCCACAGTGACAAACTGACGGTTTCCCAGACCGCGGTACGCGATGCGGATGCCGCGCAAGCCAAATACTTGCTGCTAATGGCCACCGTGCTGGCGCTGATCTTCGGCCTGGTTGCCGCCTGGGCCATCACCCGCCAGATCATCCTCCCCCTGAACCAGACCCTGCAGGTCGCCGAGCGTGTCGCGTCGGGCGACCTGAGCCACAACCTCACCTCCTTGCGCCAGGATGAGCTGGGCCAATTGCAACGCGCCATGCAAAGCATGACCATGGGCCTGCGCGAGTTGATCGGCGGCATCAGTGAAGGGGTCACCCAGATCGCCAGCGCTGCCGAGCAACTGTCGGCCGTGACCGAACAGACCAGCGCCGGGGTCAACAGCCAGAAAGTCGAGACCGACCAGGTGGCCACCGCCATGAATGAAATGGCCGCTACCGTGCAGGAAGTGGCGCGCAATGCCGAGGAAGCCTCGGAAGCCGCGCTGGCCGCCGACCAGCAGGCCCGTGAAGGCGACAAAGTGGTCGGCGAAGCGATCGCCCAGATCGAACGCCTCGCCACTGAAGTCGGCAACTCCACGGTCGCCATGGCCGATCTGAAGCGCGAAAGCGACAAGATCGGCAGCGTGCTCGATGTGATCAAGTCCGTGGCCCAGCAAACCAACCTGCTGGCCCTCAACGCAGCCATTGAAGCGGCACGGGCCGGTGAGGCCGGACGCGGTTTCGCGGTGGTGGCCGATGAAGTACGCAGCCTGGCCCAGCGCACCCAGAAGTCCACCGAAGAGATCGAAGAGCTGATCGTCGGCCTGCAAAGCGGCACCCAGCAGGTGGCGAACATCATGGACAACAGCCGTGGCCTCACCGACAGCAGTGTCGAGTTGACGCGCCGCGCCGGCAGCGCCTTGGAGAACATCACACGCACGGTCTCGACCATCCAGGCGATGAACTCCCAGATCGCCACCGCCGCCGAGCAGCAAAGCGCCGTGGCGGAAGAGATCAATCGCAGTGTGTTGAACGTGCGTGATATCTCCGAGCAGACGGCTTCGGCCAGTGAAGAGACTGCCGCATCGAGTACCGAACTGGCGCGCCTGGGCACCCATCTCCAGGCGCTGGTCGGCCGCTTCCGGGTCTGACCCCTTCCCCGCGTGGCGACCCGCCCTGGGTCGCCGCCTGCAATCTGTGAAATTTCCTACGCGTTTATCAGCCCCACCTCTGCGCCGAGAGAACTAGCGTTCAATTCAGCTCAATGTGCCTGCGCATGTTGAGAACGCCCACTGTTCACTTGTCGGAGGTTGATCATGCTTCGTCGAATGACTTACCTGTTGGGTGACGCCAGTGTCACTCTCAAACTGGCCCTGGGCTTCTCCCTGGTCCTGGCATTGAGCCTTGTGATTGCCGTGACTGGCTGGCAGGCGCTGGCCGCGTCCCTTTACCGCTCGCAAACCCTGACCGTGCTCGCGCAACTGGCCGTGACGGGTGAAGAACTGCGGGCCGACAGAATCGTCTACCGAACCCTGGACGATACCAACAGCCTCAACAAATTGAGCGTGAGCATAGAAAAAATAGACGGGCTCCTGAGCGAGCTTTCCAACCGGCTCAAAGTCCCCAAATCCATTCAATACCTGCAGGAGATGACCCGCCTCTCCGCAACGTTTAAAACCACGCTCAAGGAGGTGCCTGCCCTGGTCGAGAAACGTGAGAGTGCCCGTGAACAACTGAAGCAGAGCTCCGTACGCACCGGTGACGTGCTGGCACAACTGGCCAGCGACTTACCCGACCAGGAGGATGAAAAAGCCCTCGATGCCATCGAAAACCTGCGCCAGGCCATAGAGCAGGCGGAGGATCGCGCCCAAACCCCTGCCTGGGCCGCCAGCTCGCTGGATGCCTACGCCCAGGCCGTCAGCGACGCCGAGCGCAACCTCGAACTCGCCCAGGCTGGCGTAGCAAAATTGCCGGTCGACAGCGGTGCCCTGAAAAATACCGTGCTCAGTATCCGCACCCACCTCACACGCCTCAAGGACACGCAACTCACAACCGAAGGCGCGCAAAATCAATTGGAACAGCAGCTGGACCAACTGCTCGCCCAGAGCGATCTCTTGAGCCAGGACCAGACTCAACGACGCGAACGCGAAGCCGAACAAGCCCGCACCCAAACCCTTGGTACGACCGCTGCCGCCTTGCTCCTCGGAGCCCTGGCGGCCTGGCTGATTGCCGGGCAAATCGTGAAACCGTTGCGCAAAGCGCTGTCCGCCGCCAATCGCATTGCGCAAGGCGACCTGAGCCATGACGTGCAATCCCGACGGCGTGACGAGTTGGGTCAACTGCAACGCAGCATGAGCCAAATGACGCTGAACCTGCGGGGGCTGATTGGCAACATCAGCGACAACGCGCGGCAAATTGCCAGCGCCGCCGAGGAGCTCTCCACCGTGACCGAACAAACTCGCGCAGGGGTGAATAATCAGCGCGATGAAACCGAGCAGGTCGCCGCCGCCATGAACCAGATGCTCGCCACCGCCCAGGAGGTTGCGCGCCACGCCGAGCAGGCGTCCCTCGCCGCCGGACAGGCCAATCAACAGACTGAGCTGGGCGATCAGGTGGTGACGGATGTCGTGGCGCAAATCGAGCACCTTGCCCATGAAATGGCGCGCGCAGGCCAGGCCATGATTGGGCTGCAACGGGAAAGCCAGAAAATCAGCAGCGTGCTGGATGTGATCAAGTCCGTGTCACAGCAGACCAACCTGCTGGCGCTCAACGCTGCGATAGAAGCCGCACGGGCCGGCGAGGCCGGTCAAGGCTTCGCGGTGGTCGCCGATGAGGTGCGCGGTCTCGCCCAACGGACCCAGCAGTCCGCCGAGGAAATCGAAGAGCTGATTGGCGGCCTGCACAGCGGAACCCAACAAGTGGCCGACATCATGGATTACAGCCGCACCCTGACCGACAACAGCGTCGGCCTGGCCCGCAACGCCGGGGACTCCCTGACGGAGATAGCCCGCACGGTGTCGGTCATCCAGGAAATGAACCCGCAGATCGCCGCTGCCGCCGAGGAGCAAAGTGCGGTGGCCGAAGAGATCAATCGCAGCGTATTGAAAGTACGCGACGCCTCGGAGCAAACCGCCGCCGCCAGTGAACAGACGGCAGCGGCCAGTATCGAACTGGCGCGGCTGGGAACGGATTTGCAGCAATGCGTGGGGCGGTTCAAGGTATGAACGCCCCGCGCCCTATAGCACCTGGCGCAGGAACGCCTGGGCACGCGGGTCTTTGGGCGCCGCGAAGAACTCGGCCGGGGCCGCATCTTCCAGCAACTTGCCATGATCGAAGAACAGCACCCGGTCCGCCACTTCACGGGCAAAACCCATTTCGTGAGTGACGCAGACCATGGTCATGCCTTCCAGGGCCAGGGTCTTCATCACGTCCAGCACCTCGCCGACCATTTCCGGGTCGAGGGCCGAGGTGGGCTCGTCGAACAGCATCACCTTGGGCTCCATCGCCAACGCCCGGGCAATCGCCACGCGCTGTTGCTGGCCACCGGAAAGCCGCGACGGGAACTCGTTGGCTTTCTGCGCAATGCCGACCTTTTCCAGCAGCGCCAGGGCCTTGGCTTCGCGCTCTTTCTTACCGCGCTTGCGCACGACTTTTTGCGCCAGGCACAGGTTTTCCAGCACGGTCATGTGGGGGAACAGGTTGAAGTGCTGGAACACCATGCCGACTTCACGGCGATAGGCATTCACATCGGTTTTCGGGTCGGCCAGTTGCAGGCCATCGATGCTCACCGAGCCGGAATCGAACTCTTCCAGGCCATTGAGGCAACGCAGGAACGTGGACTTGCCGGAGCCGGACGGGCCGATCACCACCAACACTTCGCCCTTGGCCACCTGGGTGGTCACATGGTCCACCGCGCGCACCACATGCCCGCGGGTATCGAAGACTTTTACCAGATCGCGGACTTCAATCACTTTGGGCGAGCCTCCGCTCAAGCCGGCTGGCCATTTTCGACAGCGGCAGGTTGATCAGCAGGTACAACCCTGCGACGCAGAACAGGATTTCAAACGGCGAGAACGAGGTGGTGATCACTTCGCGACCGCTTTTGAGCAGCTCGGTAATCGCGATCACCGAGACCAGCGAGGTGTCTTTCACCAGGCTGATAAATTGCCCCGCCAGCGGCGGCAACACGCGCTTGAAGGCCTGCGGCAGCACCACATGACGCATCGACTGGCTGGCGCTCAGGCCCAGGGAGCGAGCCGCCTCGTTCTGGCCACGGGTGATGGACTGCACCCCCGCGCGGACGATTTCCGCCACATAGGCGCCGGTGAACAACGACAGGGCGGCGATCCCGGCGAATTCCCGGGACAGGTTGAGCACCGTGCCGATAAAAAAGTAGAAAATGAAGATCTGCACCAACAGTGGCGTACCACGCACCAGCTCGACGTAGATCGTCGACAGATCGCGCAGGGTCGGGTTATTGGACAGTCGGCACAACCCGGTTGCAAGACCGATCGCCAGGCCGAGAATCCCGGATACCACCGACAGCCACAACGTGGTCCACAGCCCCCACATCAAGGGGCCCAACACCCAATGGCGGTTAACCCCGATGACATCGCCTTCGGCCACATCATCGCCGCGCGCCACTTGCAGGCTGTTGTCGGCCACGCTCACGCGTTGTTCGACGCCGGCATCGTTGCGCAGGGTGACTTCGGCCACATCGCCCTTGCGGACCAGCTCCACGACAGTGGAGATGTCCGCAGCGCGCTGGGACTCTTCGGCCTGGTAGGCGAAGTATTGCGGGACCCGGTTCCAGCGCCATTCGTAGGACATCAGCGAGGTAGCGTAGTACAAGGCGCCAGCCAGGCCGACCAGCACGACGACGGTCAGCAGGTGCCAGGGCCATTGGGCTTTTTTCTGTTTCATCTACTCAGCATCCAAAAAATTCGAGGCCCGCACACTTGAGGTGGCAAGCCCGCTCCCCACATCAAGCCCTCTCGCAACAGAAAACAGTCCCGCTTTATTCCATGTCCTTGAGCCACTCGGAGCTCTTGAACCACTTGTCATGGATGCGATCGTAGGTGCCGTCGTTCTTGATCTGGTGCAGGAAATTGTTGATGAAGTTGATGCTGTCGTAGTCACCCTTCTTCAGGCCGAACGCCAGGGGTTCAAAGGTGAAGGGTTCTTCGAGGAACACCAGCTTGCCGTTACCGACTTTTTTCTCGGCGACCACGTTGTATGGCGCGTCATACACGAAGGCATCGGCCTTGCCGTTGACCACGTCCAGCACACCTTCCTGCTCGTTGTCATAGCCGTGGTACTTGGCCTTGGAGATCAGCTTCTTGGCGACCATCTCACCGGTGGTGCCGAGCTTGGAGGTCAGGCGGTACTTCTCGTCGTTCAGGTCTTTGTAGGACTTGATGGTGCCTTCCAGCTCCTTGCGGATCAGCAGGGTCTGGCCAACCACAATGAAGGGTTCGCTGAAGTTCAGGCGCAGGTTGCGTTCCTGAGTCAGGGTCATGCCGCTGCCGATCATGTCGAACTTGCCGGTGAGGAACGCCGGGATGATGCCGTCATAGCCGGTGGACACCAGCTCCAGCTTGACACCCATGGACTTGGCCATGGCCTTGAGGATATCGACCTCGAACCCAATGATTTCGCCGCGTTTGTCGGTCATTTCGAACGGCATGTAGGTCGGGTCCATGCCGACTTTCAGCGTGCCGCGCTTGACCGCATCATCGATGGCACCGGCCTGGGCGGCATTGGCCGCAACCAGCGCGGCGACGCCGAGCAGCAGCATCGAAAGATACTTTTTCATCATCAAGTCCCCTGAACGATTCTTATACGGTCGGCGCGCAAAAGGGCTGCACCAATTCGGGGTGCGATCCTAACCCACTCATTGCCTGTCACAAAGGTTTCACGGGTATTTGTTATCTGCGTATGTCGGAAAAGTCCCACAACAACGCAGCCAGCTGCTGGGATAGACGCTTGCGTTGGTAGCGCTGGCAACGGATTGATGTGTAAGAAGTTATGACTTCCAGTCGACCTCTACCAGCCAGTCCATGTCCTTGAACCACTTGTCGTGCAAGCGATCGTAGGTCCCGTCCTGGGCGACTTGATTGAGGAAATGGTTGATCCAGTTGAGGCTGTCAAAATCGCCTTTCTTCACGCCAAACGCCAAGGGTTCAAAGGTGAACGGCTGTTCAAGCGCCAGCAGCTCGCGGTTTTCCGGCAAGCTCAGGGCGATCAGGTTGTAGGGCGCATCGTAAATAAAGGCATCGGCGGCACCGTTCACCACTTGGCGCACAGCTTCCCGGGGCGTTGCAAAACTGCTCAAGCGCGCCGCCCCCAGGAAGCGTTGCGCCGCCGCCTCGCCAGTGGTGCCCTGGACGGTGGTGACACGGTAAGTGGCGTCGTCCAGGTCTTCGACACTGGCGACCTTGTCCTTCAGGCTGGGGTGCAGCAACACGGTTTGCCCCACCACGATAAAGGAGTCGCTGAAATTCAGCTTCAGGTTGCGCTTCTGGGTGACGGTCATGCCGCTGCCGATCAGGTCGAACTTTTTCGCCTGTAGCCCAGGCAGCAACTCGGTATAGGGCACGCTGACCAATTCAAGCTCAACGCCCAGGGCCTGGCTCATCACCTTGAGCAGGTCGATTTCAAAGCCAACGATACGGCCCTCTTTATCGGTCATTTCAAAGGGGACATAGGTGGGCGTAGTACCCACTTTCAACACACCACGCCGAACCGCATCGTCGATGGCACCGGCCTGCACCAGACCAGCGTGAATCAATGCAATAACGCCGATCAGCAATGCCGAACAATACCTTTTGATCATGAATCCCCCTGTGACCGAGTCAAATTTGGGGGGCGATCCTACCCCACTCGCGGGCACGCAAATACGCCTCGGACAAGGGACTTTTGTTTCGAAATAACAAGGAGTTAGAGCGATAGAGAAACGCTGTAGGACCAGCGCTTCGAACGCCCCCGAAGTGAACCCTCGGGGGCGCCTGAATCAGGCCGGTTGGGCCTGGGACGACAGCGGTTGCAGCGGCAGTAACGGCGCGTGCGGGTCGGCCTTGATCGAATTACGCCAGGCAGCGAGCCACTCGGCATGCCCTTCGCTCCAGATCTGCTCATGCAAGCGGGCCAGGGCTACCGGGTCGCTGAGCAACGCCAGGCGTTCGCCGTTGTTGAGGCCGGCAGGGCCGACTTTCAACGCGTGGCGCACACGCTCGGCACGCAGGTACTCGATCGGCTCGGCCTGACCGTGACGCGAGGTCGCCAGGGCACAGGCCAGGGCGTTCTGCTGCGGGTCGACCACCGAGCGCACAAAGCCGTCTTTCAGCGCGTGCCAACGGTTTTCGTGGGTGTACTTGTCGGTGGACAGCAACGCTTGCGGCGGATTGTATTCCTCAGGGATCAGGAACAGGCTCTCATCGCGGGACTTCAGGCCAAGGTTGACCCGGCTGGAGATCACCGACACCGGGATCGACAGCATCAACGAACCGACGATCGGTACCAGCCACCACAGGAAGCTCGGGTTCAACCACACCACCAGCAGGGCCCAGAAGAAGCCCAGCAGGGTCTGCGTGCCGTGACGCTTGATCGCTTCGCCCCACGGGGTGGAGTCGTCGTCACGCTGCGGCGAGTTCCAGGTCGCGGCCCAGCCGAGGAACGCGGCGAGCACGAAACGGGTGTGGAAAATCATCCGCACCGGCGCCAGCAGCATGGAGAACAGCATCTCCAGCAGCATGGACATCGTCACCTTGAACTTGCCACCGAACTCCTTCGCACCCTTGGCCCAGATCAGGATGATGCTCAGCAACTTCGGCAGGAACAGCAGCACGATGGTGGTGGAGAACAGCGCCACCGCCTTGTCCGGATGCCATTGCGGCCACAGTGGGTACAACTGGCGTGGCGCCATGAAGTACTGCGGCTCCATCAAGGTGTTGACCGCCAGCAAGGCCGTCGACAGCACCAGGAACAGGAACCACAACGGCGCCGACAGGTAGGACATCACACCGGTCAGGAACACCGCGCGGTGCACCGGGTGCATGCCCTTGACCAGGAACAGGCGGAAGTTCATCAGGTTGCCGTGGCACCAGCGACGGTCACGCTTGAGTTCATCCAGCAGGTTCGGCGGCAGTTCTTCGTAGCTGCCCGGCAGGTCGTAGGCAATCCACACGCCCCAGCCGGCACGGCGCATCAGCGCCGCTTCAACGAAGTCGTGGGACAGGATGGAACCTGCGAACGCACCTTTACCCGGCAATGGCGCCAGGGCGCAGTGCTCGATAAACGGTTTCATGCGGATGATCGCGTTGTGACCCCAGTAGTGGGATTCACCCAACTGCCAGAAGTGCAGGCCGGCGGTGAACAGCGGGCCGTACACCCGGGTGGCGAATTGCTGCATGCGCGCATACAGGGTGTCCATGCCCGACGCACGCGGCGCGGTCTGGATAATCCCGGCATCCGGCGTGGCTTCCATCAGGCGCACCAGGCTGGTCAGGCATTCGCCGCTCATCACGCTGTCGGCGTCGAGAACCACCATGTACTTGTAGTCGCCGCCCCAACGACGGCAGAAGTCGTCGAGGTTGCCGCTTTTACGCTTCACGCGACGGCGACGGCGGCGATAGAAGATCTTGCCGAAGCCACCCGCCTCACGGCAGACGTCGAGCCAGGCTTGCTGCTCGGCGATGCAGATGTCGGCCTCGTTACTGTCGCTGAGCACGAAGAAGTCGAAACGATCGAGGTCACCGGTGGCGGCCACCGATTCGAACGTCGCGCGCAAACCGGCGAATACCCGCGGCACGTCTTCGTTGCAGATCGGCATGACCAGCGCGGTGCGCGCCTCTTTCGGGATCGGCTCGTCGCCGGCACTTTTACCGGAAATCCGGTATTTATCGTGGCCGGTGAGCAGTTCGAGGAAGCCCATCAATGCAGTCCAGAAACCGGCCGAGACCCAGCAGAACAAGATTCCGAACATGATCAGGATGCTGGTCTGCAGGGCGTAAGGCAGCACCTGGGTGGCGGTTTGCAGCAGGGTCTGGTTGCGGATCTCGTCGAAGTCGACCAGCGACCAGCCCTGGTACGGCATGATGCCTTTCATGTACCAGCCGGCCACGATGGTCTGGCCGAGCATCAGCACCAGCAGGATATAACGACGAATCGAACCCACGGTACGCCAGCGGGCCGCCGGCAATACGCGCTCATCCTTCGGCGGGGTCGGCGGGTTGCTGCGGCCGGTGATCCGTCGCCAGCCGCGCACCAGGATATTGGTGCGCCACGGTTCAGGCACCACGCGGGTACGGCGGATGGGCGGCGTGGCCTTGAGGCACACGCGCCCACTGGCGTCGAGCCCGAGCATTTCGGCGTCTTGCAGCTCTTCGGCCGTGCTGAGGGTCAAGCGGCGACCCACCGACGCCTGGGCGGCGTCGACGGGTGCATCGAACGCCTTGGACGACAAGCGCTCGTGCAACTCGGTGAAGGATGTGCAGCCCGCCAACTCGGCGCGCTGCTCAGCGGTCATCGGAAGATGCGCCAGGTACTCGGAGAGAGTCTCTGGCTGGACTTGAGAATTACTCATCGGCAGGCAACTGATAGCTCCAGGTTTCGGTCAGGACTTGCTCGGTCTTGATCGGCTCCGGTGTGGCTGGGGCAGCTTCTGGCTGCTTGGCTTCCTTGTCTTTCGCGTCTTTCTTGGCCTGTTTATCATGCTGCTTGGCCAGGACCTTGTCGGCCTTCAGCACCTGGGTGGAAACATGCTCAGGCTCAGGCGGCGTGATGTCCTGGACCAGGGCTGCACGCATCTCGGTCGGCTTGCCTGCGTCCTTGATCTTCATACGCAGGGTCAGGCGCCAGCCTTTGGTGTGTTCGTTGTAGCGCACGCTGTTTTCTACCAGCTCCGCGTTGTCACTCACGCTCACCTGGCTGCGCACCGGGGCGTCCGGCAGCAGTTTCTTCAAGGACGGGCCCTCGAAGTCCACCAGGTAAGCCACGCTGCCATCCGGCTGACGGATCAGGTTGGATTGCTTCACGTCACCGGTGGAGCGCAGGGTCTGCTTGACCCAGGCGCTGTCCGGCGAATGGAACGCGGCATCATCGAGGGTCCAGTGCAGGCGGTAGGCCACTTCCAGCGGCTTGCCGACTTCCGGCAACTCGGCCGGGCTCCAGAACGCAACGATGTTGTCGTTGGTTTCATCGGCAGTCGGGATCTCGACCAGGTCGACGGAGCCCTTGCCCCAGTCGCCTTCAGGCTCGATCCACGCGCTTGGACGCTTGTCGTAGTTGTCGTCGAGGTCTTCGTAGTGGCTGAAGTTGCGACCGCGTTGCAGCAGGCCGAACCCACGCGGGTTCTCCACGGTGAAGTTGCTGACCGACAGGTGTTTAGGGTTGTTCAGGGGGCGCCAGATCCACTCGCCGTTGCCGGCATGGATCGACAGGCCGCTGGAGTCATGCAACTCGCGACGGTAGTTGAGCACCTTGGACGGCTGGTTGGCGCCGAACAGGAACATGGAGGTCAACGGGGCAACGCCCAGCTTGCTGACCTTGTCACGCAGGAACATCTGGGATTTCACATCGACAACCGTGTCGGTGCCCGGACGCAGGATCAGGCGATAGGCGCCGGTCGCACGTGGGGAATCCAGCAGGGCAAAGATCACCAGGTGCTTGTCACCCGGTTTTGGACGTTCGATCCAGAACTCGGTGAAACGCGGGAATTCTTCACCCGACGGCAGCGCGGTATCGATCGCCATGCCACGGGCGGACAGGCCATAGACCTGGTCCTTGCCGACGACGCGGAAATAGCTGGCGCCGAGCATGGTCATGATTTCGTCTTGCTTGTCGCCCTTGTTGATCGGGTACAGCACACGGAAACCGGCGTAACCCAGCTGTTCGGTGGCTTTAGGATCAAACTTCACGTCGCCGAAATCGAAGCGAGTCGGGTCGTATTTGATTTCCTGGACGCTGTCGGCGGTCACTTCGTTGATTTTCACCGGTGTATCGAAATGCATACCCTGGTGATAGAAGGACAACTTGAACGGGGTGTTCTGATCGGCCCATTCGGCTTTTTCATTGCGGAAACGAATCTTCTGGTAGTCCGCGAACTTCATTTCGCGGAACTCGTTCGGCAGATTGCTGCGCGGAGCTTCGTATTTCTGCCCGGCCAGCTCTTTTGCCTTGGCCGACACATCATCCAGACTGAATGCCCACAGTTGACCCGCGCCGAACAGGCAAAACAGGGCGGAGCCCGTCACCAGTGCGTTTCGTAACCGTTTGGCAGACAATTTTGGTGCATTACAGGGACTAACAATCACGAGCAACCCTCGCCGAAAACAGATCAAAAAACCAACGGCCAGCTATCTATATGCCAGGTTGGCGAGCATTGTTCCGACTCCCCAGGGTCCAAATGATTCCCCTGAGGCCGTCGGACAAGTCTCTACCTAAGTCAAAAATGGACCAAACAACGCTGATCCCCGTAGCGCGCGATTATCTAGTAGCCCGCGAGACAACGCATCAGGGACAACGAAGTATTTGTAGCGAAACCCTACGTTTTTGGGCATTAAAGTCGTTTTTAATACATTCATGTCTGTAAGAGAAAGGTCACAGGGCCATCATTGACCAAATGCACCTGCATATCCGCACCAAAACGCCCCGAGGCCACCTTGCCATGCAATTGTTGCGCTTGTAACAGCAAGTGATCAAAAAGCGCCGCTCCCAGGGCCGGCGGCGCAGCGGTTGAGAAGCTTGGCCGCAGGCCGCTCTTGGTATCCGCCGCCAGGGTGAACTGCGACACCAGCAGCAATCCGCCATCGATATCCTTCAACGACAGGTTCATCTTGCCCTCGTCGTCGCTGAACACCCGGTAGTTAAGCAGCTTGTGCAGCAGTTTGTCGGCGCTCTCGGGCGTATCTGCAGGTTCGACGGCCACCAGCACCAGCAAACCTTGGTCAATCGCTCCGACGATTTCGTCCGCCACTTCGACCCGGGCGCTACGCACCCGTTGCAGCAAGGCCTTCATGCTTCTTCTGGCGGCAGATCAAGCAGGCGCCGTGCCATTTCGCCGGTCGCGCGCACCAGTGCATCGGTAATCCCGGGCTCGGACGCCGCATGACCCGCTTCACGAATGACCTGCAGTTCGCTGTTCGGCCATGCCTGATGCAGCTCCCAGGCGTTATCCAGCGGGCAGATCATATCGTAGCGGCCATGGATGATGACGCCAGGCAGATGGGCGATCTTGTGCATATCGCGAATCAGCTGGTTGGGCTCCAGGAAGGAGTTGTTGGTGAAGTAGTGGCACTCGATACGGGCGATGGACAGCGCGCGCTGAGGCTCGGAAAAACGCTCCACGTGCTGCGGGCTCGGGCACAGGCCGAGCATGCGCCCTTCCCAGCCGGACCAGGCCTTGGCGGCGTGCATCTGGGCGATCTGGTCGTTGCCGGTCAGGCGCTTGTGGTAGGCCGCGATCATGTCGTGACGCTCATCGGCGGGAATCGGCGCGATGTAGTCCTGCCAGTAGTCCGGGAACAGGCGGCTGGCACCAGCCTGGTAGAACCATTCGATGTCCTGGGGGCGGGCGAGGAAAATACCGCGCACGATCAGGCCATGCACACGTTCGGGGTGGGTTTGCGCGTAGGCCAGGGCCAGGGTCGAGCCCCAGGAGCCGCCGAACAGCACCCATTTGTCGATGCCAAGATGTTCGCGGATGCGCTCGAGGTCGGCGACCAGGTCCCAGGTGGTGTTGTTTTCCAGGCTCGCGCGCGGGGTGGAACGGCCGCAGCCACGCTGGTCGAAGGTGACGATGCGGTACAGGCTGGGATCGAAATAGCAGCGGCTCTGGGCATCGCAACCGGCGCCAGGGCCACCGTGGATGAATACGACAGGCAAGCCTTCGGGGGAGCCACTTTCATCGACGTACAGCGTGTGGGTGTCATCGACGGCCAGATCGTGCCGGGCGTAGGGTTTGATCTGCGGGTACCAAGTCTGCATTGCGCGCTCCGTAGGGGGTCGGGTTCATCCCTGGGGGGACGTCTTTTATTTTGCCGTCTGGCACTATAAACCCGAATTGTGCAATGAGCATGTCCTTGAGCGCTTAGAGCTGCGTCAGTAGTTCGCTCCTCAGGTAATCCAACAGGTAGCCGTACAGCCGATCCACCTCCGGGGCCTGGCCCTTTGCGCGTAGACAGCCGTGGACCAGGCCTTTGCCCGGATACAACCGCGCAGGCACACCGGCCTGTTGCAGGCGCTCGGCGTACAGCATGCCGTCGTCGCGCAGCGGGTCGAATTGGGCTACTGCGATCAAGGCCTTGGGCAAACCACTGAAATCCTCGGCCAGCAGCGGCATAGCATAGGGCGATGGTTTAGCCAAACCACGCAGGTAGAGCGCCAGGTAGTAGTCGGTGTCGGCAGTGCTGAGCAGCGGCGCGTCCATGCAGTCACGGCGCGAGGGCAAATCAGCCGGGCCGCCCAGTCCGGGGTAAATAAGGACCTGGGCCCGCGGCATAGGCTGGCCATCATCGCGCAACCCCAGGCACAACGCCGCCGCCAGGTTGCCGCCCGCACTGTCACCGACCACTGCCAGGCGTTGCCGATCGATGGCGTGTGGCGCCTGCCCTTTCTGGATCGCCTGCCACACTGCGCGGCAATCGTCGTAGGCGGCCGGGAATGGGTGCTCGGGCGCCAGGCGGTAGTCGATGGCGATCACCAGCACCCGGAGGGCATTGGCCAGCTCGAAGCAGATGAAGTCGTGGGAATCCAGGCCGCCGACCACCCAGCCACCGCCGTGTATATAGAGGAGACATGGCCAGCCGTCGGCGGGTGGCGGTGTGGGGGGCAGATAACTGCGCACGTCCACGCCGGCCAGGGTGAAGTCCGTGAGCTGCAAGCCTTCCGGTTTCGGCGGGGTGAATGCCTGGCACATGCGTTCGTAACTTTGGCGCAGGCTCGCCAGGGAAGAGTCGGCGCTGGTGAAAGACTCGGTTTTTTCAACGAACGCGACAAGTTGCGGGGATATCGGGTACATACGCAATGATCTCTGGCGCGGCAGGTTCAAGGTCGGAGGTTTCCGATTGCGATGGATCAGTCACTTGATAGGTGGCCCGGCATGGCGCTATCGGGGCAGTCGTATCTACACATCTTCGGTGAAAGCATAACCTGAGGTAATGAAGCCCTTGTGGTGAGCGGGGGCTGCACTTGGCTTAGGGTTTGAGGTAGGCCTGGAGCGACGTCAAGCCATCGCTGCCATCAAATGCTGTAACCCCGGCCAACCAGCGCTGCAAATCCTCGGGGTGGTCGCGCAGCCATTGCCTGGCCACGTCCTGCGGTGACTGGCGCTCCATGATCGGCACCATGAGCTGGCTTTCCTGGGCCGCGGTGAAGGTCAGGTTCTCGAGCAATCGGTTAGCGTTGGGGCAGCGTTCGGCGAAGTCCGGCGCGGTCACGGTGGAGACCGTGGCGCGCCCTTCGTCAGGACCGAACACGTCTTCGCTGCCAGTGAGATAGGCCATTTTCATATTGATGTTCATGGGGTGCGGGGTCCACCCGACGAATACCACGAACTCCTTGCGGTTCACCGCGCGCTGCACCGCCGCCAACATGCCAGCCTCACCGGAAGCCACCAGCTTGAAGCCGCCCAGGCCGAAGTGGTTGGTGTCGATCATTTTCTGGATATCGGTATTGGCGCCGCTGCCGGGCTCGATGCCGTAGATCTTGCCGCCCAGCTTGTCCTTGAAGCGGGCGATGTCGGCAAAGGTCTTCAGCCCGGCGTCAGCCACGTATTGCGGCACGGCCAGGGTGGCCTGGGCGTCGGCGAGGCTGGGTTTATCAAAGACTTTGACCTGCCTGGCGGCCAGAAACGGCGCGATGTTGTTGTCCATCGCCGGCTTCCAATAGCCGAGGAACACGTCCAGGCGTTTATCGCGGATACCGGCAAAGATGATCTGCTGCACGGCGCTGGTCTGCTTGCTGTCATAGCCCAGGCCGCTGAGCAGCACGTCGGCCATGCCCGAGGTGGCGACCACATCGGTCCAACTGACCACGCCCATGCGAATGGATTTGCAGGAGGCCGGTTCGGCGGCCATGGCTTGGGCACTGAGGAGTGCGGCGCCGGTGAGGGTCAACAGGTAACGGTTGAACAGTCTTTTCATGAAAGAGGTCTCACTCGGCAGCTTTTATTATGGGAAGTGGCGTCTGGTGCGCCATAACCACAACCTTACCGAGCGAGACCTCTCCCAACACGACCTGTGGCGACTGTGAGTTGCACAGGGGCGACCGTTCGTCACTCGTAGCGCTTGCGCCCCCACGCCAGCAAGCCTTCCAGCAGCTGCTTCAACACCACCTGCGTCGGCTCGGCCAGATCCGGGCGATAGCGGAACGGCTCGAACTCTTCCATATACGTGCTCTGGCACAATTCCAGCTGCACCGCATGGATATCCTGCGACGGATTGCCGTAATGGCGGGTGATATGGCCGCCCTTGAAGCGCCCGTTCAATACATGGGTGTACTGAGGATGGGTGGCACAAATGGCCTCGAGCTGGCTGGCCAGTTCCGGATCACAGGCGGCGCCGTTGAAGGTGCCCAGGTTGAAATCCGGCAGTTTGCCGTCGAACAGGTGCGGGATCACCGAGCGGATCGAGTGCGCATCGAACAGCAACGCATAACCGAACTCGGCCTTGAGCCGCGCCAGTTCCTCTTGCAGCGCGCGGTGATACGGGCCCCAGATCTTTTGCAGGTAACTGGCGCGCTCTGTCTCGCTCGGCTCCAGACCTTCGCGGAACAACGGCACGCCATCGAACAGGGTCGCCGGGTACAGGCCCGTGGTGGCACCGGCGTACAGCGGCTTGTCGTCCGAGGGCCGGTTCAGGTCAATGACAAACCGCGAGTACTCCGCCGACAGGGTGCTGGCACCCAGCGCTTCGGCGAAGTCATACAGCGTGGGGATGTGCCAATCGGTGTCCGGCAGGCTTTGCGCTTCGGGGATCAACCCGGCTTCCACCGCAGGCGTCAGGCGCAGGCCGGCGTGGGGCATGCTGATCAGCAGCGGCACACGGCCTTGTTTGAAGTTCAGAACCTTATCCACAGCAGTGCTCCTTATAGGGTGACGTCGACGCCGTGGCGCACGACGCGTTTATCCAGCTCACCGCCCAGCCAATAGGCGAGGTCGGCGGGGCGATCAATCTGCCAGGCGACAAAGTCGGCGACCTTGCCCACTTCCAGGGACCCATGGGTGTCGCCCATGCCCAGGGCGGTGGCCGCATGTTGTGTGACACCGGCCAGGGCTTCTTCCGGGGTCATACGGAACAGGGTGCAGGCCATGTTCAGCATCAGGCGCACCGACAACGCCGGCGAGGTGCCGGGGTTGAGGTCACTGGCGATGGCGATCTTCACGCCGTGCCTGCGCAGGGCGTCCATCGGCGGCAGCCGGGTTTCGCGCAGGAAGTAGAACGCCCCCGGCAGCAACACGGCGACGGTGCCGGCAGCGGCCATGGCGATGGCGTCTTCTTCGGTCATGAATTCCAGGTGATCCGCCGACAGCGCGTGGTAACGCGCCGCCAGGCTGGAGCCGTGCAGCGACGACAGCTGCTCGGCATGCAGTTTCACCGGCAGGCCGAGTTGCTGGGCGACCTTGAACACCCGCTCCACCTGCTCGGTGGAAAACGCCAGGTATTCGCAGAACGCATCCACCGCGTCCACCAACCCCTGCGCCGCCAAGGCCGGCAGCATTTCATTGCAGATGTGCTCGATGTAATCGTCGGCGCGGTCCTTGTACTCCGGCGGCAATGCATGGGCCGCCAGGCACGTGGCACGCACGCTGACCGGCAGCGCTTCGCCCAGGCGCCGAGCCACACGCAACATCTTGCGCTCGTTGGCCAGGTCCAGGCCGTAGCCGGACTTGATCTCCACCGTGGTCACGCCATCGCGCAGCAGGCTGCGCAGGCGCTTATGGGCGCTGGCGAAGAGTTCATCCTCCGTGGCGGCGCGGGTGGCGCGCACGGTGCTGGCAATACCGCCGCCCTTGGCCGCGATGTCGGCATAGCTCACGCCCTCGAGGCGCTGCTCGAATTCGCCGCTGCGATTGCCGCCAAACACCGCGTGGGTGTGGCAGTCGATCAGCCCGGGGGTGACCCACGCGCCTTGCAGATCATGCACCTGGGCGTAATCCGCCGTCGGTACTTCGCTGCGCGGACCGATCCACTCGATGAGCGAACCGGCGGTGACCAGGGCGGCATCCTCGATGATCGAGTATTTGCCCTGGGCCATGGTTGCGACGTGGCAGTGTTGCCAAAGGGTTTTCATCAACGCCTCCCTAAGTTATCGATGAGACAAGGCCGGGTCGTAATGGACCTTGGCCGCTTGCCCGGCGGCGGGCTTGACCCACAGCAGATAGGCAACGACCAGCAACACGATCCACACCGCACCGACCAGCAAGGCCGCCTGGGTGTCCGGGAAGTAACCGAGCACGCCAAACACAAACAGCATGAACACGATGGCCGCAGCCGGCGCGTAGGGCCAGAACGGCACCGGGAATTTCAATTCGGCGACCTGCTCTTTCGTCATCGAGCGGCGCATGGCGACCTGGGTGAACAGGATCATCAGCCACACCCATACGGTGGCGAAGGTGGCAATCGACGCGATCAGCAGGAACACGTTTTCCGGGATCAGGTAGTTGAGCAGCACACCGCCGAGCAAGGCGGCGCCCATCACCACCACCGTCATCCACGGTACGCCTTGCCTGGACAACCGGGCAAAGCCCTTGGGCGCCTGCCCTTGCTGCGCCAGGCCGTACATCATGCGGCCGGCACCGAAGATGTCGCTGTTGATAGCCGACACGGCCGCCGAAATCACCACGATATTGAGGAGGGTCGCCGCCGAGCCTATCCCGAGGTTGCTGAAGATCTGCACGAACGGACTGCCTTGGCTGCCGATCTGCGGCCATGGGTAGATGGCCATCAAGACAAACAACGTCAGCACGTAGAACAACAGGATGCGCAGCGGCACGGCGTTGATCGCCTTGGGGATCACGCGCTGCGGATCCTTGGCTTCACCGGCGGTGATGCCGATGATCTCGATGCCGCCAAACGCGAACATCACCACTGCAAACGAGGCGATCAGCCCACCAATGCCGTTGGGCATGAAGCCGCCGTGGGCCCACAGGTTGCTCAGGCCGCTGGCCTGGGTTTCGCCGGCCGAGTGGATGCCGAACAGCATGATGCCGAAACCGCCGAGGATCATCGCCACGATGGCGCCGACCTTGAGCAGCGACAGCCAGAACTCCATCTCGCCAAAGACCTTGACGTTGCACAGGTTCAGGCCGCCGATCAAAAACACGATGCCGAGCACCCAGACCCAGCGTGCGACCTCGGGAAACCAGAAGCCCATGTAGATGCCGAAGGCGGTGACGTCGGCGAGACAGACGATGATCATTTCAAAGGCGTAGGTCCAGCCCAGGATAAAACCGGCCAACGGGCCCAGGTAGGTGCTGGCGTATTGGCCGAAGGAGCCGGAGACCGGGTTGTGCACGGCCATTTCACCGAGGGCGCGCATCACCATGAACACTGCGGCGCCGCCGATCAGGTAGGCCAGCAGCACGGCGGGGCCAGCCATCTGGATGGCCGAGGCGGCCCCGTAGAACAGCCCGGTGCCGATCGCGGAACCGAGGGCCATGAAGCGAATATGTCGGGCGCTCAGCCCGCGTTTCAAACCCTTTTCTTGCTGGTGCATTTCTCGTCCCTAATTATTTTTATCCTGAGAAAGTTGTTTGTGGTGAGCGAGCTTGCTCGCGCTCGAGTGCGAAGCGCTCGCGGCCTTTTTTGGGGCTGCTGCGCAGCCCGGCGCGAGCAAGCTCGCTCACCACAGAGAGCCATGCCGTTCTCTGAACCGCTTACAGGCTCGGCAGCAACGTGGCCGGCACCAGCTCATTCAGGCAGCGGCTGGCGAGCAGTTCGCTGGCGGCGATGATGTCCGGGGCGAAGAAGCGGTCCTTGTCGTAGAACGTCACTTTGTCGCGCAGGATGCCACGGGCTTTTTCCAGCTTCGGCGAGGTTTTCAGGCCTTCGCGCAGGTCCAGGCCCTGGCACGCGGCCAGCCATTCCACGGCGAGGATGCCGCGGGTGTTCTCGGCCATTTCCCACAGGCGCTTGCCGGCAGCCGGGGCCATCGACACGTGGTCTTCCTGGTTGGCGGACGTCGGGATGCTGTCGACGCTATGGGGATGAGCCAATGCCTTGTTCTCACTGGCGAGGGCGGCGGCGGTCACCTGGGCGATCATGAAACCGGAGTTCACCCCACCATTGCCCACCAGGAACGGCGGCAGTTGCGACATGTGCTTGTCCATCATCAGCGAGATGCGACGCTCGCTCAGGGAGCCGATTTCGGCGATGGCCAGGGCCATGTTGTCAGCGGCCATGGCCACCGGTTCGGCGTGGAAGTTGCCACCGGAGATCACGTCACCCTCAGCGGCAAATACCAACGGGTTATCGGACACGGCGTTGGCTTCGACCACCAGTACCTCGGCCGCCTGGCGCAACTGGGTCAGGCAGGCGCCCATGACTTGTGGCTGGCAGCGCAGGGAGTACGGGTCCTGCACCTTGTCGCAGTTCTGGTGCGACTGCGACACCTGGCTGCTCTCACCGAGCAGGTCACGGTAGGCCGCCGCCGAATCGATCTGCCCACGTTGACCGCGAGCCGCATGAATACGGGCGTCGAACGGCGAGCGCGAACCCAGCACCGCTTCCACGGTAAGGCCGCCGCACGCCAGGGCGCCGGCGAACAGGTCTTCGCCCTCGAACAGGCCACGCAAGGCGTAGGCGGTGGACACCTGGGTGCCGTTGAGCAGCGCCAGGCCTTCCTTGGCGGCGAGGGTCAGCGGCGTCAGGCCGGCGACTTTCAGCGCGTCGGTGGCTTCCAGCCATTCGCCCTTGTAGCGCGCCTTGCCTTCGCCCAGCAGCACCAGGGACATGTGCGCCAACGGCGCCAGGTCACCGGAAGCACCAACGGAGCCTTTCAGAGGAATATGCGGGTACACCTCGGCATTGATCAGCGCAATCAGCGCGTCGATCACCTGCCGGCGAATCCCGGAGAATCCACGGCTGAGGCTGTTGACCTTGAGCACCATGACCAGCCGCACCAGCGCATCGCTGATCGGCTCACCGACGCCGGCGGCGTGGGACAACACCAGGGAACGCTGGAGGTTTTCCAGGTCTTCGCTGGCGATGCGGGTCGAGGCCAGCAGGCCGAAACCAGTGTTGATGCCATAGGCGGTGCGGTTCTCGGCGAGAATCTGTTCCACGCAGGCCACACTGGCTTCGATCTGGGCCGAGGCACTGTCATCCAGACTGAGGGTTACCGGCTGCTGGTAGATGGCCCGCAGTTGGGCGAGGCTCAGTTGGCCTGGAATCAGGTTTAGCGCAGTCACATTCATACTCCTTGTGAATTATTCTTTTGAAATAAGTATTCAGTACAGATTCGGTAATGCGGTGTCCTTGAGCACCTTGGCGGCGGCCGCAATATCCGGCGCCAGCCAACGGTCCTGCTCATAGGCCGGCACCACTTCACGCAACAGGCGCCAGGCGCGATCGGTGCCCGCGCCGAAGCGCTGGTCTTTCAGGAATTCGAAGGCCTGGGCCGCCAGCAGGTACTCGATGGCGAGGATCTGGGTGACGTTGGCCACTACCTGGTGCAGCTTGAGCGCGGCGTTGGTGCCCATGCTCAGGTGGTCTTCCTGCAGCCCCGAGGTGACGAAGTTGTCCAGCACCGCCGGTTGCGCCAATTGGCGGTTCTGTCCGCACAGCGAGGCGGCGACGTACTGCACGATCATCATCCCGGAGTTGACCCCTGGGTTGCTCACCAGGAACGCCGGCAGGCCGCTGACGTGGGGGTTGATCAGGCGGTCGAGGCGGCGCTCGGCCACCGAGCCGATTTCGGCCAGGGCAATCGCCAGCAGGTCGGCCGCCAGGGCGACGGACTGGCCGTGGGGGTTGGCCTGGGACACCACGCGGTAGTGGTCCGGCGTGCCGAGCACCAGCGGGTTGTCGGTGGCGCTGTTGAGTTCGGTCTCGATCTGACGAGTGGCGTGTTCCACCTGGTCGCGCGCCGCGCCGTGGATCTGCGGGATCGAGCGCAGGCTCAGGGCGTCCTGGGTGCGGATGCCTTTGCTGCTCGCAATCACTTCACTGCCATCGAGCAACGCACGCAGGTTGCGGCCGACATGCTGCATGCCCGGGTGCGGCTTGAGGGCGATGATTTCTTCGTCAAAGGCGTCGATCTGGCCGCGTTGTGCCTCGAAGCTCATGGCGCCGATCACGTCGGCCCATTGCAGCAAGTGATGGGCGTCGGCCAGGGCCAGGCAGCTCAGGCCGGTCATGCACGGCGTGCCGTTGACCAGGCACAGGCCGTCCTTGGCGCCGAGGACCACCGGCTGCAAACCTTCTTCGTCCAGGGCCTGTTGCGCCGGGACGATCCGGCCGCGATAGCTCACATTTCCGACACCCAGCAGCGCCACGCCGACATGGGCCATATGGGTCAGGTAACCCACCGAGCCCTGGGACGGTACTTGTGGCGTGATGCCGTGGTTGAGCAGCGCCAGCAGCGAATGCACCACCTGCGGATGCAGGCCGGATTTGCCGTGGCTGTAGTTGATGACCGCCGCGCAGATGATCGCGCGGGTCTGCTCGTCGCTGAGGACCGGGCCGACGCCACAGGCGTGACTCAACAGGGTATTGCGCGACAGCTGGCTCAGTTGCTCGCCTTTAAGCGACACGTTGCACAATGCGCCCAACCCGGTGTTCACGCCGTAGGCGCGTTCGCCGCTGGTAACGATGCGCTGCACGATGGCCTGGGCATTGTCGATACGCGCCCAGGCCTGGCCCGAGAGTTCGAGCACCGCACCGTGACGGGCCACGGCGACCACGTCCTGCCAGCGCAGGGGGGTGTCGGCGATGATGATTTTTGCTGCCTGGGACATTGTTGACCTCTTCATATTCTCTACAGCTTTGCCGGCCTCACCACAGAACCTGGGTCAGACCACCGCCGCACGCCGCTGGACAAACCGATCCACATACTCATCCGCCGGCGAATGCAGGATCTCCCGCGGCGTGCCGACCTGGATCAGCCGGCCGTCTTTGAGAATCGCGATGCGGTTGCCGATACGCACGGCCTCGTCGAGGTCGTGGGTGATGAACACGATGGTCTTGTGCAGGGTCTTTTGCAGCTCGAGCAACTGGTCCTGCATCTCGGCGCGGATCAGCGGGTCGAGGGCGCTGAAGGCTTCGTCCATCAGGATGATGTCGGTGTCAGCGGCCAGGGCGCGGGCCAGGCCGACACGCTGGCGCATGCCGCCGGAGAGCTGGTGCGGGTACTTGTTTTCGTAGCCCTTGAGGCCCACGGTTTCGATCCAGTGCAGCGCGCGTTCAGCGCAGACCTGCTTGGTTTCGCCACGCACCTTGAGGCCGTAGGCGACGTTGTCGAGCACGCTCTTGTGGGGCAGCAGGCCGAAGCTCTGGAACACCATGCTGATCTTGTGCCGACGGAATTGGCGCAGGGCGTCCATGTCCAGTTGCAGGATGTCTTCGCCGTCCACCAGGATCGCGCCGCTGGTGGGGTCGATCAGGCGGTTGAAGTGGCGCACCAGCGTGGATTTGCCCGAGCCCGACAGGCCCATGATCACGAAGATCTCACCGGTGCCGATGCTCAGGGACAAATCGTTCACGCCGACCACGCAGCCGGTCTCGGCCAGCACCTGGTCCTTGGTCTTGCCCTGGCCAACCATCGCCAGCGCCTCCTTGGAGCGGGCGCCGAAGATCTTGAAGACGTTTTTAACTTCGATTTTGCTGACAGTAGTCATTTGCTCGCCTCATGCCGTGGACGACCATAGGCCTGGGTAATGCGGTCGATGACCACGGCGAGAATCACGATCGCCAGCCCGGCTTCGAGGCCACGGCCGACGTTGAGGGTCTGGATGCCGACCAGGACGTCTTCACCCAAGCCACGGGCGCCGATCATCGAGGCGATCACTACCATCGACAACGCCATCATGGTGGTCTGGTTGATACCGGCCATGATGCTCGGCAGCGCCAGCGGCAATTGCACGCCGAACAGCTGTTGCCAGCGGTTGGCACCAAAGGCGTTGATGGCTTCCATGACTTCGCCGTCGACCTGGCGAATCCCCAGGTCGGTCAAGCGAATCAGCGGCGGTGCGGCATAGATCACCGTGGCGAAAATCGCCGGCACCTTGCCCAGGCCGAACAGCATCAGCACCGGGATCAGGTACACGAAGCTGGGCATGGTCTGCATGATGTCGAGCAGCGGCATCAGCACCGAACGCAGGCGATTGCTGCGCGCCGACAGGATGCCCAGCGGGATGCCGATCAACACCGAGATCACCGTGGCAACCATCATCAGCGCCAGGGTCTGCATCAGCTTGTCCCACAGGCCGACCGCGCCCACCAGGAACAGCAAACCAACGATCACCGCCGTGGTCAGCACCTTGCGGGTGGCATGCCAGGCAACGGCGCCGACGATGGCCAGCATCAGCCACCAGGGGGCGGCGCGCAGCAGCCCTTCCAGGTTGACGATGGCCCACAGCAGGGTGTCGGAGATGTGCCGGAACACATCGCCGTAGTTGGTGACCAGTGAATCCACCCAACCATTGACCCAGTCGGCGATGGAAAACGTAAAACTCTCAGGAAACATAGCGTGCTCTCGATCCAGTGGGTTGTGGCCAGGCGCCCGGCTACCCATGAGGGTAGCCGTGCACACTTGACCTACAAGGCCGCGTCGATTTTCTTGGCTGCCTCGTCGCTCACCCAGGCGTGCCAGACTTCAGGATGTTCCTTGAGGAAAATTTTCGCCAGTTTCGGCGACTCAATGCGCTCCTTGGCCATGCGCCCCAGGTTCTGGTTCAGCAGGTCGATGGGCAAGTTGACTTTTTCCAGCACGGCCACCAGTTCCGGGGCTTGTTCGTGGAAGGTCTTGGACAGGCCGACCTTGATGCTCACGGTCTTATCCACACCGGGTTTTTCTTCCAGCTTGACCAGGTCGACCTGGCCCATCAGCGGGGTTGGCGACCAGTAGTAGAACAGGATCGGCTCGCCACGCTTGTAGCTCGACAGCACCGCCGCATCCAGCGCCGGGCCGGTGCCTGGGCGGAAGTTGGTGTAGGTGCTTTCCAGGCCGTAGCTCTTGAGCATTTCGCTGTTGTCCAGCTCGCAGGTCCAGCCGGCCGGGCAGTTGTAGAAACGGCCCTTGGACGGTTCTTCCTGGTCCTTGAACACCGCGGCGTACTTGGCCAGGTCGGCGATGTTTTTCAGGTCCGGCGCCTTGGCTTCCAGCTTGCGCTTGGCGTCGCCTTCGATCACGTAGCGCGGTACGTACCAGCCTTCGACGGCGCCCACCACCGGGGCACCGACACCGACGACTTTGCCGGCCTTCTCGGCCTTGTTCCAGACTTCGCTGCGGCCGACCCATTCTTCGGCAAACACTTGGATGTCGTTGCTGCTCAGGGCGTTTTCCATGGTGATGGAGTTGCCTGGCAAGCTGTCGGTTTTGCAGTCGTAGCCTTTTTCCAGCACGGTTTGCAGGATGTCGGTGAGCAACATGCCGCTTTCCCAGTTCAGGCCGGCGAATTTCACCGGTTTGCCGGATTCACACCAACCGGCCGCCTGGGCGCCAGCAGTGGCCAGCAAGCCCGCGGAAAACACGGTGGCCAACAGGGTCTTATGCATTTTCATTGTTGTGACGCTCCCAAATCTTGAAATGGATTACGGCAGTCAGTAGGCATCCTGCCCTGTCCACGTCCCATCAGGCCTGTGCAACCAGCCCGTTTGTCGTCGTCGGTGCAACGCCCTGCTCTAGCGGCAGGATCAGGTGTTCAGGGTGTGCGGCGGGCCACTTTTTCGCCGCCCAGTAGTAAAGTGCGGCGGGTAGCACCAGGCCGATGATCCAGGAAATATCCACATCCCCCAGGGCCGCCACCAGGGGACCGGTGTAGAACTTGGTGGAGATGAACGGCAATTGCACCAGCACACCGAAGACATACACGCTGATACCGAGCAGGTTCCAACGGCCATAGCGCCCGTTCGGATCGGCCAGCGCCGGCACGTCGTAGCGATCGCGGGTGATGCAGTAGTAGTCGACCAGATTGATCGCGCTCCATGGGGTAAAAAACGCCAGCAGGAACAGGATGAAGGACTTGAACGCCCCCAGGAACGAGTGCTGCCCGAGCAAGGCGATCAGGGTCGCCGTACCGACGATGGCCAGTACGAAAAACAGGCGCTGCAAGCGCGTGACCTCGAGGCGACCGCGAAAGCCGCTGATGATCGTGGCAATACACATGAAGCTGCCGTAGGAGTTCAGCGTGGAGATGGTGACCTTGCCGAACGCGATGCTGAAATACAGCAGCGCCGCAGTGGCTCCGGTACCGCCCAGGCCGACGATGTAGGCCACTTCGTGACCGGCAAATTGCCCGTTGGACATGGCCGCGGCAAACACGCCGAGGATCATCGCCACCTGCGCGCCAACCACCGAACCCGCGCCTGCGGCAAGAAAGGTTTTCAGCGAGGACGTGTTGCTCGGCAGGTAGCGTGAATAGTCCGCCACGTACGGGCCGAAGGCGATTTGCCAGGAGGCCGCGAGCGACACCGCCAACAGGAAGCTGCTCCAGCTGAAGTGGCGGATTTGCAGGAGTGCGCCTACGTCGGCCTGGCTCATCAGACGGCTGAACAGGTAGACAAAGGCAATCACGCCAATGACGCTGGCAACGCGGCCGATGAAGTGGATCACCCGGTAACCGAGCACCGTGACCAGCACGATGACACTGGCGAAGATCAGGATCCCGACGCTGTCGCTGACACCAAACAACTGGCCCAGGGCCTGGCCGGAAAGCACGGTGCCGGTTGCGGTGAAACCAAGGTACATCAGGCAGACCAGCACGATCGGAATCGCCGCGCCGTACACACCGAACTGCACCCGGCTGGAGATCATCTGCGGCAGGCCCAGCCTGGGCCCTTGCGCCGCATGCAACGCCATGACGCCGCCGCCCAGCAGTTGACCGATCAACAGACCGATCAACGACCAGAACACATCACCGCCCAGCACCACGGCCAGGGCCCCGGTGACGATCGCCGTGATCTGCAGGTTGGCACCCAGCCACAGGGTGAACTGGCTCAAGAGACGACCGTGTCTTTCCGCTTCCGGGATGTAGTCGATCGAACGCCTTTCGATCAACGGGGTGGTGCTTGCACGCGCGTCACTTGCAGCCATGGGTGTTCAACCTCTGATGGATTGTCTTGGGGGTCGCCGCCGCTCAACTGTGGGAGGGGGCTTGCTCCCGATAGCAGTGGGTCAGTCACCAGACCTATTGGCTGATACACCGCCATCGGGAGCAAGCCCCCTCCCACATTGGTTACTTGATCATTGGAAGATTGAGGCCCTGCTCTTTGGCGCAGTCGATGGCGATCTGGTAACCGGCGTCCGCATGACGCATCACACCGGTGGCCGGGTCGTTGTGCAGCACGCGGGCGATGCGCTCGGCCGCTTCGTCGGTCCCGTCACAGACGATCACCATGCCGGAGTGCTGGGAGAAGCCCATGCCCACGCCGCCACCGTGGTGCAGCGAAACCCAGGTCGCGCCGCTGGCGGTGTTGAGCAAGGCGTTGAGCAGCGGCCAGTCGGACACGGCGTCGGAACCGTCCTGCATGGATTCGGTTTCGCGGTTGGGGCTGGCGACCGAACCGGAGTCCAAGTGGTCACGACCGATCACCACCGGTGCCGACAGCTCGCCGCTACGCACCATCTCGTTGAACGCCAGGCCGAGCTTGGCGCGTTGGCCCAGGCCAACCCAGCAGATACGCGCTGGCAGGCCCTGGAAGCTGATGCGCTCGCGCGCCATGTCCAACCAGTTGTGCAGGTGTGCGTCATCGGGGATCAGCTCTTTGACCTTGGCGTCGGTCTTGTAGATGTCCTGCGGGTCGCCCGACAGCGCAGCCCAGCGGAACGGGCCGATGCCACGGCAGAACAGCGGACGGATGTACGCCGGTACGAAGCCTGGGAAGTCGAAGGCATTTTCCACGCCCTCTTCCTGGGCCATCTGGCGGATGTTGTTGCCGTAGTCGAAGGTCGGGATGCCTTGCTTCTGGAAGTCCAGCATGGCTTTGACGTGCACTGCCATCGACTGCTTGGCGGCCTTGATCACGGCAGCCGGTTCGGTCTTGGCGCGGGCGCGGTATTCGTCCCAGGTCCAGCCGGCCGGCAGGTAACCGTTGAGCGGGTCGTGGGCGCTGGTCTGGTCGGTAACCATGTCCGGGCGCACGCCACGCTTGACCAGTTCCGGCAGGATTTCAGCGGCGTTACCCAGCAACGCGATGGAGATGGCCTTGCCTTCCTTTGTGTACTTGGCGATGCGGGCCAGGGCGTCATCGAGGTCGGTGGCCTGCTCGTCGACATAGCGGCTGTTGAGGCGGAAATCGATGCTGACCTGCTGGCATTCAATGTTCAGCGAGCACGCGCCAGCGAGGGTTGCGGCCAGAGGCTGGGCACCGCCCATGCCGCCGAGGCCGGCGGTGAGGACCCAACGACCCTTCAAGTTGCTGTCGTAATGCTGGCGACCGGCTTCGACGAAGGTTTCGTAGGTGCCCTGGACGATGCCCTGGCTGCCGATGTAGATCCAGCTGCCGGCGGTCATCTGGCCGTACATGGCCAGGCCCTTGGCATCCAGTTCATTGAAGTGCTCCCAGCTGGCCCAGTGCGGTACCAGGTTGGAGTTGGCGATCAGCACACGCGGGGCATTGCTGTGGGTCTTGAACACGCCGACCGGCTTGCCGGATTGCACCAGCAGGGTTTCGTCGTCATTCAGGTGGGTGAGGCTCTCGACGATCTGGTCGTAGCACTCCCAGTTGCGCGCTGCACGGCCAATACCGCCGTACACCACCAGTTCCTTGGGGTTCTCGGCCACTTGCGGGTCGAGGTTGTTCATGAGCATGCGCAGCGGCGCTTCAGTCAGCCAGCTTTTGGCGGTGAGCTTGTTACCGCGGGCGGCGCGGATTTCGACGTCACGGTATTTTGTAGGCTTGGTCACAACAAGAACTCCTCGGCGATCGATGCGCGAACATGGATGGTGCGAAGGAGAGTCTTACGCACACATCTTTACTTGTACATACAAGCATATGCAATCAAGCGGCCAACTTTCCGAGAGAGGTGTTAGGATTTTTCCGAAAAGCGTGTGCGAGCCTTGTAAATTAAGGCTTCGAGGCGTGATGAAATTTCTTGCGAAGGGGTTTTATAGCGAGGGAGGTGTGTCACGACAGCGCGGTTTTGCGCCGAACTGGGGCGTTCGGTAACAAATTGGTGCAGGGACTGGAAACAGATTCTATAAGCGACACAAAAACAAATGTGGGAGGGGGCTTGCTCCCGATTGCGGTGTGTCAGCCCAGGATATACCCACTGATCCACCGCTATCGGGAGCAAGCCCCCTCCCACATTTTTTAACCCCGCGGGGTCAGTTCGATGATGCAGCAGCGACCCGTGACGGAAATATCCAGCAGACCGCTGTTACCGTCCACTTGCAGGCAATCGTGATGGCCCAGTACCTCGTCCAGCACCTTCACTTCATCCGCCACACTGAACACCAGCACCGTCTGCGCCGTGCTGAAAAACCGTTGCACACCATCCACCCACTGCAACCGCGCATGGTAACGCTGGGGCGAGTAGATCAGGTTGAAGTCGCGGATCGGCCCGGTAATCAAGCGGCATGAAACCTGGCTGTCGCCTTTGAAGGCGAACGGTTGCAGCGGTAACAACCCGCGCTGCTCCTCGCCATCCACGGTCAGCACCATGCCTGCGCCTTTGATCACGGTGATCACGCGCTGGTAGCCGGCAAAGGTGGAAAAACCGCCAGACTCGCCGATATCGGCAATCGACAGGCGCCAGCCGAAGCCTTCCAGGCCCTCGCCGGCATCGCGGGTGATTTCTTCGGTACTGCCGCCGCCGTTTTTCCACGGCATGCGCGCGTAATCGGCGGCGCGCCAGACTTTTACTGCACTCATTTACTGAACCGTCCTTCCAGGCTGTGGCGGGAGCCGGGGTGGATCAAACGCGCGGCAGTCACCGGCTGACGACCGGACCAGGTACGCCGGCGAATCAACAGGCACGGCTCGCTCGGCTCGATCTGCAGCAACTTGCACTCGGCAACGTCGGCGAGAATCGCTTCGACCACATGCTCGCCTTCGGTCAACGGCGCCACCTGGTTGAGATAGGCATAGGGGGTTTGCAGGGTGAAGTCCTGTTGCAGGTACTCCGGCGCGACCAGGGCGTTGACGAAACGGTCCTCGATTTGCACGGGAATATCGTTTTCGTAATGCACGATCAACGAGTGGAACACCCGCCCGCCTTCGCGCATTTCCAGGGCGACGGCGCGCTCGGAACCGGCAGCCTCTTCGCCCAGGGTGATGACCTGGCAGGTATGCCGATGACCGCGGGAGGCGATCTCATCGGCAATGTTGTGCACCTCGAACAGCGCCGACTGGCTCTTGGGCTCGGCGACGAACGTACCGACACCTTGCATGCGCACCAGCAAACCTTCGGCGGTAAGCTCGCGCAGGGCACGGTTGATGGTCATGCGGCTGAAGCCCAACTGGCTGACCAGTTCGCTCTCCGACGGTACGCGGTAATGGGGCGGCCAGTTGCCGTTGAGGATCTGCTGGCTGATCATCTGTTTGACGCGGGCATACAAGGGCGCCGGACTTTCGTCCATGTGGGCAGCCAGTGAAGACTTGGCGGGCGGAGTCGGCACAGGGAATCCTTGCAAGGGGAAAAGATGCATAGATTGCCGGAGTTTACCGAGCAGGCAAACGTCTGTATATGTATATACAAATAAACACACGACCGGGGTGCTCTAATCATGTCCGCTTTCTTTGCCGAACGCGCGCTGCTGCCTAGTGGATGGGCCAACGATGTACGTCTTGAAGTCAGCGCCGATGGCCTGCTGACACAGGTTGAGGCCAACGCCAGCGCAGACGGTGCCGAACGGCTCAGGGGCCCGGTATTGGCGGGCATGCCGAACCTGCACTCCCACGCCTTTCAGCGCGCCATGGCCGGGTTGGCCGAAGTGGCCGGCAACCCGAATGACAGTTTCTGGACCTGGCGCGACCTGATGTACCGCATGGTCGGCAAGATCAGCCCGGAGCAACTGCAGGTGATTGCCCGCCAGCTGTACATCGAGATGCTCAAGGCCGGCTACACTTCGGTGGCCGAATTCCACTACGTGCATCATGACGTCAGCGGTCAGCCGTACGCCGACCGCACGGAACTGTCGCGGCAGATCAGCCAAGCCGCAGCGAGCAGCGGTATCGGGCTGACGCTGGTACCGGTGCTCTATACCCACTCCGGGTTCGGCGGCCAGGCGCCCAATGAGGGCCAGCGACGGTTTATCAACAGCACCCAAAACTACCTGGACCTGCAGGCGCGCCTCAAACCGATCCTCGCGGCGCAACCGGCGCAGCAACTGGGCTTGTGCTTCCACTCCCTGCGCGCGGTTACACCACAGCAGATCAATGAAGTATTGGCCGCCAGCGACAAGACGTGCCCTGTGCATATCCATATCGCCGAACAGCAAAAGGAAGTCGACGACTGCCTGGCCTGGAGCGGCAAACGCCCGTTGCAATGGCTGTACGACAACGTCGAGGTCGATGAACGCTGGTGCCTGGTGCACGCGACCCATGCCAACCCGGAAGAAGTGACGCGCATGGCCAAGAGCCGCGCGATTGCCGGCTTGTGCCTGACCACCGAAGCCAACCTGGGCGACGGGATTTTCCCGGCCGTGGATTTCCTCGCCCAGGGCGGACGCCTGGGCATCGGTTCCGACAGCCATGTATCACTGAGCGTGGTGGAAGAACTGCGCTGGCTGGAATACGGCCAACGCCTGCGCGATCAACGGCGCAATCGCTTGTATCGCAGCGACCAGCCGATGGTCGGCCGTACGTTGTTCGATGCGGCGCTGGACGGCGGCGCACAAGCGCTGGGGCAGCCGATAGGTCGACTGGAAGTGGGCAAGCGTGCGGATTGGATCGTGCTGGACGGTAACGACCCTTACCTGGCGACAGCGACACAAGACGGCATCCTCAATCGCTGGCTGTTCGCCGGTGGTGATCGGCAAGTGCGCGATGTGCTGGTGAACGGCAAGTGGGTGGTGCGCGATGGGCGGCATGCCGGCGAGGAAGAAAGCAACCGGGCGTTCACTGAAGTCTTGAGAGATTTGCTGAGCTGACAGGCAACACATAACAAATATGGGAGGGGGCTTGCTCCCGATTGCGGTGTGTCAGCTAGAAATAATCTGCTGATACACCGCTATCGGGAGCAAGCCCCCTCCCACAATTGGATCTGTAGTGATCCCGGGTTATTGCGAAGTCTTGGCCATCTGCTTATCCGACGTGCGCCAGATCAACCGCGTGGTGTCATACCCTTGCTGCCGCGCCCTGCTCAACAGGTCTTCACGGGTGTCCGCACTGACCGTCGGCGTGCGCGAAAGGATCCACATATAGCGCCGGCTCGGGCTGCCGACGATGGCGGTCTTGTAGTCATCGCTGACATACAGCACCCAGTAATCGCCCTTGGCGACGCCTGGCAGCAGTGACGTAAACCAGTTGTTGAATTCCACCCAGAGCTTGTCGGTCTTGCCAGGCACCTGCGGCGTGGCCGTGCCCTTGGCTTCTTCCCACTTCCACTCGGTGGTGAGGCAGCGGTTGAATACCGACATATCGCCATCAGGCAGCAATGTGTAGCGGGCTTCGGACTGCGCGCAGTTGCGCTGGAAGTACATCGGCAATCGAGCCAACTCATACCAGGTGCCCTGGTAACGCTTGAGGTTGACGTTGCTCGCTGTCTTGGGTTGCAGATCATCGCCAGAATGGCTGGCGCAGCCCGCCAAAAACAGGCTGGCGCAAAGGAACAAAACAAAACGCATCATTCTTCTTCTCCCGCAGGCTTTCGCCCCGGTTTACTTCAGGCCTTGCCCGGAAAACATCAGAACTTTGTCACCGGCATATTGAACGCTGATAAAGCTGTTTTTATCGCCCCATGTGCAGCTGGACATGCCCAGTGCGCCGGAACAATCGGTCGGCTTGCCCAGCAGCGACTCCACCTCGGCCTTAGGCATGCCGGCCGACAACTTTGCGTAGTTTTCTTGATTGACCTTGCTGCAAGCGGCCAACAGCACGCAAAAGGCCAGCAAAGCGAGACGGCGTAACGACATGGAATAACTCCTGGAGGGACGAAGCAGCTTGGGTATCTGCCAGAAGCTTAGAAGGGAAAAGAGGTGTCTGGTTCCCGACGAACGAAAACAAAAAAGCCCCGAAAACGCTGAAACGTTTCGGGGCTTCTTTAAGGGTGAACCGGCTCACAACAACGCCGTTCACTTATCGCCGCAGCTTACTTCTTGTGGTAGGCGGTCACACGCTCAACTTCTTCCTTGGAACCCAGGAACACCGCCACACGCTGGTGCAAGCCGTCGGGCTGGATATCGAGGATGCGCTGGTGGCCGTCGGTGGACGCACCGCCCGCCTGTTCTACCAGGAAGGACATCGGGTTGGCTTCGTACATCAGGCGCAGTTTGCCCGGTTTGGACGGCTCGCGGCTGTCGCGTGGGTACATGAACAGGCCGCCACGGGTCAGGATACGGTGTACGTCGGCCACCATCGCCGCGACCCAACGCATGTTGAAGTTCTTCTTCAACGGGCCTTCTTCGCCTTCCATCAACTCGTTCACATAGCGCTTGACCGGCTCTTCCCAGTGGCGCTGGTTGGACATGTTGATCGCGAATTCCTGGGTGGAAGCCGGAATGGTGATGTCTTCATGGGTGAGGACGAAGCTGCCCATTTCACGGTCCAGGGTGAAGCCTTTGACGCCATCGCCCAGGGTCAGCACCAGCATGGTCTGTGGGCCGTAGATCGCGTAGCCGGCAGCGACCTGCTCAGTGCCCGGCTGCAGGAAGGCCTTTTCGTTCAGGGCTTCGTTCTGGCTCAGGTATTCGTTCGGGCAACGCAGTACCGAGAAGATGGTGCCGACCGGGGCGTTGATGTCGATGTTGGACGAACCGTCCAGTGGGTCGAACACCAGCAGGTAGGCGCCCTTCGGGTATTTGCCCGGGATCTGGTAGGCATTGTCCATTTCTTCGGACGCCATGCCGGCCAGGTGACCGCCCCATTCGTTGGCTTCGAGCAGGATTTCGTTGGAAATCACGTCGAGCTTCTTCTGCACTTCGCCCTGCACGTTTTCAGTGCCCATGCTGCCCAGGACACCACCCAATGCGCCTTTGGACACGGCGTGGCTGATTTCCTTGCAAGCACGCGCCACCACTTCGATAAGGAAGCGCAGATCGGCAGGCGTGTTGTTGCTGCGGGTCTGCTCAATCAAATAGCGACTCAAGGTAACGCGGGACATGGAAGGCTCCGATGAAGGGGGGGCTAAAAACCCGCGCAGTTTAACGCGAGTCGGGGGTGTATTTCCTCCTATCAGAGGATTTAAACCCAATAGAGTTCATGGACTTTATTTAACGTGCCTCCGGCGGCTTGCGCAGCAAACTGTAGGCCATGCCTCCCAGCGCCGCCACGCCGAGCAGTAATACGGCCCAGAGTCCGAGTTTTTTCCAGTTCGGCCCGCTGTCGACAGCCGCAGGGACCGCTGGCGAAGTGACCGCGACGGCCCCGGCCACCTTGGCCTGTCCCAAGGTGTTGAGGCGCTCGGCGGTGTAATCCGGGATCAGCGTCGACAACGGCAGGTTCGCCGCCTTCACCGAAGCATTCCCCAGCGCCAGCGTGAACGGCGGCTCGCCCCGCGCCAGGAACACCAACTGCGTGGCGCGCACCGCGAAGTGCAGGGCCGGCGCTTCGACGCCCAGGCCACCGCCGCGCTCGTCGACCTGCAACTTGAGTTCGGCGACCGTCTGGCCGGGCAGTTGCAACTCGTCCTGCACCACGTCCTGGCCATTCTGGGTCAGGCGGTAGAGCAGACCATTGCTCAGCGGCTGCCAGGCTTGATTGCTGTCACGTCGCCCCGCCAGGGTCACCGGCGCCAGCGTATTGGGCTGCTTCAACTCGATACGCAAACGTTCGACGCTCAGCCCTGCAGGTAACTTCCAGCTGTACTCACCCGCCTTGAGCCGCGTGCCCGAGAGCGGCTGCGACCATACCAGCGGCAGCGGCAGGCTGCTGCTGGTGGCACTGGCCAACCTGGCCGAGGTCAGCAACGGTGCCGCCTGCCCCTTCCACACCAGGCGCAGGTAACGCGCGGACTGGCCCGGCAAACTGACGTCATGCTGCTCGACCCGCTCGTCGGCAAACGACAAACGCGCCACTTGCCCATCCCCCCAGGATTGCCAGTGCTGCAAGTCATCACTGGCTTCAATGCTGAAGCGCTGGAAGCCCTCCTGCTCGCGGCTCCAGTCCAGGCTCAACTGCTGCAACGGCGCCTTGATTTTACTGGCATCGAGCACCCAGCCACGCAGCACCTGCTTGCCGGGCTTGGGTGCGGTGGACGGTTTGATTTCCACCAGGGTGCCTTCGGCCGTGGTTTTCATCACCACACCGGGCAAGGTTGCCTGGGTGTCGGCGGCGTACAGCGGGAACCACTTCACGTCGGTGACTTCACGACTTTCGGTGCGTTGCGACGCTTGACGCGACAGCGCGTAGGCCTGGGGTTCACCGGCAGCGTTAAACACCCGCACATCGCTGAGGTCAGCCTGGCGCGCATTCAGTTGCACGGCCAAGGGCAACTCAAGGCGATACCAGGGGCCGTTGCCGCTGACGCTCAGCGGCACCTGGCTGCTGAAGTCGGCCGGCGTTTCCAGCGCCCACGCCGACAATGTCGTACACATGCCCAGCACGACCACGCTCAACTTACCGATCAAGGGGATGCTCCTTCAGTGTCCAACACAGGTTCGGCACGCTTGGGCGGCAGCGGCGCAAAGTAGCCCACCACCAGCAACAACCCGCCCACGCCGATAAACGACACGATCCGCGCCAGGCCGCCACGGTTGCTCAGCTCGACAAAGAACAGCTTGGCCACCACCACCGCGATCAGCGCCGCGCCGATCAGCCACACTTCGCGACGATGGCGCAGGTGACCGCCGATCATCAGGCCGAGGGCGATCAGGGTCCAGACAATCGACAGGCCGGCTTGCACCAACATCGATTCCAGCAACCCATCCAGATGGAACGGCACGCCGCCCCAGTGGTGTGCGGTGCGCATCACCAGGGCCGTAAAGAACGCGAACAGCGAAATACCGGCAATGCCTTGGGCGATCAATTCAGCACGCGGCCCGCGTTGCGGCGCCACGCTGCGCGACCACAGGTACACGCCCAGCAGCGCAAACAGCAAGCCGAGGTCCAGCGGGTTGAGCAACGGCACATAGGGCAGCGGCCTGGCCGTGCCGTCGCTGAAGGTATTCGCCAGCCAGAACCAGCCCAGCATCAGCACCGCCAATGGGAGTGCCGCCAGCACTCGATATTCCCGTGGATACGCCGACACCGGCCACGGCCAGCGACGCGGTGCAGCAGCCAGCACCAGGTACAGACTTGGCAGGATTGCCCAGCCCAGCCAGCGCCAGGCGTTGTATTCGCTCGACAGCAACAACAGGCCGTAGCGCAGCTCCAGCGCCAATACGCCGATCAGCATCCAGCAACCCAACACGTGAGCAACGCTCAGGACGGTGGCCGGCACCAGCGTCGCCAAACGCCGCAGCGCGATGAAATGCGCCCCGAACACAGCCAGCCAGGCCAGCCAGCCGTAGTGCGCTGCCGGGTGGTAATAATTATGCGCAGACACCAGCAATACCATCCCCGCCGCCGGCATCAACAGGGTGCAGAGCATGCCCAGGGAGGCCCAGCGCAGGCGCGTCGCGAGCAACGCCCAGATCGCCACGCTGACCGCCGCACTACCCAGCAGGAGCGCACCCCGCAGCTCATCGGGTATAAACCGCAGCACTTCAGCGATCAGCGCCAACGCCCACCACGCCGCGCCCCACACCAGCAGCAGGTCCGACAGGCGTTGCAGCTTGAGTACGGCAAACACCGGCGCATGGGGTTCACGCTGCAGGCGCCAGGCACCGATCAAGGCGGCCAGGCCCAACACCATCGGTGTCCAGAACCCGCTATGCCCCAGGGGACGCAGGCCCTCGCTGGTCAAAGGCCCGAGCAGCTCCGGCACCGCCAGCAGGAACGACGCGCCGCCGATCACTTGCAGCAGTAACCCGAACACGAAACTGACGCGCTGTTGCAGGTACAGGCTCAACCAGATGATCAACAACCCACTGGCCGCCCACACACCGCTGGCGCTTTCCCATGGCAGTACAAACAGCACGGCAAGGTTGATCAGCACCAACCCGGCCAGCAGCACCACGGACAGCCCGCGCAACAGCCGTACATCGCTGCGCACCATGTCATCGCGCGCCGCCAGCAGCATGCCGCCGATCAACGCCAGGCCGATCAACGACGCGCTGAGCAGGCCGCTCCAGCCGGCGTTGAATACCGCTGCCGAGTCGCCGCCTTGCAAGCGCAGCAGGAACAACGCCCCGCCCAGCAGTTGCACGGCAAACGCCGTGAACAGGAAGGTGCGCGAGCCAATCCGCAAGCCGATGAACAGGGTCGCCAGGCCGGCGAGCGCCCAACTGATGGCAGTGCCTTGAGTCAGCAACAACAGCGGCGCGAGCAGGTACACAAAGGCCAGGCCGAGGCTGGCCAGAACCGGCAGGCCCTTGCGCTCCCACTCCGCCGCCTGCTCCGTCGCGGCCCTGCGCAGTTGGTCGAAGCTGAACAGCAACGCCGCGCCCAGCAGCAACGCCCCCAGGGGCGCCCCCTCCAGCAGCGTGTGTTCGCCGATGCGCAGCTCACTGAGAAACGCCAGCGCCGAGCCCAATTGCAGCAACAGGCCAAATGCCCGCGCCAACGGCCGCTGCTGGCGCAAGCCGAGCCAGAAGACCCCGGCACCTTCCACCGCCCAGGCGGCTGCGGTCCATCGGGCATCGAGGCCCAGGGGAATCGCCAGGCTGGCAAAGATCACCCCCAGGGCCAGGCAGGTTTCCGCCAGCAGCAAGGCGCGCCCGCCACTGAGCACGCGGGCCAGGCCCATGTAGAGGATGCCCAGGCCCAGCGCGCTGAACGCCGCGGCGAACTCAAGGTGCTGCACCAGCGCGAACTGCAGGCCAAACCCCACCAGCGGCGGGCCGAACAGCATGCTGCCATCGACGTAGTCGCCTTTGGATGCCGACCAGCGCAACAACGCATCACGGCCTTCGGGCGCGTCGCCCATCTCCCGCAACTTGCGCCGGGCGAACAACAGGCCGATAGCCAGGTACATCAGGAAAAACAGGATCAGGAACGGCTCGGTACTCCACAGCAACTCAGGCGTATAGGAACGCATGCCCCAGGCAAAGCCGATACCGAAGGTGCCGACAAAGCCGATCAGGTTGAGCAGGCGCCAGGCCTTGAACCAGGCGATGGCGAGGATACCGGCATTGAGCAGGGCAAAATAACTGAACAGCGCGACATGATTACCGGCGCCGGTGGACGTGAGGATCGGCGCCGCGAAGCCGCCGAGCGCTGCCGCACAGGCCAGTCCCAGCGCATCCTGGGTAATCGCCAGGATCGCCGAGAACACCGTGACCGCCACCAGCAGGCCCAGCGCCGCGCTCGGGTCGATCAACGGGTGCAGGCGCATCGCGGCAAACACCGTCAGGTACAGCACCGCGATCCCGGTGCCTTGCAGCATCAAGCCGTAGTTGCTGTTGCGCAGCCGCAGCCACCAGCCCAGGCCCAACAGGCCAAGGGCCGCCGCCGCAACGCCGGCGTAACGCAGTTCGATCGGCACCACCATACCTTCGGTGGCGTAGCGCAGCAGGAACGCCAGGCCGAGAAACAGCAGCACCACGCCGACACGCAGCACGGTGTTGCCACCAAACAGCCAATTGCGTGCGCCGCTGATGGCGCGTTCGATCAGGTTGGGGCCACGGGGAGCGGCAGGTTCTTGAGGCGGGCGTGGCGTCGGGGCAGGCGTCCAGACGTCATCCGGCAAGGGCTGGCTCGGTTCGGCGACCATGGCGACAGGCGTCAATTCAGCCGGCAGCTCCCACACCAGTTCAGGCGCCTTGGCGACAGGTGCCACCTCAGGGACAGGCGGCTCGACGATGACAGTGCGTGTCGGCGTGGGTACTTCCAGTTGCCGCAGGCGCTCACCCAGGGCGATCAACGCCTTCTGCGTGGCTTCCAACTGAGCAGCCTGTTGCTGCGCCTGGGCCGCCAGCTTCGACAGGCGAATCGCCTGGCCAATGCCCAACCCCAACAGCGCACCAATGCCCGCATCATAGAACGACTCATCGAGCGTCCAGCCGAGCACCAGGCCAATCAGCATGAAAATCCATTGCATGGTCGATATTCCCTAAACAAACCGTGCTGTAGGAGCGAGCTTGCTCGCGAAGAACGCAAAGATACCGCGTTAAATCAGAAAGCACGCGTTATCGTTGGCGTTTTTCGCGAGCAAGCTCGCTCCTACAGTAGATCTAGTCGAGGGCTTTCCAGATTTCCGTAGCGTACTCGCGGATCGTCCGGTCCGACGAGAACCAGCCCATCCGTGCGGTATTGAGCACCGCCGAACGCCACCACGCCTTGGAATCATGCCAATGCGCTTCGACCCGCGCCTGGGCGTCCCAGTAGGAATCGAAGTCGGCGCAGACCAGGAAGCGGTCGTAGTCGATCAACCCGTCGATCAAGCCCACATAGCGGCCCGGATCGTCCGGCGAGAACACCCCGCCCCGAATCGCTTGCAGCACATCGTTCAGACGATGGGACGCCGCAATATCGGGCCCGGCGTTGAATTCCCCGGCGTGTTTACGTGCCTCGACCTGCTGTGCGCTGAGACCGAAGATAAACATGTGATCGGCGCCCACGCGCTCGTGCATCTCCACGTTGGCGCCGTCCATGGTGCCGATGGTCAGCGCGCCGTTGAGGCCGAACTTCATGTTGCTGGTGCCCGAGGCTTCAAAGCCGGCGGTGGAGATCTGCTCCGACAAGTCCGCCGCCGGGATGATGCTTTCCGCCAGGCTGACGTTGTAGTTGGGCAGGAACACCACCTTGAGCAGCCCACGTACGGTCGGGTCGTTGTTGACGGTGCGCGCGATGTCGTTGGTCAGCTTGATGATCAACTTGGCCTGGTGATAGCTGGCCGCCGCCTTGCCCGCGAAGATCTTCACCCGTGGCACCCAGTCGGTGCCCGGCTCGGCACGGATCGCCTGGTACAGCGCCACGGTGTGCAGCAGGTTGAGCAACTGGCGCTTGTATTCGTGGATACGCTTGACCTGCACGTCGAACATCGCCGCCGGGTTCACCGAAATGCCCAGGCGCTCATGGATGATCTCGGCCAGCGCACGCTTGCTATGCAGGCGCTGGTCGGCAAAGGCTTTGCGGAAGGTCTGTTTCTCGGCGAAGGTTTCCAGCTCGCCCAGGCGGGTTTCGATGTTGTCGAGAATGTCCGGGCCCAAGGCTTCCACCAGCATATCGGTGAGCTTGGGGTTGGCCTGGTACAGCCAGCGGCGGAAGGTAATGCCGTTGGTCTTGTTGTTGATGCGCTCCGGGTAGAGCTTGTGCAGTTCGGAGAACACCGTGCTGCGCATCAGTTGGGTGTGCAGGCCGGACACGCCGTTGACGCTGTGGGAGCCGAGGAACGCCAGATTGCCCATGCGCACACGGCGGCCGTTGTCTTCTTCGATCAGGGACACAGCGCGCAGCACGTCGAAGTCATGGATGCCCTTGGCGCGCAGCGCATCGATGTGCTGGGCGTTGATCAGGTAGATGATCTGCATGTGCCGGGGCAGCATGCGTTCCATCAGGCCGACCGGCCAGGTTTCCAGGGCTTCGGGCAACAGGGTGTGGTTGGTGTACGACAGGGTTTCGACGGTCACATCCCACGCGGCTTCCCACGGAATGTCGTGCAGGTCGACCAACTGGCGCATCAACTCAGCCACGGCGATCGAGGGGTGGGTGTCGTTGAGTTGGATCGCCGCGTGTTCGCCCAGGCTCAGGACCGAGCCGTGCATGTTTTTGTGGCGGCGCAACAGGTCTTGCAAGGAGGCGGCGACGAAGAAGTATTCCTGGCGCAGGCGCAGTTCCTGCCCCGCTTCGGTGCTGTCCGCCGGGTAAAGCACTCGGGAGATGCTCTCGGCGCGGGCCACTTCGGCGACGGCGCCCAGGTGGTCACCGGCGTTGAAGCGCTCCAGGTGCAGGTCTTCCACCGCACGGGCACGCCACAGGCGCAAGGTATTCACGCTGGCGCCGCGCCAGCCGACCACCGGGGTGTCGTAGGCAACGGCACGCACGGTTTCGTTGGGCGTCCACACCTGGATCAGCTTGCCGGAGGCATCCGGCAGGGTCTCGACGCTGCCGCCAAAGCCAATCGGGTAAATCACCTCGGCCCGCTCGAATTCCCACGGGTTGCCGAAATCCAGCCAGCGTTCGGTCTGTTCCTGCTGCCAGCCATCGACAATCGCCTGGCGGAACAAGCCGTGCTCATAACGAATGCCATAACCATGGCCGGCGATGCCCAAGGTCGACATGCTTTCCATAAAGCACGCGGCCAGACGGCCGAGGCCGCCGTTGCCAAGCGCCGCGTCGGGCTCCAGCAGGCGAATGCGTTCGAGGTCCACACCCAGCTCGGACAAGGCTTCGCGAGCGATCTCCAGCACGCCGAGGTTGCTCAGGCTGTCGTAGAGCAGGCGGCCGATAAGGAATTCCAGGGAGAGGTAATAAACCCGCTTCTGGCCTTTGCGGTAGATACGCCGCGTGTGATCCATCCAGTGGTCGACCATCTGGTCGCGGGCGGCCAAGGCAATGGCTTCGAACCAGTCATGGTCGAAGGCATGGTCCGGGTCTTTGCCCACCGCGTAGGTGAGTTTGGTCAAGACAGCATCGCGGAATGCGGCTACCTCTGCTTCTCGTGCAAGCGGTTCCTGAGACATCGGTGTGACCTCGGGCGAGATTGAAAGAGTTGCTAGAGCCTAGTCGGTCTGACAGACGGTAGACGCTCTGGTTCGGCAGTTTTTTAACTCATTCACCTTTACAGGCATTTGATGCAGGGGTCGTGCCCGATCGGCCCATGTCCAGCCTTTGAGCTGAAATACGCAAAATATTGTTCAAAAAACCACCAATCCCGGTATGATCGCGCGCCCGGATACAGCCCCACCTTTTGGAACCCCGATGAAGCCTCAACTGATCGCCGCCGCGGAACTCGACCGTCTCGAGACTTGGCAGAAATATTCCGCCCATATGTGCGGCGGCTGCGTGTCCAGCTGCTGCACGCTGCCGGTTGAGGTGAAGATCAAGGACCTGATCCGCATTGGCATCGTCGATGAATTCGAGCGCGGCGACCCGCCGAAGAACATCGCCAAGCGGTTGCAGAAGGAAGGCATCGTCGAGCGCTACAACAACAAATCCGAGATTTTTACCCTGCAGCGCATGAGCAACAACGACTGCCTGTACCTGGATCGTAAGACGCGCTTCTGCACTATTTATGACAAGCGCCCGGATACTTGCCGCAACCACCCGAAGATTGGGCCGCGCCCGGGGTATTGCGCGTACAAGCCGAAGGAAGTGGTGCGCGAGACCAAGTTCAAGACCCTCGACAAGTTCTGATCACAACCTTGTAGTGAGCGGGCTTGTTGTGGTGAGCGGGCGTGCCCCGCGCTGGGCTGCGAAGCGGCCCTAACCCGGTCTCTGCATTTTTCCAGATAAAACTCAGGTGCCTGGATTTGGGGTGGCTTCGCCACCCAGCGCGGGGCAAGCCCGCTCACTACAAGAGCCCGCACAACACAAATTGCAGGCAAAAAAAACGCCCCCGGCCTTTCGACCGGGGGCGTTTTTCATTCAGCCTGAGTTAACTCAGTTCTTGGCTTTCTTGGCAGCGCGGGTACGCTCGCCTTCGTCCAGGATCTTCTTACGCAGGCGGATCGACTTAGGCGTGACTTCGCACAGCTCGTCGTCCTGGATGAATTCCAGGGCCTGTTCCAGGGTGAAGCGAACAGGTGGGACCAGGGCGATGGTTTCGTCTTTGCCCGAAGCACGCATGTTGTCGAGCTTCTTGCCTTTGGTTGGGTTGACGCCCATGTCGTTGTCACGGCTGTTCAGACCAACGATCTGACCGTTGTAGATCTCTTGACCGTGCTCAACGAACAGCTTGCCACGCGCCTGGAGGGTTTCCAGGGAGTAGGTCAGGGCCTTGCCGGTTTCTACCGATACCAGAACACCGTTCTGACGGCCGGACATGTCGCCGGACTTCATGGTGTCGTAGCGATCGAAGATCGAGGTCAGGATGCCAGCACCGTTGGTCAGGGTCAGGAACTGGTTACGGAAACCGATCAGACCACGAGCAGGAATGTTGTATTCCAGACGCACACGGCCTTTGCCATCCGGCACCATGTTGGTCAGGTCGCCTTTACGCAGACCCATCTCTTCCATGACCTTGCCCTGGGATTCTTCCGGGGTGTCGATGGTGACGTTTTCGAACGGTTCCTGCTTCACGCCGTCAACCTGACGGATGATCACTTCTGGACGACCAACGCCCATTTCGAAGCCTTCGCGACGCATGGTTTCGATCAGTACCGAGAGGTGCAGCTCACCACGGCCGGAAACCTTGAACTTGTCAGCCGAGTCGCCTTCTTCAACGCGCAGTGCAACGTTGTACAGCAGCTCTTTGTCCAGACGTTCCTTGATGTTACGGGAAGTCACGAACTTGCCTTCTTTACCGCAGAAAGGCGAGTCGTTTACCTGGAAGGTCATGGAAACGGTTGGCTCGTCGACGGTCAGAGGCTTCATCGCCTCAACGTTGTCCGGCTGGCACAGGGTGTCGGAGATGAACAGGGAGTCCATGCCGCTCACGCAGACGATGTCGCCAGCGAAAGCTTCTTCAACGTCGATACGGTGCAGACCGTGGTGACCCATCAGCTTCAGGATACGACCGTTACGCTTCTTGCCGTCGGCGCCGATAGCAACAACCGGGGTGTTCGGCTTGACGCTACCACGAGCGATACGGCCAACGCCGATAACACCCAGGAAGCTGTTGTAGTCCAGTGCCGAGATTTGCATCTGGAACGGACCATCACGGTCAACTTTAGGCGCCGGTACGTTGTCGACGATCGACTGGTACAGCGGGGTCATGTCTTCAGCCATGTCGGTGTGTTCCAGACCGGCAATGCCGTTCAGGGCCGAGGCGTAGACGACTTTGAAGTCCAGCTGTTCTTCGGTGGCACCCAGGTTGTCGAACAGGTCGAAGATCTGGTCCAGAACCCAGTCCGGACGCGCGCCTGGACGGTCAACCTTGTTGATGCACACGATCGGACGCAGGCCGGCTTCGAAAGCCTTCTTGGTCACGAAACGGGTTTGCGGCATAGGGCCGTCTTGAGCGTCAACCAGCAGCAGAACGGAGTCAACCATCGACATTACGCGTTCTACTTCGCCGCCGAAGTCGGCGTGGCCCGGGGTATCCACGATGTTGATGTGGTAGCCGTTCCAGTTGATAGCGGTGTTTTTTGCCAGGATGGTAATACCGCGCTCTTTTTCCTGGTCGTTGGAGTCCATCACGCGCTCGTCGTTGAGCTCGTTGCGCTCCAGGGTGCCGGATTGACGCAGGAGTTTGTCTACCAGGGTGGTTTTACCATGGTCAACGTGAGCAATGATGGCGATGTTACGTAGATTTTCGATCACTTGTGTATCTCGATCAGAGGATTCGGTGTGCTGACAGGTCGTGGCAGCGATTAACAGTAGAGTCAGGCCTTGCCGTTACAGCTTGACGGCAGAGTCGGGGGGCCGGTGACGCAGGCCACAGGCAAACAGCCCCGGGCTCTTAGCTCGGTCGATAAACGCGCACATTGGCATGCCCCTCACTGAGCAAATGGTGGGCATGCAGGCGACTCATCACGCCTTTGTCGCAATACAACAGGTACTGACGGCTGTTATCCAGTTCCTTGAAACGCGCGTTCAATGCATAGAACGGCAGCGTTTGTACGTCGATGCCGGCGACTTCCAGCGGCTCATCTTCAGCGGCATCCGGGTGACGGATGTCGATGACGATTTGTCCGGCCAGGGCTTCGCTGACTTCTTCGATCTGCACATCCTGGCCCAGTTCGTCGATCACACGATCGATCGGGACCAGCTTGGCGTTCTCGAGCGCACGCTCCAGAACCGCCATATCAAACTGTTGTTCTTCGTACTCCACGCGGTTGCGCTTGGCGTGGGTCTTGGGGTTCACCGAAATGACCCCGCAATATTCAGGCATGTGCTTGGCAAAGTCGGCGGTGCCGATTTCTTCTGCCAAGTCGATGATGTCCTGCTTGTGGCTGGCGATCAGCGGACGCAGTACCAGCTTTTCAGTCACGCAGTCGATCAGTGACAGGTTCGGCAGCGTCTGGCTGGAAACCTGGGAAATCGCTTCACCGGTCACCAGCGCGTCGATCTGCAACTGATCGGCGATTCGGGACGCTGCGCGCAACATCATACGCTTCAAAACTACGCCCATATGACTGTTATCGACTTTACCGAGAATTTCGCCCAGCACTTCCTCGAACGGTACGCTCACAAATAGCACGCGCTGGGAGCTGCCGTACTTCTTCCAGATAAAGTGCGCAACCTCCATCACGCCCAATTCGTGTGCACGCCCGCCCAGGTTAAAGAAGCAGAAGTGGCTCATCAGGCCGCGGCGCATGATCTGGTAGGCCGCTACCGTGGAATCGAAACCGCCGGACATGAGGACCAGGGTCTGTTCCAGGGCGCCCAGCGGGTAGCCGCCGATGCTGTCGTGCTGGCTGTGAATCACAAACAACCGTTGGTCGCGAATTTCCATGCGCACTTCAATTTGCGGCGCCTTGAGGGAAATTCCGGCGGCGCCGCACTCGCGACGCAGCTTGCTGCCGACGTATTTCTCGACGTCCATGGAGCTGAACGGGTGCTTGCCGGCACGCTTGCACCGCACCGAAAAAATCTTGCCTTCAAGGCTGTCGCCGAAGTGCCGTTTGCATTTTTCGGTGATGTCGTCGAAGTCCCCCAGCGGGTACTCATCCACCTGCAGGAAATGCGCGATACCCGGCATGCAGCTCAGGCGCTCGGTCATGTCCTTCAAGGCTTTGACGTCGGTCAGGCGGGTTTCCAGCTCGAGGTTGTCCCACACACCGTTCACCACCACAGCCGGGTCCAGATCGCGGAGCACGGCACGGATGTTCTTGGCCAACTGACGGATGAAACGCATCCGTACCGGTCGGCTCTTGATGGTGATCTCGGGGAAGACTTTAACGATTAATTTCATGGAAACAGCGCGCGCAGGGCCTGCCGAAAAAGGGGGGCGCGGATTATAGCGGAAATCGCTCAAGGTTTAACCAGTTAATATGCACAACACTCGACTCGCACTAAAGGGGTGCATTTGCATCGCCTTGCGCCACATTTCGGTGCTCGTATTTCAGGCTTTTGTCGCTATGTACCCTTTATAGGGCGTTTTTGGAGCAAAAAACCCATGTTGGCGCACTGGCATGCAATTTGCTCTCTTGTGAGGCAGGTTGCCATGGCGGACTATCCGCGCCGGCATCACCCACATTCTAAGGGCTAACTCCACTACCCCAGCCCGAAGCCACCCGGAGGACACTATGTCGAAGTCGGTTCAACTCATCAAAGATCATGACGTTAAATGGATTGATCTGCGCTTCACGGACACCAAAGGCACTCAGCACCACGTGACCATGCCGGCTCGCGACGCGCTGGATGATGCTTTCTTCGAAGAAGGCAAAATGTTCGACGGCTCCTCCATCGCTGGCTGGAAAGGCATCGAAGCCTCCGACATGATCCTGATGCCGGACGACAGCACTGCCGTCCTCGACCCGTTCACCGAAGACCCAACCCTGATCATCGTCTGCGACGTGATCGAGCCTTCGACCATGCAAGGCTACGACCGCGACCCACGTGCGATCGCCAAGCGTGCCGAGGAATACCTGAAGTCCACCGGTATCGGCGACACCGTATTCGTAGGCCCGGAGCCGGAATTCTTCATCTTTGATTCGGTCAAGTTCAAGTCCGACATCTCCGGTTCGATGTTCAAGATCTTCTCCGAACAAGGTTCGTGGATGTCCGACCAGGACGTGGAAGGCGGCAACAAAGGCCACCGTCCAGGCATCAAAGGTGGCTACTTCCCGGTTCCGCCGTTCGACCACGACCACGAAATCCGTACCTCCATGTGCAACGCCATGGAAGAAATGGGCCTGGTCATCGAAGTTCACCACCACGAAGTGGCGACTGCCGGCCAGAACGAAATCGGTGTGAAATTCAACACCCTGGTCGCCAAGGCTGACGAAGTCCAGACCCTGAAGTACTGCGTACACAACGTGGCTGATGCCTACGGCCGTACCGCTACCTTCATGCCTAAGCCGCTGTACGGCGATAACGGTTCGGGTATGCACGTTCACCTGTCCATCGCCAAAGAAGGCAAGAACACCTTCGCTGGCGAAGGTTATGCCGGCCTGTCCGACACCGCCCTGTACTTCATCGGCGGCATCATCAAGCACGGTAAGGCCCTGAACGGCTTCACCAACCCGTCGACCAACTCCTACAAGCGTCTGGTCCCAGGTTTCGAAGCACCGGTCATGCTGGCCTACTCGGCTCGCAACCGTTCCGCCTCGATCCGTATTCCTTACGTATCCAGCCCGCGCGCTCGCCGTATCGAAGCTCGCTTCCCGGATCCAGCAGCCAACCCATACCTGGCCTTCGCTGCCCTGGTCATGGCCGGCCTGGACGGTATCCAGAACAAGATCCACCCTGGCGACGCCGCCGACAAAAACTTGTACGACCTGCCGCCTGAAGAGGCCAAAGAGATCCCACAAGTGTGCGGCAGCCTGAAAGAAGCCCTGGAAGAGCTGGACAAGGGCCGTGCGTTCCTGACCAAAGGCGGCGTATTCAGCGACGACTTCATCGATGCCTACATCGAGCTGAAAAGCGAAGAAGAAATCAAAGTACGCACCTTCGTACACCCACTGGAATACGAGCTGTACTACAGCTGCTGATCCGGTAGCGCTGCTAAGGTGGCGTGATGCGAAAAGACCTCCTTCGGGAGGTCTTTTTTTGCCTGGGGATTGTCAGGTGGCTGCTCGGCGGTCGAGCATATGGCTGACCATCGAAGACGGAGGGCGGTGGATTTGGGGTTGGCTTGAGCCCTACGCGACCACTGTAGGAGCGAGCTTGCTCGCGAAAAACGCCAGGGCACCGCATTTCTTCAACATTTACGCGTTATCGTTAACGACCTTCGCGAGCAAGCTCGCTCCTACAGGGGGATTTCCTTTGAAACATCGACTTGCGTTCACTTTGTTCTTTATCAGCGCCAGTGCATTGGCTGCGCCACCTACGCTTGAGCCTTTACTCAACAGCATCGCCGAGCGCCTGGAGATCGCCGACCAGGTGGCCTTGAGCAAATGGGACAGCAAAAAACCGGTGGAAGATAAGAAGCGCGAACAAGAAGTGATCGCCAGCGTTGTCGCCCAGGCGCCGAGCTACAAACTGGCACCCGCCGCCGCCGAGCAATTCTTCTCGGCCCAGATCGAGGCAAACAAGCTGGTGCAGTACACCCACCTGTCCGATTGGCAGTTCCAGGGCAAGGCACCCGACGATCCGCGCCCGGACCTGGTGAAGCAGATTCGCCCGCAGCTGGATCAATTGCAAACACGCCTGCTGCAACAACTGGCGGACTTCACCCCCCAACGTACCGACCCGCAGTGCCCTCACTGGCTGGCCGAAGCGGTGCATGAGCCGCTGAACGACCCGCTGCGGCAACTGGCGATGATCCGCGCCACGGCCGAGCTGTGTATTCGCACAGGCCAATAACGGATGACACCCACATTATTTTAGGCACCTTCCGGCATCCCTCCCCGAACAGCGATCGTAGCCTGACCGGCCACTCAGCGAACGGGATGAAACCAACCATGGAAGCCCTCAAATGCTTGATCGCAACAGCGGCCTGCTTGTCTGCCCTAGGCTGCAGCAGCCAGCCGAAAGTCGTCGTGCAAATCGAAAAGGAAATCCTGCTGCAGAGCAGCGCTTCATGGGACGGAACACCTTACAAGGCTTATCCCTCCGGCCCGCCGGAACTCACGCTGTTGCGACTCAAGATCCCCGCGAATACGCAGTTACCCTGGCACAGCCACCCCATGCCGAACGCAGCGTATATCCTCTCGGGCGAGTTGATCGTTGAAGCCCGTAAAGGTGGGCAAGCCCTCACCCTGACACAAGGGCAAACCCTGGCCGAGATGGTAGGCACAGTCCATCGCGGCAGAACCGGGAGCACACCGGTGGAACTGCTGGTCTTTTACGCCGGCAGCGCGGGCATGCCACTCTCCCAGCCACACTGATAAAGCCCCACCACTGAGATCGCTCTCGCACAGCCGCCGAGAGCCCTCTCTCATCACTTCCTGAACAAACCTCACAAAACCGCACTATATTGGTGCGACGACCTGCACCCTTCCCACTGACTCACCCCATTTTGGTTCGAAACTTCCCGGCCAAGCTGGCAGAACGCCACAGTTTCGCGCCTTAAACCCCTATTTCAGGGGATTAACGCTTCTTTTCGGAGCCTTGGTTTGGTTTTTGCATTTTCCTTGTATCAGCGCGTGCCTCAAGCCCGCGCCTTGCTCCAAAAGAGGTCCCGATGACCATCAGCGATGCACTGCACCGTTTGTTACTCGACAATCTGACTACCGCGACCATCCTGCTCAATGACGACCTGCGCCTTGAGTACATGAACCCGGCGGCGGAGATGCTCCTGGCCATCAGCGGCCAGCGCAGCCATGGGCAGTTCATCAGCGAATTGTTCACCGAGTCGGCCGAAGCCTTGAGTTCATTGCGCCAGGCGGTGGAGCAGGCACATCCGTTCACCAAGCGTGAAGCGATGCTCACGGCACTGACCGGCCAGACGCTGACCGTCGACTACGCCGTCACCCCGATCCTGAGCAACGGCGCGACCCTGCTGCTGCTCGAAGTGCACCCCCGCGACCGCCTGTTGCGCATCACCAAGGAAGAAGCCCAGCTGTCCAAGCAGGAGACCAGCAAGATGCTGGTGCGCGGCCTGGCCCATGAGATCAAGAACCCGCTGGGCGGCATTCGCGGCGCGGCGCAGTTGCTGGCCCGCGAGCTGCCGGACGAGCACCTCAAGGACTACACCAACGTCATCATCGAAGAGGCTGACCGCCTGCGTAACCTGGTGGACCGCATGCTCGGCTCCAACAAGCTGCCGTCGCTGGCGATGACCAACGTGCACGAAGTACTTGAGCGCGTCTGTCAGTTGGTAGAAGCCGAAAGCCAGGGCTGCATCACCTTGGTGCGCGACTACGACCCAAGCATTCCCGACGTGTTGATCGACCGCGAGCAGATGATCCAGGCGGTGCTCAATATCGTGCGCAACGCCATGCAGGCCATCAGCAGCCAGAACGAGCTGCGCCTTGGCCGCATCAGCCTGCGCACCCGTGCCCTGCGCCAGTTCACCATCGGCCACGTGCGCCATCGCCTGGTGACCAAGGTCGAGATCATCGACAACGGCCCAGGCATTCCTGCGGAACTTCAGGAAACCATCTTCTTTCCCATGGTCAGCGGCCGCCCGGACGGTACCGGGCTGGGCCTGGCCATTACCCAGAACATCATCAGCCAGCACCAGGGTCTGATCGAATGTGAAAGCCATCCCGGCCACACCACGTTCTCGATCTTTCTGCCTCTGGAACAAGGAGCCCCATCGACATGAGCCGTAGTGAAACTGTGTGGATCGTCGATGACGACCGTTCTATCCGCTGGGTCCTCGAGAAAGCCTTGCAACAGGAAGGCATGACCACCCAGAGCTTCGACAGCGCCGACGGGGTGATGAGCCGCCTGGCGCGCCAGCAGCCCGACGTGATCATCTCCGACATCCGCATGCCCGGCGCCAGTGGCCTGGACCTGCTGGCGCGGATTCGCGAGCAGCACCCGCGCCTGCCGGTGATCATCATGACTGCGCACTCCGACCTGGACAGCGCTGTCGCGTCCTATCAGGGCGGCGCCTTCGAGTACCTGCCCAAGCCATTTGATGTGGACGAGGCCGTGGCGCTGGTCAAGCGCGCCAACCAGCACGCCCAGGAACAGCAGAACCAGGAAGCCCCGCCGACCCTGACCCGCACCCCGGAAATCATCGGTGAAGCGCCGGCGATGCAGGAAGTGTTTCGCGCCATCGGGCGCTTGAGCCATTCCAACATCACCGTGCTGATCAACGGCGAGTCGGGTACCGGTAAAGAGTTGGTGGCCCACGCCCTGCACCGCCACAGCCCGCGGGCGGCCTCGCCGTTTATCGCGCTGAACATGGCGGCGATCCCCAAGGATCTGATGGAGTCCGAGCTGTTCGGCCATGAGAAAGGCGCGTTCACCGGCGCCGCCAACCTGCGTCGCGGCCGCTTCGAACAGGCGGACGGCGGCACGCTGTTCCTCGATGAAATCGGCGACATGCCGGCCGACACCCAGACCCGCCTGCTGCGCGTACTGGCGGACGGCGAGTTCTACCGCGTGGGCGGGCACACACCGGTCAAGGTCGATGTGCGCATCATCGCCGCGACTCACCAGAACCTGGAAACCCTGGTGCACGCCGGCAAGTTCCGTGAAGACTTGTTCCACCGTCTCAACGTGATCCGCATCCACATCCCACGTATGTCGGACCGCCGCGAAGATATCCCGACCCTCGCCCGCCACTTCCTCAGCCGCGCCGCCCAGGAGCTGGCCGTCGAGCCGAAGCTGCTGAAAAGCGAGACCGAGGAATACCTGAAGAACCTGCCATGGCCCGGCAACGTGCGCCAGCTGGAGAACACCTGCCGCTGGATCACCGTGATGGCGTCCGGCCGCGAAGTGCATATCGGCGACCTGCCGCCGGAGCTGTTGAGCCTGCCGCAGGATTCGGCACCGGTGACCAACTGGGAACAGGCGCTGCGCCAATGGGCCGACCAGGCCCTGGCACGCGGCCAGTCGAACCTGCTGGACAGCGCCGTACCGGCCTTCGAGCGGATCATGATCGAAACCGCCCTCAAGCACACCGCCGGCCGCCGTCGCGATGCCGCCGTGTTGCTGGGTTGGGGTCGCAATACCCTGACGCGCAAGATCAAGGAGCTGGGCATGAAGGTCGATGGTGGTGATGACGATGAGGGCGACGACGCCTGATCTCCAATCTATCGAGGTCTAATGTGGGAGGGGGCTTGCTCCCGATAGCGGTGGATCAGTCAGATAGATATCGACTGACACTCCGCCATCGGGAGCAAGCCCCCTCTCACATTTGGACCTCCACACGGACTCAGAACCGTGCACCGCTTCAATGCACCCTGTTCTAGCATCGCGCACACGTTCCAAGCCCGAAATAAGCGTTTTGTTAAGAAAATACTGACCCCCGAAAATACCAAAGCCCCGTATTCCGGGGCTTTGCGCTTTCTGGAGAAATTTTTTGGCACAACTCAGCCACTCTGGCACGCGCCCTGCAATAACCCCAGTACAACCCAGTTTCGGGGACCTTGGTACAGGCAGGCCGAGAATCCCCTCTTTACACCCGGGGTGCTTGATGCGAACCGCGTCGCGCTCCACACCGCTTTCGGGAACCTCGGTACAGGCAGGCCGGGGATTCCCTCTTTAACACCGAAGCCTCTGGCTTCACCCCGTTTTGGGAGCCCTGGTACAGGCAGGCCGGGAACTCCCTCTTTTATTGCTCTTGGAGATGGATCTCCAGCCGCCAGCGGTCATCGACCTCCTCGCCCTTCCACTCCCCGCGCAACGGCCGAGCCGCCACCAGGTTCAGCAGCAAGCCCGCATCGGTCTTGCGCACGCGCCAGTTCACATCCTTGTCGTTGACCTTGAGCTGCCCGCTGGCGGCTTTGCCTTGTGCATCGAACAACAGCGCCACGGTGCCGTCGATGTGCTCGCCGTGCAGCTTGGGTTCGCTGTTGAACCACACCACCACACCGTCCGCCGCCGTCTCTATCTGCTGCAACTCTACCGGGTCAGGGGTGGTCAGGCGGCCGATCATCAGGCCCACCATCAGGCCGACAATCGCCAATGAGCCCATGACCCTCGGCATTAGCTTCGGTCTTGGGTCTTCTTCAGGGGTAGAATGCAGCGCATCTTTGCCTTCGGAGCCGTGCATGTTTCACGTCATCCTTTTTCAACCAGAAATTCCGCCGAATACCGGCAACGTTATCAGGCTGTGCGCCAACAGTGGCTGCCACCTGCATTTGATCGAGCCCCTGGGCTTCGACATGGACGACAAGCGCCTGCGCCGTGCCGGCCTGGACTACCACGAGTATGCCACCCTGCAGCGCCATGCCGACCTGGCCAGCTGCCTGGAAAGCCTGGGCCACCCACGGCTGTTCGCGTTCACCACCAAGGGTTCGCGACCGTTCCATGATGCCAGCTTCGCCGAAGGCGACGCCTTCCTGTTCGGCCCGGAAAGCCGTGGCCTGCCGGCCGACGTACTCGACGCCCTGCCGGACGGGCATCGCCTGCGCCTGCCGATGCGCGAAGGCTGCCGCAGCCTGAACCTGTCGAACACCGTCGCCGTTGCCGTCTACGAAGGCTGGCGCCAACTCGGCTTCAAGTAACACACATAACAAATGTGGGAGGGGGCTTGCCCGATGGCGGAGTGTCAGTCGACATCTACGTGACTGATCCACCGCTATCGGGAGCAAGCCCCCTCCCACATTGGGTTCTGCGTCGGGTTCGAGATTACTGAACCGTCGGTGCGCCTTCCTGTTGCATGCGCTGCAGCTCTTGAGCGTACAGGGCATCGAAGTTCACCGGAGCCAGCATCAACGCCGGGAACGAACCACGGGTGACCAGGCTGTCCAGGGTCTCGCGGGCATACGGGAACAGGATGTTCGGGCAGAACGCACCCAGGGTGTGGCTCATGGACGCTTCGTCCAGGCCCTGGATCAGGAAGATACCGGCCTGTTGCACTTCAGCGATGAAGGCCACTTCTTCGCCATTCTTGACGGTGACCGACAAGGTCAGCACGACTTCGTGGAAATCGCCTTCCAGTGCCTTTTGACGGGTGTTCAGGTCCAGGGCAACGCTTGGGGTCCATTCCTGGCGGAAGATAGCCGGGCTTTTCGGCGCTTCGAACGACAAGTCACGCACATAGATACGCTGCAGCGAAAATTGTGGGCCTTGGGCTTCTGCTGCTTCGGTGTTCTGTTGGTCAGTCATCGCAGATCCTTCTTGATCTTGGGGTCTTTTAGGGGTTAGGAGTCAGACGAGCAGCAGCGCATCGAGTTTACCGGCGCGCTCCAGGGCAAACAGGTCGTCGCAACCACCGATGTGTTTGGCGCCGATCCAGATCTGCGGCACTGACGTGCGCCCCGCCTTCTGGGCCATTTCGGCACGCACCTGGGGTTTGCCATCGACCTTGATCTCTTCGAAGGCAACGCCCTTTTTCTCCAGCAGGGCCTTGGCCCGCATGCAGTAAGGGCACCAATCGCTGGAATATACGACGACCTGGCTCATATCACTTCACCAGCGGCAGGTTATCGGCGCGCCAGCTGCTGATGCCACCGGACAGCTTGGCGGCGGTGAAACCGGTCTTGAGCATCTCGCGGGCGTGGGTACCGGCGTGCTGGCCCTGGGCGTCGACCAGGATGATGGTCTTGGCCTTGTGCTTTTCCAGCTCGGCCAGGCGCGCGATCAGCTTGTCCTGAGGAATGTTCAGGGCACCGACGATGTGGCCGGCGGCGAAATCCTTGACTGGGCGGATATCCACCACAATGGCCTCATCCTTGTTGACCAGCGCGGTCAGCTCCGACGTGCTCAGGCTGCGGCCACCACGGCTCAATTCGTGAGCGATCAGCAGCGCCAGCAGGATGACGAAGGCACCCACGAGCAGATAGTGGGCAGTGGCAAATGCAATCAGGTGATCAACCATCAAGGAGGTTCCAGGGCGTTAAAATGGCGGTAAGTATACACAGCCGTCAGGGGGGGCCAACCCCCGTAAAGCGGTGACGTGGTCGGAACTTCGCTTTAAACTGCCACTCCCTTTTCAATTGCCTTCCTTTATTACCGCCGCGAGAGGATCTATGACTACCACGCCTAAACCTTTGGTCCTGATAATTCTCGATGGCTTCGGACACAGTGAAAGCCACCACGACAACGCGGTGTACGCGGCCAAGAAGCCCGTACTCGACCGCCTGACCGCGACGGTGCCCAACGGCCTGATCTCCGGCTCGGGCATGGACGTGGGCCTGCCGGACGGCCAGATGGGCAACTCGGAAGTCGGCCACATGAACCTCGGCGCCGGACGAGTGGTCTATCAAGACTTCACTCGCGTGACCAAATCGATCCGCGATGGCGAGTTCTTCGAGAACCCGACCCTCTGCGCAGCGGTAGATAAAGCAGTGGCCGCCGGCAAGGCCGTGCACTTCATGGGCCTGCTGTCCGACGGCGGCGTTCACAGTCACCAGGACCATCTGGTGGCGATGGCCGAGCTGGCCTTCAAGCGCGGCGCCGACAAGATCTACCTGCACGCCTTCCTCGATGGCCGCGACACCCCGCCAAAAAGCGCGCAATCCTCCATCGAGCTGCTGGACGCCACCTTCGCCGCCCTGGGCAAGGGCCGCATCGCCAGCCTGGTGGGCCGCTACTTCGCCATGGACCGCGACAACCGTTGGGACCGCGTGTCCCAGGCCTACAACCTGATCGTCGACGGCCAGGCCGAATTCCACGCCGCCACCGCCCAGGAAGGCCTGGAAGCTGCCTACGCCCGTGGCGAGAGCGATGAATTCGTCAAGGCCACCACCATCGGCGAGCCGGTCAAGGTCGAAGACGGCGACGCCGTGGTGTTCATGAACTTCCGCGCCGACCGTGCCCGCGAGCTGAGCCGTGTGTTTGTCGAAGACGGTTTCAAGGAATTCGAGCGGGCGCGCCAGCCAAAAGTCCAATACGTCGGCCTGACCCAATACGCCGCCAGCATCCCGGCCCCCGCTGCCTTTGCTGCCGGCAGCCTGGACAACGTGCTGGGCGACTACCTGGCGAAGAACGGCAAGACCCAGCTGCGTATCGCTGAAACCGAAAAATACGCCCACGTCACCTTCTTCTTCTCCGGCGGCCGTGAAGAACCGTTCCCAGGCGAAGAACGCATCCTGATCCCTTCGCCGAAAGTCGCCACCTACGACCTGCAGCCGGAAATGAGCGCGCCGGAAGTCACCGACAAGATCGTCGACGCCATTGACCACCAGCGTTACGACGTGATCGTGGTCAACTACGCCAACGGTGACATGGTCGGCCACAGCGGCAATCTGGAAGCTGCGACCAAGGCCGTGGAATGCCTGGACCTGTGCGTCGGCCGCATTGTCGAGGCCCTGGAAAAAGTCGGCGGCGAAGCGCTGATCACCGCCGACCACGGCAACTGCGAGCAGATGTCCGACGAAACCACCGGCCAGGCCCATACCGCCCACACCACCGAGCCGGTGCCGTTCATCTACGTCGGCAAGCGCGACTTCAAAGTGCGTGAAGGCGGCGTGCTGGCGGATGTGGCACCGACCATGCTGATGCTGATGGGGTTGGAGAAGCCCAAAGAGATGACCGGGACCTCAATTCTGGTCTGATCTCAACAAACATGTGGGAGGGGCTTGTCCCTTCCCACATGGGATCTGCGGTGTTTGGTAGATGTCTTTTTGCCATACCACCGCCGCTCGGCACCTATCTTGCCTTCCAGGCCGAATTGGGCGTTTTTTTTGCAGCGCTTGGCGGGCATACTAGGCCGTCCCTTTCCCTGGTGTCGCCCGCCTCTATGCTTCGCGCCTTGATTACCCTCGCTCTTGTCTGCCTGCTCCAACCGGCGTTTGCCGACGAGCGCGCACAAACTCAACAACAGTTGGACGCTACGCGTCAGGACATTACCGAGCTGAAAAAACTGCTCGGCAAGCTCCAGGAAGAAAAATCCGGGGTGCAGAAAGATCTGCGCGGCACGGAAACCGAAATGGGCAAGCTGGAGAAGCAGGTCCAGGAGCTGCAAAAAGAACTAAAGAAGAGCGAGTCGGAACTGGAGCGACTCGACGCTGAGAAAAAAAAACTCCAGAGCGCACGCGTTGAACAGCAACGCTTGATCGCGATCCAGGCCCGCGCCGCCTACCAGAGCGGCCGCCAGGAATACCTCAAGTTGCTGCTCAACCAGCAGAACCCGGAGAAATTCGCGCGCACCCTGACCTACTACGACTACCTGAGCAAGGCCCGCCTGGAGCAACTGAAAAGCTTCAACGAGACCCTGCGCCAGTTGGCCAACGTCGAACAGGAAATCGCCAACCAGCAGTCGCAGCTGGAGGACCAGAAAGCCAGCCTCAACGCCCAGCGCGACGAGCTGGACAAGGTCCGCAAGGAGCGCCAGCTGGCCCTGGCCAAGCTCAATGACGACGTGAAGGCCCGCGACGCCAAGCTGCAGGCCCGCGAGCAGGACCAGGCCGACCTGGCCAAAGTGCTCAAGACCATCGAAGAAACCCTGGCACGCCAGGCACGCGAGGCCGAAGAGGCGCGACAGAAAGCGCTGATCGCCCAGCAGGAAGCGGAAAAAAAGCGCCAGCGTGAGGCCGAACTGGCAGCCACCACCGATGCCCCGGCGCCGCGCAAACCGGTACATGCCGCCCCTGGCCCGCTGGTTTCCAGTGCCGGCGAGTCGTTCGGCGGCCCTTTTGCTTCAGCCCGCGGCAAACTTCCATGGCCGGTTGATGGTCGACTGCTGGCACGCTTTGGGGAAACCCGGGGCGATGACACCCGTGCCAAGTGGGACGGGGTGATGATCAGCGCCTCTGCCGGCAGCCAGGTCCACGCCGTACATGGCGGGCGCGTGGTGTTTGCCGATTGGCTGCGGGGCGCCGGTTTGCTGGTGATTCTCGACCACGGTAATGGCTATTTAAGCCTTTATGGCCACAATCAGACGTTACTCAAGTCGGCAGGTGATGTTGTAAAAGCCGGTGAATCTATCTCCACTGTCGGTAACAGTGGTGGCCAGGACACCCCGGCGCTGTACTTCGCTATTCGTCAGCAGGGTCGCCCGAGCGATCCCGCACAATGGTGCCGGTCCCAAGGATAGGGTCGCATCTACATTAGGAGTTCGTTCGACATGCTGCATTTGTCCCGCCTCACTTCGCTGGCCCTGACGATCGCCCTGGTCATCGGCGCGCCTCTGGCTTTTGCCGACCAGGCCGCCCCGGCTGCACCCGCCGCCACGGCCGCGACCACCAAGGCGCCATTGCCGCTGGACGAGCTGCGCACCTTTGCCGAGGTCATGGACCGGATCAAGGCCGCCTATGTCGAACCTGTAGACGACAAGACCCTGCTGGAGAATGCCATCAAGGGCATGCTCAGCAACCTTGATCCGCACTCCGCCTACCTGGGTCCGGAAGATTTTGCCGAGCTGCAGGAAAGCACCAGCGGTGAGTTCGGCGGCCTGGGCATTGAAGTCGGCGCCGAAGACGGCAATATCAAGGTGGTCTCGCCCATCGATGACACCCCGGCGTCCAAGGCCGGCATCCAGGCCGGTGACTTTATCGTCAAGATCAACGGCCAGCCGACCCGCGGCCAGACCATGACCGAAGCCGTCGACAAGATGCGCGGCAAGATCGGCCAGAAAATCACCCTGACCCTGGTGCGCGACGGCGGCAACCCGTTTGACGTGACACTCACCCGCGCGACCATCGTGGTCAAGAGCGTGAAGAGCCAGCTGCTGGAGTCTGGCTACGGTTACATCCGCATCACCCAGTTCCAGGTCAAGACCGGCGACGAAGTGGCCAAGGCCCTGGCCAAGCTGCGCAAGGACAACGGCAAGAAACTCAGCGGCATCGTGCTCGACCTGCGCAACAACCCGGGCGGCGTGCTGCAGTCGGCGGTGGAAGTGGTCGACCACTTCATCACCAAGGGCCTGATCGTCTACACCAAGGGCCGTATCGCCAACTCCGAGCTGCGCTTCTCGGCCACCGGCAACGATCTCAGCGAGAACGTGCCATTGGCCGTGCTGATCAACGGCGGCAGCGCCTCGGCCTCGGAAATCGTCGCTGGCGCCCTGCAAGACCAGAAGCGCGGCGTGCTGATGGGCACCACCAGCTTCGGCAAAGGCTCGGTACAAACCGTGCTGCCGCTGAACAACGATCGCGCCCTGAAGATCACCACCGCGTTGTACTACACGCCGAACGGCCGCTCGATCCAGGCCCAGGGCATCGTGCCGGACATCGAAGTGCGCAAGGCCAAGATCACCAACGAAATCGACAGCGAGTACTACAAGGAAGCAGACCTGCAAGGTCACCTGGGCAATGGCAACGGTGGTGCCGACCAGCCAACCGGCAGCAGCAAGAAAGCCAAGCCGATGCCGCAGGACGATGACTACCAGCTGGCCCAGGCGCTGAGCCTGCTCAAGGGCCTGAGCATTACGCGCAGCCGTTGATATGCGTGTTGCCCTGATCATCGCTGTGCTGTGCAGCCTGGCAGGGGTCGCCCAAGCGGCCCCTGCCGGCGAATCCCACAAAGCCTACCTGACCCTCATCATCGACGACCTGGGGCAAAACCTGCCCCGGGATCGTCGCGTGCTGGCCCTGCCTGGGCCGGTGACCACGGCGATCATGCCCGACACGCCCCACGCCGCCGAATTCGCCCGCGAAGCGCACAAGGCCGGCAAGATCGTGATCCTGCACATGCCCATGGACCCCGCCACCGGCCCGTTCGCCTGGCACCCGGAACTCTCCATGGAAGAACTTGGCCAACGCCTGGACGCCGCCTTCAAGGCCGTGCCCTACACCGCCGGCATCAACAACCATATGGGCAGTCGCATGACCGCCCAGCCGGCCGCCATGGCCTGGCTGATGGCGGAACTGCAGCGGCGCAACAAATTCTTCGTCGACAGCCGCACCAGCGCACAGACCGTGGCCGCCGCCGAGGCGCAGAAGATCGGCCTGGCCCATGTCTCGCGGGATGTATTCCTCGATGATGAGCGCACCGAAGCGGCGATTGCCACGCAGCTGCAAACCGCGATCAAGCTGGCGCATAAACAGGGTTCGGCGGTGATGATCGGCCACCCCTATCCGCAGACGCTGGCGGTGCTCGAGCGCGAATTGCCCAAGCTCCAGGCCCAGGGCATCGAGTGGATTGATATCAAGCTGATGATCAGTGTGCGCAGCAATCAAGCCATGGCGGGGCACGGCAAGAACGGCGTCTACCGCTACAAATAGTCCGCCATGATCTGTTCCACCCGCCCTTCAGAGCGCAACTGATCCAACGCTGCCTGCAGCCTGGCCACCGTCTCATCCGGTACATCCTTGTTCAGTGCCAGGTACAACTGGGCGCTGTTGAACCGCAGCACAGTCTTGAGCCCGGTCACACCGACCTGGCGCGCCAGGTAACGCCCGGCCGGGTCGCCGGTGGCCCACAGGTCGATCTGGCCATCCACGAGCTTTTGCGCGTTGTCCTGGTCACGCAACACCACCACCGGGTTAAGGCGCTGCTTCTCCAGGGTCTCGGCGATGGCATCGCCTTTATAGGCGCCGATCCTGTAGCGGCGCGCATGCTCCAGGTCGTCGAGCTGGATCTTGCTGTCGGCCTTGGCCAGCAGCACCCAGTCGTCCGGGCCGATGGGGCCAACCCACTTGAACAGCGCTTCACGATCCGGCAGGCGCGCCATCACAAACACGCCATAGCCGGGTTTCTCCAGGGCGAGCTTATAGATTCGCTCCCAGGGAAAACGCAGGGTGAGATTGTAGGAAATGCCGGCACGCTTGAAGGTTTCGCGCACGATGTCCACGGCGATGCCTTCGATGTTCTCGTCCCTGGCGAAGTTCTTGCCGTTCTTGGCCATGTTGTAGGGCGGGAAATTTTCCGTCAGCAACACCAGGGAGGCGTCGGACGGCTCTTCGGCGTGGGCCGCACTCACCATGAAGATGGAGGTGCTGGCGAGGGCAAGCAGCAGGGTCTTGAACATGAAGGCTACCGGAATCCATGGCAAGCGCAGAGAGTGCCGCGCGCCTGCCATGGTGTCCAGCAACGTTTAGCGAACGACGATACCGCGCGCCGCCATGTAGGCCTTGGCCTCGGGAACGGTGTATTCACCAAAGTGAAAAATACTCGCCGCCAGCACCGCGCTGGCATGGCCTTCGATGACGCCGTCGGCCAGGTGTTGCAGGTTACCGACGCCGCCGGAAGCGATCACCGGAATACCCAGCGCATCGCTGATGGCGCGGGTCACGCCCAGGTCGAAGCCGTTCTTCATGCCGTCCTGGTCCATGCTGGTCAGCAGGATTTCCCCGGCGCCCAGGCCTTCCATCTTCATCGCCCACTCCACCGCGTCCAGGCCGGTCGGCTTGCGACCGCCATGGGTGAAGATCTCCCAGCGCGGGGTTTCGCCCGGGCCGGAGACTTTCTTGGCATCGATGGCGACCACGATGCATTGCGAGCCGAAGTGCTGCGCGGCTTCGCCGACGAACTCCGGGTTGAACACCGCAGCAGTGTTGATCGAGACCTTGTCCGCACCGGCATTGAGCAGGTTGCGGATGTCCTGCACGGTGCGCACGCCACCGCCCACGGTCAGCGGGATAAACACCTGGCTGGCCATGCGCTCGACGGTATGCAACGTAGTGTCGCGGCCGTCGACGCTGGCAGTGATGTCGAGAAAGGTGATCTCGTCGGCACCCTGCTCATCGTAGCGACGGGCGATTTCCACCGGGTCGCCGGCGTCACGGATGTTCTCGAACTTGACGCCCTTGACCACGCGACCGTTGTCGACGTCCAGGCAAGGGATGATGCGTTTGGCCAGCGCCATGGTCAGTCCTCAGCCGTTGTAGGCATCGCAGTAAGCCTGGGCTTCGGCGACGTCCAGGGTACCTTCGTAGATCGCGCGGCCGGTGATGGCGCCGATGATCCCTGGCGCCTTGGCGTCCAGCAGCGACTTGATGTCGCCCAGGTTGTGAATGCCGCCGGAAGCGATCACCGGAATCTTTGTCGCCGCCGCCAGCGCCGCGGTGAACGGCACGTTGCAGCCCTGCATCATGCCGTCTTTGGCGATGTCGGTATAAACGATGGCGGACACGCCGTCGGCTTCGAACTGCCTGGCCAGGTCGATGACTTGCACGGTGCTGATTTCAGCCCAGCCGTCGGTGGCGACAAAACCGTCCTTGGCGTCCAGGCCCACGATCACTTTGCCCGGGAACGCGCGGCAGGCCTCGGCGACGAAGGCCGGGTCTTTCACGGCCTTGGTGCCGATGATCACGTAGCTCACGCCGGCCTTGACGTAATGCTCGATGGTTTCCAGGGAGCGGATACCGCCGCCGATCTGGATCGGCAGGTTCGGGTAGCGCCTGGCGATCGCGGTGACCACCTCGCCGTTGACCGGCTGGCCTTCGAAGGCGCCGTTCAAGTCCACCAGATGCAGACGCCGGCAGCCCCCTTCCACCCATTTGGCAGCCATGCTCACCGGGTCATCGGAGAACACGGTGGAATCTTCCATACGGCCTTGGCGCAGACGGACGCAGGCGCCGTCCTTGAGATCGATAGCGGGGATAATCAGCATCTGGCAAACCTTATTCGATATTCAGCAATGCTTGGGAAATCAGGGTTTCTCAAGCGACCACAGGTCGCTTTCGATGCTTTCGAACCTTTCTTTAAGGAGCGTCTGCGTATCGAAAATCGCCCTGTTGTAATAGTGCGGAGCCACTTCGGTGGTGAACAGCTCAAGAATCTCGGCGACCTCGAACGAGCCCAGCTTGAGCTCGAAGCGGTCTTCCATGAAGCGCTTGATCTTGAGGGTAGCCTCACTTTCCTGCTCTGGCGTGAGGTTCAAGATCGGCAGCTTCGGCTTCCTGGCCATTTACCAGCGCCCATCCCAGGCGGCGAAGTTCTGCAGCAATTGCAGGCCATGGGTATGGCTCTTCTCCGGGTGGAACTGCACGGCAAAACGCGAACCTTCGGCCAACGCAGCGGCGAAGTCGACGCCGTAGTGCCCACCCCCCACCACCTGGCGCGGTTTACCGGCGGCGATGTAGTAGCTGTGCACGAAGTAGAAGCGCGCCATATCCGGGATGTCGTGCCACAGCGGGTGATCCACCGCCTGGCTGACTTCGTTCCAGCCCATGTGCGGGACTTTCAGGTGGGCGCCGTCTTCGTGCAGGTCCTTGCCGAAGAACTTCACCTGGCCGGGGAACAGGCCGATGCAGTCAACGCCGTCGTTCTCTTCACTGCGATCGAGCAAGGCTTGCATACCCACGCAGATGCCGAGGAACGGACGATCCTGGCTGACTTCGCGCACCAGGCTGTCAAAGCCCAGGCGACGGATCTCGGCCATGCAATCGCGGATCGCCCCCACACCGGGGAACACCACGCGGTCGGCTTCGCGAATCACGCTGGCATCGCTGGTGATCAGCACCTTGCCGGCCCCTACGTGTTCGAGGGCCTTGGCCACCGAGTGCAGGTTGCCCATGCCGTAATCGATAACCGCGACCGTCTGCATTACAGGACGCCCTTGGTCGAGGGCATCTGCCCGGCCATGCGCTCATCCAGCTCCACGGCCATGCGCAGCGCGCGGCCGAAAGCCTTGAACACGGTTTCGATCTGGTGGTGGGTGTTGGTGCCGCGCAGGTTGTCGATGTGCAGGCTGACGAGTGCGTGGTTGACGAAGCCCTGGAAAAATTCCTGGAACAGGTCGACGTCGAAGCCGCCCACGGTGGCGCGGGTGTACGGCACGTGCATCTGCAGGCCTGGGCGGCCGGAGAAGTCGATGACCACACGCGACAGCGCTTCGTCCAGCGGGACATAGGCGTGGCCGTAGCGACGGATGCCTTTTTTGTCGCCGATGGCCTTGGCAAACGCCTGGCCGAGGGTGATGCCTACGTCTTCCACCGTGTGGTGGTCGTCGATATGCAGGTCGCCCTTGCTGACGATATCCAGGTCGATCAGCCCGTGACGGGCGATCTGGTCCAGCATGTGCTCAAGAAAAGGTACACCGATATCAAATCGGGCCTTTCCGGTGCCATCCAGGTTGATCGAGGCTTTGATCTGGGTTTCCAGAGTGTCGCGCTCGACGGACGCCTTACGTTCGGCCATCACCAGCTCCGCAAAATCATTGGGCGAAAAAGGCAGCCATTATAGGGGCGCGGGCGCTAAACAGAAACATCGAAGGGGATAAGACTGACGAGTTGAGGCGGGGAATGTCGGGGATAGACATGTATACACAAGCGGGCGCTCCAGGATGGTGCGCCCGCTTGTATTCAACTTAGTGGAACAGTACCGCCGTCTTCTGCAGGGTCACCCACACACCCCACGCCAACGGAATACCCACCACCAGCCAGGCGGCAATTGCCAATGGCACGGTGCCGGAGGCCGCTTTCCACTCCAGGGAAGTACTGGCATCGGCACCCTTGTCATGGCCCAGCGCTTGCTCTGCGGCAAGCTCTGCATCGGTCATGAAGTACTTGTCGGCCACCGGGCGGACCAGCATGTTGCAGATAAAGCCCAGCACCAGCAGGCCGGCGAGGATGTACAAGGTGATGTCATAGGCCGCAGCGCGTTCAACGCCGATGCTCAGTTGATACTCACGCAGGTAGTTCACCAGCACCGGGCCCAGCACGCCCGCCGCTGCCCAGGCGGTCAGCAGGCGACCGTGGATCGCGCCGACCATCTGGGTACCGAACAGGTCGGCCAGGTAGGCCGGGACGGTCGCAAAGCCACCGCCGTACATCGACAGGATGATGCAGAACGCCGCCACGAACAGCGCCACGTTGCCCAGGTGCCCCAGGTTCGGGATCAGCGCATACAGGGCAAAGCCCAGAGCGAAGAACACGAAGTAGGTGTTTTTACGCCCCAGGTAGTCGGAGAACGACGCCCAGAAGAACCGACCACCGATGTTGAACAGGCTCAGCAGGCCGGTGAAGCCCGCAGCGATGGCGGCAATCGACGCCAATTGCCCGGCGTCCAGTTGGCCAAACGGCACATCGACACCCAGCAGCTTGCCACCGAACACTTCCTGCAGCAGCGGCGAAGCCATGCCGAGGATGCCGATACCGGCCGACACGTTCAGGCACAGCACCAGCCATACCAGACGGAATTGCGGGGTTTTCCACGCCACATTCACGTGCACGTGACGGTGGGTGATCATCGCGTTACTGGCTTTTTTCGCCGGTGCGGTCCAGCCCTCAGGCTTCCAGCCAGTGGGTGGAACGCGGTAGGACAGCGCGCCGCCGATCATGAACACGAAGTAGATCGCAGCCATGACCAGGAAACTCTGCCATACGCCCACGCTGGTCGGCGAAGCAAAATGCCCCATCAGCGCAGCAGCCAGCGGGGCGCCCACCATTGCGCCGCCGCCGAAGCCCATGATCGCCATGCCGGTGGCCATGCCGCGCTTGTCCGGGAACCACTTGATCAGGGTCGATACGGGCGAGATATAGCCCAGGCCCAGGCCGATACCGCCAATGACCCCGGAGCCGATCCACATCAGCCAGATCTGGTGGGTATAGATACCCAGCGCCGAGATCAGCAGGCCGCCGCACCAGCACAACGCCGACACAACACCGGCCTTGCGCGGCCCGGCATGTTCCAGCCAGCCACCCCAGATCGCTGCCGAGCAGCCCAGGAAGATGAAGAACAGGGTGTAGATCCAGCCCAGCATGGAGATGGGCCAGTCGCATTGGGACGAGAAGACCTGGGCGATGAAGCTCATGTCCGGCGCACAGGCAACCGGTTTAGTGATACCCAGCGCCTTGGACAGCGGCAGCCAGAACACCGAAAAGCCGTAGGCCATGCCGATGCACAGGTGGATGGCCAGGGCGGCCGGTGGAACCAGCCAGCGGTTGAAGCCGGGCTTGGCGATAATGCGCTCCTTGGACAGGAACGCAGGCTGGGCGGCAGTAGTGCCGGCCACAGTGCTAGTGCTCATTGATGAATCCCCCAGTTATTAGTATGCGTTCGTCAGGCGCTCTCTCCCTCGGCCTTGCACGCAAAGCGTGGCCGTTTTTGTAGAGTGAAGCTCCATTTTGGCGCGACGATAAGTCGCAGAAGGCGAACGAACGGCCGAAGATTAGCATTAGCGAGTGACAGAAAAACCAAAATGACATCATCTTTTTGCGATTTTTCGGTTTTATTGGCGTCAAAAACCCGTTTTCGCCCCTATGGATACAATGTAACGATCGGTGACCTGACGCAGGCCGTCGGGCGTTATACTCTGCGGCTAAATTTTGAAATCGACATACAAGGACTCGCCCATGAAAGCGTTCGGCAAAATCCTGGGTCTGGTACTTCTCGGGCTGTTGCTGATCATTGTGGCTCTGGGCTTCGCCCTGACCCATCTCTTCGATCCCAACGACTATAAAGACGAGATTCGCCAGATTGCCCGCGACAAGGCCCACATCGAGCTGACGCTCAATGGCGATATCGGCTGGAGCCTGTTCCCCTGGCTCGGCCTGGAACTGCACGAAGCCAGCGTGGCGACCCTGACCACGCCGACCCAACCCTTCGCCGACCTGCAAATGCTTGGCCTGTCGGTACGCGTGCTGCCGCTGCTGCGTCGCGAGGTGCAAATGAGCGATGTGCGTGTCGAAGGCCTGAACCTGCGCCTCAACCGCGACAAGCAGGGCCATGGCAACTGGGAAGACATCGGCAAGACCGCGCCGGTGGCAACTGCCGGAACCCCCGCGCCAGCGCAAGCGCCTGCCGAGCCCGAAGCGGAAAAACCGTCCAAGCCGATCCGCCTGGATATCGACAGCCTGACGGTCAACAACGCCCGCGTCGAATACAACGATGAACAGACCGGCAAGCAATTCAGCGCCGAAAGTATCCAGCTGAGCACCGGCGCCGTGCACGAAGGTGCGAGCATCCCGGTGAAACTCACCGCCTTCTTCGGCAGCAACCAGCCAGTGATGCGCGTCAAGACCGAGCTCAACGGCAACCTGCGTATCGAACGCGCGCTCAAGCGCTACCAGTTCGAAGACATGAAAGTCACCGGCGAAGCCACTGGCGAGCCGCTGCAAGGCAAGACCGTGACCTTCTCCACACAAGGCCAGTTACTGGTGGACCAGGCGGCCAATATCGCCGAATGGACCAACCTGAAGCTCTCGGCCAACCAGTTGCGCGCCTTGGGCGAACTGAAGGTCAACGACCTGGACAAGACCCCGCAACTCAGCGGCGCGCTGTCCATCGCCCAGTTTGACCTGGCCAAGTTCCTCGACAGCGTCGGCAACCCGCTGCCGCCCATGGCCGAGGGCAGCCTGAGCAAGGTCGAGCTGGTCAGCCGCCTCAAGGGCACGCCGACCAGCCTGGCGCTGGAAGACCTGAACCTGAAACTCGATGGCAGCACCTTTACCGGTCGTATCGCCGTGGACGACTTTGCCAAGCAGGCGCTGCGCGTGCAGCTCAAGGGCGATACCTTCAACGCCGACAACTACCTGCCGGCCAAGTCCGAATCCGCCAAGGGCGCGACCGCCGCCCGCCAGGCCGAAGTGCAGAACAGCGAAGCCGGCGCCATGGCGGCCGGGGGCACCACGCCACTGCCGGAAGCACCGACCAAAGGCGCCTGGAGCACCGACAAACTGCTGCCATTGGCCCATCTGCGCAAGCTGGATGTGAATGCCGACCTCGCCTTCGGCCAACTGACCCTGAGTAAATTGCCGATCCAGAATGCCGTGCTGAAAGCGTCCGGCGTCGACGGCCAACTCAAGCTCGACACCCTGAGCGGCGGGCTCTACAACGGCACCTTCCAGGCCAACGGCAGCCTGGACGTGCGCCAGGACATTCCGCTGCTGGCCCTGCAAAGCCGGATCAGGCAGGTGCCGGTCGAACGCATCCTGCAGGCCCAGGGGCAAACGCCGCCGGTGAAAGGCCAGGTCACCCTCGACAGCAACCTCAGCGGCCGCGGCAACAGCCAGAAAGCCCTGATCGACAGCCTCAACGGTACCGCCAGCTTTGTGATCAACAACGGCGTGCTGCTCAACGCCAACCTCGAGCAGCAACTGTGCACCGGTATCGCCCTGCTCAACCGCAAGACCTTGAGCGGCGAACAACGCGGCAAGGACACCCCGTTCCAGGAGTTGAAGGGCAACCTGACCTTCCGTAACGGCGTCGCCAACAACCCCGACCTGAAAGTGCGCATCCCCGGGCTGGCGGTCAATGGCAACGGTGACATCGACCTGCGCGTGCTGGGCATGGATTACCGCGTCGGCATCATCGTCGAAGGCGACCAGCGCGAAGTACCGGACCCGGCCTGCGAAGTCGGAGCCAACTTCCAGGGCATCGAAGTGCCGTTGCGCTGCCGTGGCCCACTGGAACTCGGTGCCAAGGCCTGCCGCCTGGACAAGGACGGCCTGAGCCAGGTCGCGATCAAGGCGGCCGGCAACAAGCTCAGCGAGAAGCTGGAAGAGAAGCTCGACAAGGTCAATCCGCAGCTCAAAGATGCTTTGAAAGGCCTGTTCAAACGATGAAAAACGAGCAGTTTTCAACGGCGGTGCTGGACTGGTACGACCGCCACGGCCGCCATGACCTGCCCTGGCAACAGGGCATCACGCCTTACCGGGTGTGGGTTTCGGAGATCATGCTGCAGCAGACCCAGGTCAGCACGGTGCTCAATTACTTCGACCGCTTCATGGCCTCCCTGCCAACGGTCGAAGCCCTGGCCGCCGCGCCGGAGGACGAAGTGCTGCACCTGTGGACCGGCCTGGGTTATTACACTCGGGCGCGCAACCTGCAAAAGACCGCGAAAATCATCGTGGCCGAGTACGGCGGCGAGTTTCCCAGGGATGTGGAAAAACTCACCGAGTTGCCCGGCATCGGCCTGTCCACCGCCGGCGCGATTGCCAGCCTGAGCATGGGCCTGCGCGCGCCGATCCTCGATGGCAACGTCAAACGCGTGCTGGCGCGCTTCACCGCACAAGAGGGCTACCCCGGCGAACCCAAGGTGGCCAAGCAGCTGTGGGCCACCGCGGAGCGCTTCACGCCCCATGATCGTGTCAACGCCTACACCCAGGCGATGATGGACATGGGCGCCACCCTCTGCACCCGCAGCAAGCCCAGCTGCCTGCTGTGCCCGCTGGAAAAAGGCTGCGAAGCCCACCTGCTCGGCCTGGAGACACGCTACCCGATCCCCAAGCCGCGCAAGAGCATCCCGCAGAAGCGCACGCTGATGCCGATGCTGGCCAATGCCGAAGGCGCCATCCTGCTTTACCGCCGCCCCTCCACCGGCCTGTGGGGCGGCTTGTGGAGCCTGCCCGAACTGGACGACCTGCAAGACCTCGAACACCTGGCCAACCAGCACGCTCTCGAGCTGGGCGAGCACCAGGCACTGCCGGGGCTGATCCACACCTTCAGCCACTTCCAGCTGGCCATCGAACCCTGGCTGGTGCAGGTCGAGGAATCCGCCCATCACGTGGCCGAGGCCGACTGGCTCTGGTATAACCTCGCCACCCCGCCGCGCCTGGGCCTTGCCGCCCCGGTAAAGAAACTGCTGAAACGCGCGGCCGATGTATTGAACGCAGGAGAGTCGTCATGACCCGCACCGTAATGTGCCGCAAGTACAACGAAGAATTGCCAGGCCTGGAACGCCCTCCGTACCCAGGTGCGAAGGGCCAGGACATTTTCGATCACATCTCCGCCCAGGCATGGGGCGACTGGCTGAAACACCAGACGCTGCTGATCAATGAAAAACGCCTGAACATGATGAACGCCGAAGACCGTAAATACCTGTCAGGCGAAATGGACAAGTTCTTTTCCGGCGAGGATTACGCCAAGGCTGACGGCTACGTGCCGCCTGCTCAATAATTGATCAAAAATCGGGGTCGGCACGTAAGCGACGGTAATAATTAAATATTTTTTGAAAACTTGCTTGACGACCCCCTGAAAAACCCGTTTAATGCGCCCCGTTGCCCAGATAGCTCAGTCGGTAGAGCAGGGGATTGAAAATCCCCGTGTCGGCGGTTCGATTCCGTCTCTGGGCACCACCTTTCGTTTCCAGGTGATGCCAAGCACACCCGGAAGCACACAAGAAGCCCGCCTCGTGCGGGCTTTTTTGCTTTCTATGGTTCCCCACCGTTCCCTTGTAAGCCCAAACAGATGTGAGTAGATTCGTGAGTAGATCCAGTTCGGTCTAGAAATCTACTCACACCACGCCGGCAGAACGCCCGCCTGGTGCGGCCTGCAAGGGGGCTGCTTTGCCACTGTCAGATACCACCATCCGTACCGCCAAGCCCAAGGACAAGCTTTATCGCCTGACCGATGCCAACGGTCTATGCCTTGAAGTCACCCCTGCGGGATCAAAGCTCTGGCGCTATCGCTTCAACGGTAACGCTAAGATGCTGGCCCTAGGCACATACCCCGCTGTAAGTCTGCTCAAAGCTCGCCAGATGCGCGATGAGAGCCGTCAGATGCTTATTGATGGCATTGACCCAGGCGAACAGAAGAAAGCCGCCAAGCAAGCGCAGAAGGTCGAGGGGATCACATTCGAAACACTTGCACGTGAGTGGTTCGCCTATAACGCTCCTCGCTGGGCAGAAATGGCATCCTCATCGTCAGAATCATTGCCCCGTTCGCGACAGAGGCTGATGCAACAGAGGCAGTAGAACTCTTGAACCGTCGCTATCCAGGCAGCACATCAAGCATCGGCTCGTCCCAATACACGGCCGATCACAATGCTGAGGATCTGGACTGGCTCTATTGCCAAGCTCGAGGCGACCTCGCCGAAGTTTTGACTGACCTCACCAAGAGGGCCGTCCAATGAACCGCGCAGCTCATTGCACAGGCGACGTGCCCAGTGGTTTCGTTCGCTATGTAGTAAACGCCTACTTACCCGAGGCAGGCCTGAACATCCAAGTGGCTCAGTTGACACAAAGGGCGGCGGCGATTGATCTGGCCAACTTGATAGCTCCTGAATTCCCCGGCGCCACGGTACGAATCAGCATGTGGGCAGCTGAGTGCAAAGAATTGCCCGAAGCGAGCTGATGCATTCCTGCCCTGGTTGAGGGCCATCGCTAATGACCGAAACCCTCCGGAGACTGGCAACTTCAACCAGTTCCTCGACACGGCACGGACAAACACGTCCATCGTAGGACTAGGGCTTTCGACAACAACTCTAAGGGCCCAGAAGAGGACGAGAACACCGCAGCCTGGATGGCGAAAAGCACACTGGGTTTCGGTGTCTCTGGCTTTCCGGTCATTCGGGACACTATCGGCTCCGCACTGAGCGGTCACGCAGGGTCGTTGTCAGACGCATACATTGCTGCTCACTCGACTGATAAGCGCGCGCCATCTCAAAATGCATTGCCGTCTAAGCCGCATGCGGCGCTGAAGAGGCCACAGGTCACCTCCAGTAAATCAAACACTGCAGGAGCGCCAGATCCTCATGCGAAATCGAAAGAAGAATTCCAGAGAGTGCTCGACCTCGTGAGAGGGAAAAAACGTTCGTGATTGAAGCCGAATTACACAAACCAGAGGGCGCCTCGATGAAATTTATCATGGACTTCAAAGCAGACTGGCACGACACACTCATAGAAATCATGAGCAACGATTGGGGTATGGAGACGAAAGGACTCACAACAGACATCCCCGTTCATTACTTCAACGCAGCGCAAAGGCGCATATCCTCCAGGCCTAGGACGCTACTAATATCGGATACCTTTCATTGCCCCGCTGAACATCAAGCGGGCTGGGAGCTAATTCAGCAAAAAGTGAAAGATGGGCTAGATCTAATCCCACACTTGAGCAAGCTCATCGAAAAAACGAAAAAAACAGACCTGATGTTGAACGACTGGGGGGTGTATCACCTACATCTTGGAACTCGGATCGAAAACGGCTTCGTTGAAAGAGCGGGCCCTCTGCTTTTCGCTAGGATCACTGACGAATATTTTTATGCGATAGATGTTTACGATCATTCGTCCTGGACTAACGGCGGCATCGTGGAAACCGTTCATCGCAACTGGCCCGAGTCAGTTGCTCGTTGGGTGATGCATGGCGTAAAGGGGTCAACGCTCACCGATGAGGAGCGAGCGGCGCTGAGGAAAGTCCACACAAATACCTTTTTTCTTACCAAGGATGAGACCACATATGGCCCGATAGGAGGCGGCACGGTTGCGTCGGGCCACAACTTATTCTCAGTTATCCAAATGGACGTCGAGCATGATCGTCTTGAATGCTTGGAGCGTCGGCTAGTTGAAATAACCGACGAAATAATGCCTGCCCTTAAAAAAGCTGGTTACACGGATGCGACAGAGGTGATTGCAAAGCTCGTACTAACGGATGAGTTTTATGCCGCGCTTTTTCCTGATTACCGGCTCCTGGTCAACTTCTATCCTCGCGGCGTGTGACCGCTCGGCTATTGGCTACGATTGTTTGTTTGCTCCCCACTTTGACCACACGTTGACGGAAAGCGAGACGGGCATGAGATGGAACACTGGCAGGGCGGGCGCCTGAGACTTTTTCCATGCGCGAGCCTTCAACGGCCTTGGCTTTTCCGTCTCATGCCCCTGACAGGCCCCAGACAGTTATTCACGCCTCAGTGCCATGCTTTCTCCAAAAACGGAGAGCTACCATGACGGACACCAAACTCATCGCCAGCCGATTCGATCACCTTAATCAAAACCAGCTCCGCCTGGCGCCGCAGTGGAGGAACTTCCCAGCGGGGTCGAACAGCGCAGCGGCCGTTGCCATAAGCCTGCACGGCGCGCTAGAAACGCGGGATATGCACTGATGTTCATTGGCCAAGACGTGACTTAGCTGACAGTCACGGTCACTTTGGGCCAGGGCTTGCAAGCCTAGCGCTCGGAACATTCCTGCGCAGCAACAGACTGACATACCTTACCAATGAGACACTGCGAGCATAGACGGGGCAAGAGGCCGGGTATGCTCGGCGCGGTCTAGACTCATTGCTTAACTGTCATCACCGCTTGGATCGCATGAGTATCTGCCAATCTGAGCCAACCCCCAGCCTGTGGATAACTTGCGTAAAGCGCAGAAAAACCCTACCATTTCGTGACTTTTACACCCTCAGTTGATGTCTAACGGGTGTAATCAAGCAGCGCTCGCTGTAGGCCGCGTGAGCAAGGCAGCTCGATATCGCGGCCGCACCAATCTAGGGAGGGGAAATTATGACTACCGTCCAAAGCCTATATTCCGCCCTGGGTAGACAGGGGCTTCCCAAACGGAAGCTGTCTCATCTTCTGCCTGAATGGTGGACGGATGAGATCGAAGCCACCCCGTCAGGTGCTCAGCAAGCCAAAATTTACTTGGCTAAAGCTTTGAGCCTTCGCATGCGCGCATTCAGCGAAACCCCCCCAAGGGTTGAGTTCGACTTGCCTTCCGAAAAACGGTTCAAGCTTTCTGCAAAAACATCAGAGGCTCAGGTAGACCTCGCGGTTGCGCTAGCTCGTAGTGCTTCCAAGATCGCTATTGCAGCACATAACTCTGAGTTCACTCCTCCTCCACCGGACGCCTCTGCGCTCCGAGCTCATTTACTTTCAGCAGGAAGCAATTGGGTTGGGTTATCCGAACTTGTTGATTATTGCTGGAGCTGCGGAATACCCGTCATTCATCTTGCTACTCCATTGCTGGGTAAAAAGATGGATGGCATTGCCATGGCAATAAATGGCAGGCCATCGATTGTTCTGTCAAACAACAGAAGCAGCGGATTTTTGTTGTTTCATCTCGCGCATGAGCTTGGCCACATCGCACTGGGCCACGTCGGCGCGAATGGTGCAATCGTCGATGATGAAATTAAGAAAGTCGAAGATGACTCAAAAGATGCCGATGAAACTGCGGCTGATCGATTCGCTATCGAACTGCTTACAGGCAATGCTCACGGCAATCTCAAGCTTCAGCAATTGGTCAGGGCACCGGTGCTGGCACAGTTGGCAGTAACGTATGGCAAAGAACACAAAATTGATCCTACTCATGTAGTTCTCAATTGCGCCCATAACAATAAAAAGCTTTTTCCTCTCTGCGTTGCTGCTGCCAATCTGATCCCTGGGAACACTACTGATCAACAGTTGATTACGGCTAGGGTTTTCAAAGCTCTGGACGGCGGACTGGCAGAGGATAGCGAGCATTTACTGCGGAACTTGATCGCATAAATGATCCTGTTGACTGACAACGACATTCTTATAAAACTTTCTCAATGCGATCTCGTAGAGACTGCGCTCGATGTATTTCAATGCTCCTTAGCAGATTGCTATGTTCTGGATACCGCAAAACATTCACTCTACCTTTCGAATCCAGATAAATGCATTGAAAGACGCTTGGGAAGCGCTGCCGCCTATGATCGGCTTGCAGGACTGATTGATGGCTGTCGGGAGCTTGGTGCTGCCGGCGAGGATATTGACTTCTTGGAGGAGCTCATGGACGTCGAGGGCATAGATGCGGGAGAACTCTCGCTTCTGATGCACGCGCACGACCTCAATCAATCTGGCTCCCCCTTTCATTTCACCACTGGCGATAAAAGAGCCCTGGTGGGAATCGCCTCGTCTCAGTCTGAGAGAGTAAAACGCTTACTTCATCAGAAAGTCGACTGCGTGGAGTCGATCCTTCTCAAAGCAATCCACATGAAAGGATTTGACGAAATCAGCGGAAAGATTATTTCCGCAATGCAGGTAACTGATCCGAAAAAATTCGACACAGTTATGAGAATGTCGTTTGGTGAGGGCAGAAGCAAGGATCATGCGCACGATTGCCTCGTCCAGTATCTGAACCCAGTTCTGCAGTTCATTCGCCCTTAGATGCTCGATTGCGCCAGGTCTCTGGCTCAACATTTTTCAAGCCCTCACACGGCAACATGAGACAACCTTTCATCGGCGCGTCCAGCTGACCAAATCGAGCGACTTCCACTTGATCTACCTCTGCCTCTTGCAGGAGCAGCATTTCAAAAAGGGAGTAGATTTGTGAGTAGATCAAAAAATCGAAACCATAGAAAACCATAAAAACCGGTGCGTACAGACATGCATTCGATTCCGTCTCTGGCACCACTAATTGATTTCAGGTGGTGCAAAAACCACCCGAAAGCCCACAAGAAGCCCGCCCAGTGCGGGCTTTTTGTTGTCCGGGATTTATAGATGCCGCCTGGGGCGATCGAGCATCGCCCCAGGGGATTTCAGTTAGCTGCGATCCGACATCAATGTGAACACTGCCACCCGCTCCTGATCGGATATCTCAAAACCGCGCTCTTCCACCCGATCCAGCCAGCCCTGGGCTGACAGCTGCTCGCCAAAGCGCACCAGGCGCCCGTAACGCTCGAAGACCGCCCTCAACACATTGATCATCGCCGGATAGCTGCAACCGCCATCAAAGCCAATGCTCAGCCTTCCGATTCGCGAGCGCTCAATTACGTAGCCACTGACGGGCCGCTTAAAGTCCTTTTTTGTCATATCCCTGTGCTTCCAATACGGCAAGTTCAAAAAACGGCACAGCCAATTTGACCGACCGGTCACTCGATCGGCAAACATACAGCAAGGTGCCAGGTCACTTCAGCAAAAACACCATCAGCGGGTTGTCGTTCAATCGCCCCTCTAGGCTCGGCTGCAGGCGCTCCAGGGGCGTTCCCGGCAACAGCGCCGTTTCCTTGCGTGCCACGATCACCCAGGCAGGACGGGGCAAAGCATCCAGCCGTCCAACCTCGTTACCCGCGATAAACACGGGCTGCTCGTCGTGGTCCAGGTTCATCATGTAGCGCACGGCCCAGGTATCACGCCCCAGGTTGAGAAACACCAAGGTACCCGGCTGCTTCACGCGAAGCGCCTCCACCTGCCCCACGAATCTCCGGGTATCGAACTGCAAATCCTTGGCCGGCTCCACGACAGCCACCAACACCAGCCATTGCGCCGCCAATGCAACGAGGCTGAGCCACACCAGTCGCTGCGGCCGTCGCCAGACACCCAGCGTCGCCACTTGCAGCACCAACAGGACAGCAATCAGTAGCGGCAACGAAACGTTAGGCCAGTAACCGTGCTTCTGCCACCCATGCCGACAGACAAACACGGCAACCACGCACAGCGCCGGCAGCGCCGCGACAAGCCACTCGTAGCCCCTACGCACGCCCGAAAGCCAGCCTTGCGCCTGAAGCAGCCCATAGGCCGCGACAGCCGCAAACATCGGCACCATGGGCAGAATGTAATAGGCACGCTTGAAATGCGGCACCGACAAGCCAAGCAGGATCATCAACCCACAGGCACCGAGCCGCACCACCAATTGCACCGGATCATCAAACCGCTCCGCCCAACGATGACGCAGCGCAACCAATGTGACCAACGCCAGCGGCACCACGGGGAAGTAACGGTACAGGCTCAGCTGGAAGTAGAAATAGAACGGCTCGCCGCTTTCATCAAGGCGCCCGCCCACTTGCATCTTGAACACTTCATCGGCAAACCCATCGCCGCCGCTGATGCGCGCCAGCTTCACCAACAGCCACCAACAGGCCGCCAGCAACACCAGGCCGACGATGCCGTGGATCAACACCTGCCTGACCCGCGCTCCAGGTCTGCCCAGCGCCCAATACACGCACACCACGCCGCAGACTTCGATCAAGCCCAGCGGGCCGCGTATCGCGAAACCCAGGATGAACAGCGGGAACACCGCAAGTTGCCTGAGCCGCGAACCCAGGCGCTCACCACTGTGCAGCAGGTAGAAACTGCCGACACACAGCACCGCCACCATCTGGTCCAGGCATACCGAGCGGGACTTTTCGAGCAATTGGGTGGTGAGCAACGTCAGCAGCACCGTGAGCAACGCCCACGGGCGACTCGCCGGGACCAGCAAGCGATAGATCAAGGCTACGACCCCGGCGGATGCAAGGGCAGTGGGCAGCACATTGGCCAAATGGTTGGGCGCACCGAACAACCGGGCAAATACGTAACTGAAGAAGGTCGCGGTACCAGGGTAGTCCGCGTAAGGCTGCCCATAGGTGGTGGGGAAAAGACTCGCGCCATGGCGAAACATTTCCTGCAGGAACAGCGCCCAGCGCCCGTCAAAGCCCTGGGGTTGCTGGTCCCAGATACCCAGCGTGAACAGCAACAGCGCGAACAGGAAAATGCCCAGGGACTCCAGGCGGAAACGGTTGCAGTGATCCATGGGTTGGCCTGTCAGGTAGGGAACGCCGACCTAGGGTGCCGAACGTATCCCTAATAGCACCTGAACAAACCTGAACATTCACGTTTCACCGACCAGCAGGCCACACCAGCCTCGGGATCAGGCGCACGTAGATCAACTCGCCCACCAACTCGACCAGGGTTTGCAGGATCACCGCCGTCGCCGCCACGCCGCGCACGTCTTCTGGCAACGCCAGGGCCAGCGGCAACACCACCAATGAGTTACGCGTCGATGCGCTGAACGTCACCGCCCGTGCCGTCGCCGCCGGCAGCGCGAACAGCTTCGCGGCCAACGCCCCGATCACCGGCGCCAGCAACAGGAACGCCACGTACACCGGGATCGCCGGCAGCAACAGGTTAATGTCACGCACCACCGAAGTGATTTGCGAACCGATCACCACCACCAACACCAGCGCCATCGCCGGCACCGGCAACCATGCCCAGGCGTCGCTCCACGCACTGACGCCCGATGAGCGCCGTGCCAGGAATGTGGTGATCACCGCCAGCCCCATGGGCAGCACGATCAACAACAGGAACGCCTCGATAAACGGCCCCGCCTGCACCACCACCCCGGACTGCGCCCCCAGCATCAACCCCAGGTACACCGGCAACAGCAGCAACTGCAGCAACAACAGCACCGGCGTCGCCGCCAGCATCAAGCGCGAGTCGCCTTTACCGATATGGGTAAACACCACCACATAGTCGATACACGGCGTCAGCAACACCAGCAATGCGCCTACCAGCAACGCCGGGCGCTCCACCAGGCCACGGGTCAACCCCCACACCAGCAGCGGCACGAGGATGAAATTGGCCAGCAGCAGCGCCGACAGAAAGCGCTTATGGCCCAAGCCCTGGCGCAGGTCCAGAAAAGGAATTTGCAGGAACATCGCATACATCAACACCGCGATGGCGGGCGTGACCAGCGCGCCGAGGCCCTGGGCCAACGAAGGCGCGAGCAGGCCGAACGCACCAGCCAGGAGGACAGCGGCGAAGTAGAGGGGGATCTGGTGGTGTTCGAGGGTGTCGCGGGTCATGAAAACGCTCTGGTGGACCGCAGAGGTGCAAGCCTATGCGTCTACTGGCGCGAGGTCGAGTGCAGCGGACCGGTCGCCTCTGAAGGATATTCTTGGCGTGTATGCAATACGGTCAGGATCTCGACCTGTTCCATAACGCGATAGACGACCCGATAGTTTGGATGAACAACCATTTCACGAGTGCCGGACAAGCGCCCTTGCCTGAATCCGTATGGCATTGACGATAAACCCTCAGCGGCCGCCACAATCGTACGGTGCAACGAAGCGGCGGAAGCGGCGTTGTACTGCTCGATGTAATCAATAACTTCGGTCAAGGCGACGATAGCCTCAGGTCGCTATTTAACGAGCAGCACGACGAGCCTTGCGCCTCTCTTCCAGCATCCTATCGACTTCTGCCATTGCCTCATCGTGTGGAATACTTGGGTGAGGATCATCAATGGAAGCCTGTACCTTGGCACGAAACCAACGGTCGTAGCTGGCAGCCTGCTCTTCAGTTTCAAACTCTGAAACGATGGGAGAACGTGGGATGCTCATGGAGACCTCCGGAATAGGTGCCTGCCAGTCTAATCTGTCCATGGTTTGCTGTCGTTTCTCTCGGATGTATGGCTTTCGCCGGGGCTCTGCACGCTTTGCGAGCGCCGAAGGTTAATGACCCAATCAAAGGGCAGACAAGTGCTGGCAAACTGGCTAGCTGTTACTAAAAAATAATAATCCACGCAGGGGCTTCGAAACGATGAATTTGAATGACGCCTCTTCAGTAGAACTTGCAACTACCCCCCAAAATAGCCAAAGCGAATCCTTCAAGGAATCCGCCGCAGACGGCCACCCCCTCGGCGGCTTCACCTGGCGCCACCCGCGCACCGACCTAGAACGCCCGGTCGTCATCATCAACGCCGCCACCTCCGTGCGTTGCCGCCACTACTCACGTTTCGCCGACTACCTGTTTGCCAACGGCTTTGACGTGATCACCTACGACTATCGCGGCATCGGCGAGTCCCGCAGCGGTTCGTTGCGTGGGTTCAAGGCGTCGTGGTCGGATTGGGGCACGCTGGATTTCGAAGCGATCCTGCTGCGGGCGCAGCGGGAGTTTCCAGGCCAGCCGATTGATGTGGTCGGCCACAGTTTTGGTGGCTGTGCGGCGGGGCTGGGCGCATCCGGCGCGGTGATCCGGCGAATCGTGACCGTGGGCGCGCAGTTCGCCTACTGGCGCGATTACGCCGCCGCCGGGCGCTGGCAGATGTTTGCCAAATGGCATGTGGTCATGCCGATGGTCACGGCACTCTGCGGGTATTTCCCCGGCAAGCGCCTGGGTTGGCTGGAGGATACGCCGGCAGGCGTGGTGCGCGACTGGAGCACGCCAACACCCAGGTATGAGACGCGGCCCAGCGGGCGGGCCCTGGCGGACTTGCCATTCAGTCGCGTGAAGGCGCAGGTGCTGGCGATCAGCATCACCGATGACCCCTTCGGCACCGTGGCGGCGATTGAACGGTTGCTGGGTTACTTCGACGGCAGCGAGCGCACCCATCTGCGCATCGCCCCGGAAGACATCGGCGAAAAACAGGTCGGACATTTCGCGTTCTTTCGCAGGGAGTATCAGGATCGGTTGTGGCCGATTGCACTGGCCTGGCTGCAACACGGTCAATTAACGGCGGATACCCTTGGGATTTCCCTCAACCTGCGCTTCAATACCCCACCCAGATCCTGACCCAAGGACGTGAGCCCATGGCCTCGCCGAACAAGCAGCAAAAACGTGCCCACCGGGCCAAGGCCAAGGCCAAGCAGAACCGCACCCAGCGCGCCGTCGCGAGCAAACCGGATGCGTTTGCCGGCGATGACGACCGGATTGACCTTGAGTCAGTGGATTTGACCGAGCTGTTCGTGGAGATGCGCACCGCCGGCGAGACCAGCCAGCAGGCCCTCTGCGCGGTATTCCTGGCCCACCCGCTGCTCGCGCTGGTGCTGGAGCAGGAAGGCGAAGAAGAAGCCACCGACTTTATCCTGGCGGCACTGATCGAGTATCGGCAGTGGGCCACCGACAGCGACGATGAAGCCGCCGCACTGGCGTGGATCGAATCGCCGCAGTTCCAGGCGGATTACGTCGCCGCATCCGAGGCCCTCACCAACTAAAACCAAATGTGGGAGGGGGCTTGCCCCCTCCCACATTTGAACTGCGGCGCAATCGAGCACCGCATTCCATCACATCAATTCAGCACCGCAGCGCCCACTCTCTGCGCCTTGCGACGGCTGGACACAAACAACCCCGCCGCCACTACCAGCAAGCTCAAGACCCCGGTCGCGATGATCTCGACCCGATGCGCTTCCTGGAACAGCATGATGGTCAATGTGCCGACGATGAATACCATCACCGCGTAGGTCAGGCCTGGGAACAGCCACATCTTGAAGACAATTTTCTCGCCCGCCGCCATGCGCTTCTGGCGCATGCGCAGTTGCGACACCGCAATCACCAGGTACACCAGCAGCGCGATGGCGCCAGAGCTGGCCAGCAGGAATTCGAACACCGCTGCCGGCGCCACGTAGTTGGCAAATACCGCCAGGAACGCCGCGCCGGTGGACAGCAATACCGCCCAGTAAGGCGTGCCGCTTTTGTTGGTGCGCTTGGCCACGGCCGGTGCATCGCCGCGACGGCCCAGGGAGAACAGCATGCGCGAAGCGGTGTACAGCGCCGAGTTCAGGCAGCTGGTCACGGCAACCAGAACCACCAGGTCGACGATCAGCTTGGCGTTCGGGATACCCATGCGTTCCAGCACGGTCTGGTAGGAACCTACCGCCGCCAGGGTCGGATCATTCCAAGGCACCAGGGACACGACGATGAAGATCGACAACAGGTAGAACAAACCAATCCGCCAGATCACCGAGTTGGTGGCCTTGGTGATTTGCTGGCCCGGGTTCTTCGATTCAGCGGCGGCGATGGTGACGATCTCGGTGCCCATGAAGGAGAACATGGTGGTCAGGATCGCTGCCAATACCGCGCCCATGCCGTTGGGCATAAAGCCTTGGGTGTCAAAGAGGTGGGAAACGCCGCTGACCTGGCTGGTAGGAAGGAAGCCGAAAATCGCCGCCAGGCCGAGGATCACAAAGCCCACGATCGCCACGACCTTGATCAACGCGAACCAGAACTCGAACTCACCGTAGTTCTTCACGCTGAACAGGTTGGTGGCCGTCAGCAGCAACGTGATGATCAGCGTGAAGGCCCAAATGGCCACATCCGGGAACCAGGCGTTGAGAATGGTCGCGGCGGCGTTGGCTTCCAATGGAATCACCAGCACCCAGAACCACCAGTACAGCCAGCCGATGGTAAAGCCGGCCCAGTGACCGATCGCACGGTCGGCATAGGTGGAGAACGAACCGGTGTCCGGCGACGCCACGGCCATTTCGGCCAGCATGCGCATCACCAAGACCACCAGCGTACCCGCTGCGGCATATGCCAGCAGGACCGCAGGGCCAGCGGCAGCAATCGCGTGGCCGGAGCCGACAAACAAACCGGCACCAATGACGCCGGCAATCGACAGCATGGTGACGTGACGCGGTTTGAGCCCCTGTTCGAGGTCATTGGAGCTTTGCGTACTACTCATTGACACACCTTTGCGAGGAATTGCGAAAACGGTCCGCCCGGCCTGGGCTCTTCCTCGTGAAAAGAAACCAACAGGGCGTTCTTTATTTTTTACGCAAGATTTGCGCCAAAATGTTACAAAACCGCGATTGACGCGGCCTGCAGGATGATTCACCAGTCATCGCAAGTCATTGAGAACAATGGCATTTCGCTATAGCGTTACCGTGCGACTCACTTTCAAGACGAACAAGCGCACCAAAAACACACACGAAAAGTACGCGGCGCGCCATAAAAGGGCCGATAGCTACCGTTTGCCCGTTTAACCCTTCCAACACCCGGCCAAAGCTGGCACCATCGCGCCCTTTTTCACGCGAAGCCTGCGGATTCACGGGTTAAAACGGTTGTTCGGTTGTTGATGGCGCGACACCCTGCTGTGCCGATGCGACACCCTGCCGCACACCGCCCGTTTACCGCCCGCCGCGCTGTTGGCCGCCATCAGGACGCTATGCTAGCTTGGCGCCTCGCCAGGAAGGCGGCCCAACAGCGAAGATCGCAATGAACACAATGAGGACCCCACATGGCCGAGGCCACGCCCGCGCTTGAAATCCGCAACTTGCATAAACGCTATGGTGAGCTGGAGGTACTCAAAGGTATCTCGCTGACCGCTCGCGACGGCGATGTGATCTCGATCCTGGGTTCCTCCGGTTCCGGCAAGTCCACGTTCCTGCGCTGCATCAACCTGCTGGAAAACCCGCACCAGGGCCAGATCCTCGTGGCCGGCGAAGAGCTCAAGCTCAAGGCCGCGAAAAACGGCGAGCTGATGGCCGCAGACGGCAAGCAGATCAACCGCCTGCGCAGCGAAATCGGTTTTGTGTTTCAAAACTTTAACCTGTGGCCGCACATGAGCATCCTCGACAACATCATCGAGGCCCCTCGCCGTGTGCTCGGCCAGAGCAAGGCCGAGGCAATAGAAGTGGCCGAAGCCCTGCTGGACAAGGTCGGCATCGCCGACAAGCGCCATGCCTACCCCGCGCAATTGTCCGGCGGCCAGCAACAACGGGCGGCCATCGCGCGCACCCTGGCGATGCAGCCCAAGGTCATCCTGTTCGACGAACCCACTTCAGCCCTTGACCCGGAAATGGTCCAGGAAGTACTTAATGTGATCCGCGCGCTGGCCGAAGAAGGCCGCACCATGCTGCTGGTCACCCACGAAATGGGCTTCGCCCGTCAGGTCTCCAGTGAAGTGGTGTTCCTCCACCAGGGCCTGATCGAAGAGCAAGGATCGCCACAGCAGGTGTTTGAAAACCCGCTTTCGGCGCGCTGCAAACAATTCATGTCCAGCAACCGCTAACGGAGCAACATGCATGCAGAACTATAAAAAATTCCTTCTGGCCGCGGCCGTCTCGATGGCGTTCAGCGCCACGGCCATGGCAGAAACCTTGACCATGGGGATCGAAGCGGCCTACCCGCCGTTCAACAATAAAGACGCCAGCGGCCAAGTGGTCGGCTTCGACAAAGACATCGGCGACGCCCTGTGCGCCAAGATGAAAGTCGAAAAGTGCGACGTGTATGTGTCCGACTGGGACGGCATCATCCCGGCCCTGAATGCCAAGAAGTTCGACTTCCTGGTGTCCTCGCTGTCGATCACCGACGAGCGCAAGCAAGCCGTCGACTTCACCGACCCGTATTACTCCAACAAGCTGCAGTTCATCGCGCCCAAAGCCACCGCAGACTTCAAGACCGACGCCGCCTACCTGAAGGGCAAGGTCATCGGCGCCCAACGCGCGACGCTGGCCGGCACCTACCTGGAAGACAAGCTGCCTGACACCGAAGCCAAGCTCTACGACACTCAGGAAAACGCCTACCTTGACCTGACGTCCGGCCGCCTCGACGGGATCCTCGCCGACAAGTACGTGCAGTACGAATGGCTCAAGAGCAAAGACGGCCTGGCCTACGAGTTCAAGGGCGACCCGGTTGTCGAGAGCGACAAGATCGGTATCGCCGTACGCAAGGGCGACCCGCTGCGCGAGCGCCTGAACAAAGCCCTGGCAGAGATCAAGGCAGACGGCACCTACAAGAAGATCAACGACAAGTACTTCCCGTTCAGCATCGAATGACCTGAACGGCCTGCCCGGCGCGCTCACTTGAGCGCGCCGGCTTTCAGCAATGCCTGCCGCGATATGAAGACACCATGAATTTCGATCTCTACGGATTCGGCCCGGCGCTCGCTGCCGGCGCGCTGATGACCGTCAAACTGGCGCTCACGGCGTTATGCCTGGGGCTGGTACTCGGCCTCGCCGGTGCCCTGGCCAAGACTTCCCCGTACAAGCCGTTGCAATGGCTGGGCGGTACTTACTCGACAATCGTTCGCGGTGTGCCGGAGCTGCTGTGGGTGCTGCTGATCTACTTCGGCACGATCAACGCCATGCGCTCACTGGGTGAGTTGCTCGATATTCCCGACCTGTCCCTCAGCGCCTTTGCCGCTGGCGTGATCGCCCTGGGCCTGTGTTTCGGCGCCTACGCCACGGAAGTGCTGCGGGGTGCAATCATCTCCATTCCCAAAGGCCACCGCGAAGCGGGTGTGGCGCTGGGCCTGTCGAAGTTTCGTATCTTTACCCGGTTGATCATGCCGCAGATGTGGCGCATCGCCCTGCCGGGCCTGGGCAATCTGTTCCTGATCCTGATGAAAGATACCGCGCTGGTCACGGTCATCGGCCTCGAAGAAATCATGCGCCATGCGCAGATCGCCGTAACCGTCACCAAACAGCCTTTCACCTTCTATATGGTCGCCGCATTCATCTACCTGGGCCTGACGTCGCTGTCGATGGTGGCCATGCACTTCCTGGAACAACGCGCCGCCCGCGGCTTCGTGAGGACGACGTAATGGAATGGGAAGTCATCATCAAGTGGCTGCCGAAGTTTATCCAGGGCGCCATCCTGACCCTGGAGCTGGTGAGCATCGCTGTGATCCTCGGCCTGATCCTGGCCATCCCCCTGGGTATCGCGCGCTCGTCCAAGCACCTGTCTGTGCGCGCCCTGCCCTACGCCTATATCTTTTTCTTTCGCGGCACGCCGCTGCTGGTGCAGTTGTTCCTGGTCTATTACGGACTGGCCCAATTCGACAGCATCCGCTCAAGCTTCATGTGGAAGTACCTGCGCGATCCGTTCTGGTGTGCCACCGCCACCATGACGCTACACACCGCCGCGTACATCGCCGAGATCCTGCGGGGTGCCATCCAGGCCATTCCGCCTGGGGAAATCGAAGCCGCCCGTGCGTTGGGCATGTCCAGGCCCAAGACGCTGTTCTACATCGTACTGCCCCGGGCCGCGCGCATCGGATTGCCGGCCTACAGCAACGAAGTGATCCTGATGCTCAAGGCCAGCTCGCTGGCGAGCACCGTGACCCTGCTGGAACTGACCGGCATGGCCAGGACGATCATCGCGCGCAACTACCTGACGGTGGAGATGTTCTTCACCGCCGGCGTGTTCTACCTGCTGATCTCCTTCCTGCTGGTACGCGGCTTCAGGCTGCTGGAACGCTGGCTGCGCGTCGATGCCTGCCAGGGACGTTGAAGCCCGCTTCGAGGCGCTGGATGCGTTTCTGATCGAGCACCAAGGGCTGTGGCGACCACGGCCCTTTACTCATCGGCAGTTGCCTTGGGAAACCGAGCATCCGCAACTGGCCCGATGGCTGCGTCAACGCTCGTTGTCCGACGCGGAAACCAGCCACAACCATCCCCACACCCTACCGGCGCCGGCGCCTTTTCCCTCACTGGCCCGCGAAGCCTTGCGCCTCAGTGCTGTGGATAAGTTACCGACGCAGCCCCTGCAACCGGCGGCGCGCCGCCTGAATGTCGACGTACCCGGGCGCAAGTGGCAGCAAATCGAAGCCTTCGGCGCCGCGCTGCAGTTTGCGCAAACACCCCGGCATTGGCTGGACTGGTGCGCCGGCAAGGGCCACCTCGGCCGCCGCCTGCTGGACACCAACCAACAGCTGACCTGCCTGGAATGCGACCCGGCGCTGATCGCGGCAGGCCAGGCCTTGAGCGACCACCACGGCCTGCCCGTCACCCACCGCCTGCAAGATGTCATGGCGAACGTGAGCCTAGACCCCGAGCACACCTCCGTCGCCCTGCATGCCTGCGGCGACCTGCATGTGCGCCTGCTGCAATTGGCCAGTGCCGCCGGCTGCAAGCAACTAGCCGTGGCGCCGTGCTGCTACAACCGCATCAACACGGACGCCTACCAGCCGCTGTCCGAAGCGGGCCGTGCTTCAGCCTTGCAGTTGTCGGTCGACGATCTTGGCCTGCCCCTCAGCGAAACCGTCACGGCCGGTAAACGCGTGCGGCTGCAGCGGGACATCTCCATGGCGCGCCGCCTGGGCTTCGATCAGTTACAACGCCAATTACGCCACTGCGACGAGTACCTGCCCACACCGTCCCTGCCCGCCGGTTGGCTGGACAAACCCTTCGCCGACTACTGCCAGGCGTTGGCCAGTATCAAAGGGTTATCCACAGGTGAACAGGATTGGGCGGCGCTGGAAGCGCACGGCTGGCAACGTTTGGCCGAGGTCAGGAACCTGGAGTTGCTGCGTGGGCTGTTTAGGCGCCCACTTGAAGTGTGGCTGGTACTGGATCGGGCACTGTTTCTTGGCGAACGTGGCTACAGGGTCGAAGTGGGCAGCTTCTGCGAAACCACACTGACACCACGCAACTTGATGGTGCTTGCCGAGCGCGATTAAGGGGCAGGATTGTCGCACCCCAGCCTGTGGATAACTCTGTTGATGGAATCTTTACAAGGCCTGTGGCTACCTGCGCTACAGGCAAAAAGCCACGTTGTTCATTTTTTGTTCACAGAATAAAACGCACGTAAAACAGGCAGTTGCGGGGTGTTGAGAATGGCTCCACAACCTGATCATTTCGCGACAGCCCAAACAACCAATTGTGCATAAGCATCTGGCGTCAAGCACATAAACCGGCATTTACAGTTGCTTTTTGCGGGCAATCAGCAGACGGCAAAGCTCATTGATATCGTCACCGGCCAGGCTCAACGCCTGGCTGTCCAGCGGGTCGGCGCCGAACGCCAGGGCTTCGCTGATCCCTACGTCGTGATGCACCTCAAACGGCTCTTTCGTCCCCAGTCGCTGCCGGAATGCCTCAACCATATCCAGGCTGAAGGCACTGTCCTCATCCAGCTGGTTAAGCACGTAGTGAACGTGCGGCGCTCGGTCGCGCTCAAGGTGCGGCGCCAGCAGCCCATCGAGTTGGTCCAGGGTTCCCAGGGACGCCGCGTCGGCCTGGGCGACCACCAGCACCACATCCGCCACGCTCACGGCTTGATGGAAATAGACGCTGTTACCGGCGGGGGTATCGAGGATCACCGTGTGGCGGGCGTCCAGGCCCAAGGCGTGCAGCCGCTGCGCCAGCCAGTACGGTTCATGTTTCAGCCAGCGCTGCAGGGTGTCCTGCTGCTGGATATCGGTGTCGCCAAAGGTAATGACGCGGCTGCCGACAAAACCGGGCTGCTGGATGTGTTTCCAATGCGCATTCTGCAGGCTGGCGAGGCCGATGCCCGGTGAGGTCGGAGCGACACCGAAGTGACGGCGCAAGGCGTTTTGCGGGTCCAGGTCCACCGCCACCACCGATTCGCCCAGGCGCTGCAAACCACTGCTCAACAGGGTGGCCAGGGTGCTGCGCCCCACGCCTCCGTTGACCGACACCAGCGCCACCACGCAAGGGCGCCGCTCGGCCTTCTCCATCAGTGCGGACTGTACAGTGGAATCTTGAGGGGGAAAGGGGGTGCCATCCTCCACGGGAATGCTGCCAAAAAAGTGCAGTCGCGAATTCAGGCCACGGGGGTCACGCCTGACATCTTTGCCAAGCAGAGCAAGAAGACCGTCGGTAAAGCTCATAGCGCACCCTCCTCACGGCGAAGCTTAAAGACGTGAAAAGGTCAGCTGATACGACTGCTTACCGCAGGTCTTCTTATGGTCGCCCTTGTGCAGGCAGTCTGCTTCAAGCGCACAAAAGTGTCATTATTTTGATGGCTAAGCCGTCTATTTTTTAGATAAACGGCAAAACGTCAAATTACCGACCAATGCTGATCGCGTCGTATGGAGTCTGCAGATCCCGCTCAGGGATTTCCCAAATCAACAACTTCGGCGGGGTTTGTTTGAACGCCGGGCTGTCGAAGTACGCCTTGGCTGCGCCGGAGAACTCGCCGCCGTCCTTGCTGAAATTGCCCACGGGAGCGTTCAGGGCTTTCTGCAGGAAGCCGACAAAGTTGGAATTGCGCGAGAACGAAGTACCGATCAGTGCCACATTGGGCAACCCGGCGTCGCCGAACAGGTCATCAGTGTTGCTGGTGGCGCCACCCGCTTCGTGGGCGGAGCTGGCCGCGACCGACTCTCCCGGGGGCTGCAACTTCGGCGGTAACCAGTCGAGACCGGCCAGGCGCACCAGATCACCGGGGCGCACGGCAAGCGGTGCCTGGGTGATCTCAAAGGTTTGCTCGGGCGTAGCCTTGATCTCACGTTGCTGGATGCGTTTTGCCAGCGCCTGGGCGCCGGCGTTGGAGCCGATTTCGCTCCAGTGGGTGTCGGTGCGCAGGTATGCCTCGGGCCCGAGGGGTTTTAAGGTATCGGTGAGGTCCAGCGCGGACACTCCAGCGGCCTGCAAAGTGGCCGTCCAGTCCTGAATCCGGCTGTTGAGCACTGCCGGTCGGTACAAGCCACACAGCTGGGCAACCGCAATGCGGCTCTTGTCCGGTACCACCACCACTTGCAGCTCGATACCTTTTTCACCCAGTTGCCGCTGCAGGTCGATCACGGCCTGGGCCTTGGTCTGTGCGTTGGCCTGGGCGTGGCGGTTGATGCGCAGTTCATCGCTGATAAACAGCCAGCCCGGGCAACCCGGCCGCACGCGTGGGCCGGTGTCGCCGAACGCCAGCCAGCTTGCGCCACGTTCCAGGTTGGCCGCCTGGATCGCCATCGGCGCCTTGGCCAGTTCCTTGGCGAAACGGTGGGTCAACTCACCGTGCAGCAGCATGTCGCTGTCGACCTTGGCGGGCAAGAAGCTGATCGGCCCCTTCACCATCAGCCAGGCGCAGGACAGCAGCCCCGCCGCCAGGAAGGGCACCAGCACCCAGGCCGCCAGGGGGCTGGTGCGAACAGCCAAGTCGCTCGGAGGAGTCGGCGCGGTAGGAGCGGGCATGGTTGGGCGTCCTTAGAACTGAAAGTACAGAAACGGTACGGCGTCGCGGCTGGCGATCAGCGCGAACGACAACACAAACCCGGCCACCGGCCACAACGAAGCGGCCACCACAAACCAGGGCTGGGTACCGAAACGCTGCTCGCAACGCACCTGCCAGATCGGCGCAATGATGCATACCAGGCCCAGCAACGCCGCCATGCCGTGGGCCGGGCGCATGGCCACGGCCATGGCGTCACCCAAGGCCACGCCATGCATACCGAACTGGCCGGCGTACATGGTCAGTGCCGAATGGAAGTCCGGCGCGCGGAACAAGGTCCAGGCCAGGCACACAAACAGCAACGTCAGGATGTGCGACAGCACCGGCGGAATGCGCGGCAGGCTCGACCGCGACCAGGCGCGATCCACACACAGCGCGATACCATGCGCCGCCCCCCACAACAGGTAGTTCCAACTGTCGCCGCCGTGCCACAACCCGGCGATTGCCATGGTCAGGAACAGGTTGCGATAGGTACGCCACACGCCGTCGCGGTTACCGCCCAGGGCGATGTACAGGTAGTCGCGCAACCAACTGGACAACGACAAGTGCCAACGACGCCAGAAGTCCTGGATGCTGCTGGCCAGGTACGGGCGGTTGAAGTTTTCCGGGAAGTGAAAGCCCAGCATCAGGCCCAGGCCGATGGCCATGGCGCTGTAGCCGGCGAAGTCGAAGAACAGTTGCAGCGAATAAGCCAGGCAACCGATCCAAGCATCCACCAGGCTGGGGTTTTCCAGGTGGAAGGCAATGTCCACCAATGGCGACAAGGTGTCCGCCACCAGCACTTTCATGCCCATGCCGATCATGAAGCGCCGCGCGCCGAGGGAGAAATTCGGCCAGTTGAAATAACGCTGGTTAAGCTCACGGCGAACCCAGTCATAACGGATGATCGGGCCTGCAATCGAGTGGCCGAACATCGAAATGTACGTGGCGTAATTAATGAAGCTGCGTTCCACCGGCACCGTATGACGGTGCACGTCCACCAGGTAGGAAATCGCCTGCAGCACGATAAATGACAAGCCGGCCGGCAAGGCCACGCGCTGCCAATCCAGCGGCATGGCGCCGTACCAGGTGATCACCTCGCTCACGGTACCGGCGACGATGTTGGCGTACTTGTACCAACACAGCACCGCCGTGTTGAACACAATCAACGCGATCAACAGGCGCACCCGGCCTTTGCCGTCCTCACGGGAACGGTCCACCAGCAGGCCGCCGACCCATGCCACCACGGTCAACACCATGTGCAGGAACAGGAACAACGGGCTCAGCCAGCCGTAGAACAACCAGCTGCCGATCAACAGGATGACGTTGCGCCAGCTCGGACGAGCCAGGGCATAGATCAACAGGAAGGCCGGCAGGAACAGCGTGAGGAATTCGAGTGAGGCAAAGACCATGGTGGTGTCGGGCCCGATCAGTTAGCGAGTGCGTCGGAAGCGAACAGCAACTTCGAACCTGCAGCCGAAGGGACGGCCAGCACGCTATAGCGCTCACCCGCCTTGAGGGTGAACGTCAGCGGCTGGCCCACCGGAGCACCGGCGCACTTGAGCTGCACCGACAATTCCAGCGGGTTGATCATACGGCGTTGCAGCGAACCTTCGGCCACCTTCTTGAACAGCTCGGCCTTTTGGGCCACGGCTTCCAGGCTGGCGTCGGCGCAGGCGGCATCGGCGTTGATAAAGGCCAGGGAAGCCTTGAGCGCGTTGAAGTCGTCCGGTTGCTCACGCACCACCAACTGGCGCGTGGCGCCCTGGGCGTCGACCAACGCGACCACGGTGGCGAATTCGCCGGGGGCCACGGTCACCGACAGGTCGGCGTTTTTGCCGTCGCGGCTCAACACGCCCTTGATCGGCTTGTCACCCCCCACCACCGGCAGGAAGGCCGACACGGCTTTATCCCCGCTCAACACCAGGCTGGCCTTGGAACCGTCCGCCACCAGCTTCAACTCGCCGGGAGTGCCATTGGCAAAACGCAGGAACGCTGCGTCTTGCTCCGGCCCGGTGGGGTACAACGGGATGTCGGCGCTGTAGGCGCTGACACTGGCGAGCAAGGTCGCCAGGCCCAGAGTCATGCGTTTCATTATTTGCTTCCTTTACCGTAGGCCGATGGCGGCAGGTCGCCCAGGGCCGTACCAATGGCCTTGGCCCATTTCTGGTAGCCGTCGATGGTGAAGTGCTGGCCGTCAGTGGTGATCCACTCGCCCGGCTTGGAGAAGGCCAGCGAATCGATGTAGGTGCACGGCGCCACGTTACTGGCCAGGAAGGCCGACATCAGCTTGGTGCGGGTGTCGTCCTTCTTGTACTGGGAACCGACCTTGCCCCACGGCGGACCGACCCACACGCACTTGGTGCCGGTGTCGGTGATCGCCTTGGTCAGCGAGGTCACGCTTTTCCAGGCCCAGGCCTTGGGGAACACCGGGTTGGTGTACGAGCCCATGGTGTCGCCGATGATCAGCACGACAACGTCGGGTTTGTCCTTGGCAATCAGTTCCTGGATCGGCGTGGTGCTCATGGCGTTCTTGCCGTAGATCACCGCTTTGCCGGTGGGCAGGCGCTCGCCGCCACACTCGACTTTTTTCGGTACGACCCAATCCGCCGCACCAGCACCGCAGGCACCGATGGAATGAACCACCGCGCCTTGCTTGGTCAGGTTGTCTTGCAGCGGGTTGAGCAACGAATCGGGAAAGCTCATATGACTTTCGCCCAGTACCAGCATGGTTAGGCCGGCAATCGCAGAAACAGGCATGAATGACTCCGATTTAATCAGTTGGAATAAGGGGAACGGTACGGGCTGACCGGCAAAGGCATAGGTCCGCTCAGGTCTTCGAACAAGTAGCGCAGATAGGCATTACCCGCGTACTGGCGGTAATCCTGGGCGTTATCGAGTCCGATTTCACCTCCCAGGTAGAACCGCGAGCTGAGACGGTATTCGGCAGCCGCGTTGAAGCTGTAGCCGACGCCGGTTTTGCTGGTGCTCTCGTACTTGGGATTACCCCTGGACGCTTGCAGCGTGCTTTCGCCCGGGAAGAAATCCGCCCCATCTTGCGCGATATGCTGCAGGCCTACCGAACTTTTTACCTGGTAACTGAAGCGATCAAAGCTTTGTGCCCAACGAATCGGCACGCCCAGGGAGAAGAAGCGCTGCGGACTGAAGTAACCACCGTTGCCGTAGGTGTAGAAGTCCTGGTTTTCCTTGAAGGTCATCGCCGAGCCGCTGATACCCAGGGTCAACGTGTCCCGCTGGTTGTTGCGCAGATACCAGTAGATGCCGCTGCCCAGTTCCAGGCGGGTGTTGTCTTCGACGTTATTGCCCAGCAATTCATGCAGCGACGCGTAGCCGTAGACGCCCAGCTTCTGGTTGTCATAGCTCAACTCACCACGGCCGCCGTTGGCGGTGACGCCGCCCCATTTGTTGCCATCGCCGTCTTCGGAACCCGCGAAGGAAGTGACACTGTCGGTGACCGGACGCCGGGAAATATTGGCGCCATAGCGGAAGTTCGAATTGGCCTCGAACGGACGCGAGACACTCACGCCACCCACCAGGGTGTTGTAGAGGAAGCCCAACGGGCTGACCCCGACGTCGGCCTTGAGGCCTTCATCCGGATTCTCGAACGCGACGGCCAAGCCAACACCGGTGTCGCTCTGGGAGCCCGCCGGGGTGGTGGTGCCTTTGCCGAAACGCGACAACGCATCGCTGCCCACGCTGCCCGCACTCAAGTGCACCGGCGTGACGCGCAACGCTATGGTGTTATCGCCCACCGGCATGCGCGCTTCGAACGGCGCTTCCACATCGGTGATCTTGCTCAAGCCTTTCTCGCCGTTATTGCTGCGCACGCTCAAGCCCTGCACCACATACCCGGTACGGTCACGCAGGATGGTATCCAGCGCACGCCGTGCCGGGCTCAGCTCGGGGCTGTCGATGGAGGCGATGGTCGACGGCGGCACAAACGGGTCGCTCAGGTCGTTGGACGTCGCGCTGGCAAACGCGCTGGACGTGACGGTCTTGGTCGGTGCATCGATCGGCGGCGGCACGGCGCCGGCGACAGTCAGGTCGGTGACCTGGCGGCGCTGGCCCGGCAAGCCCACGAAGGGGTTATACGATTTGCCCTGAGGTTCGGCCTGGGCCACCTGGGTCCTGGCCTTCATCGCGGTTTCAATCGCCAGGGCCTTGCGCAGCAGTTCAGCGGCTTCGCTGTTCTTGCCCAGGCCCTGATAGATGCGTGCCGCCGAAGTGAGGATCTCCGGGTTGCCCGGTTCGAGCGCCAGGGCCTTGTCGCTGGCCGATTGCGCCAGGCTGCGGTCGTTGCCTTTCAGGGCGATGTCCGCCAGACCCAATTGCAGGCGCGCATTGTTCGGGTTCTGCTGGATCAACGGCGTGTACAGCTCCATGGCCTTCTTGCCATTGCCGCTGGCCGCGTACATGCGCGCCAGGGCACCGACACCCAATGCGTCGTTCGGGCGCTGGGCCAGGGCTGGGGAAAGCATGTCGTAGGCCGCCACCAGGTCGTTCTTCTCGCGCAGGGCGTCGGCCTGCTTGACCCGGTACAGGTAGATCAAATCGTCATAGCGCTGGCGACCGATCTCGGTCAACGGCTGGCCTTGCACTTCGCGCAGGATCTCGCCCGCCTCGCTGTACTTGTTGGCCTTGAGCAGTACGTTGGCGTACAGCAGTTTCTGGTCGACGGTGGGGTTGGGGTTGTTCTCCACCACTCTCTGCATCATGTCCAGGCCGAACTGCGGGGCGCCCACTTCAACATAAGCAGCAGCCAGCACCGCCACGCGCTCAGGTTTTTGCCGGGTCAGCGACTCGGAACGACCAAGCAGCGCCAGGGCTTCCGGACGCTGGCCACGGCGCGCCGTTTCGATGGCGATGTCCGTCTGCTGATGCAGGGCGATATCGATCGCCAGCTCGTTCATGTCCGCCGTGCGCTGGGCGGTGGGGATGCGCCCGAGGGTGGCCTCGGCTTGTTTCCACTCGCTCAGTTCAGCCGACAACAGGGTACTGGTGTACAGCGCATCCGGTTGGTTGGGCTGGGTCTTGAGCAGGCCGTCGATCAGGGCACGCGCATTGCGGATCTGACCGTCGCGCAGGTACATGCGCGCCAGGGCAAAGCGGGTCCAGGGGTTTTCCGGGTCGGCGTCGAGGGCCTGGCGGTAGGCGGCTTGCGCAGCCTTCAGGTCACCGCGCTGCTCGGCCAGTTTGCCGACCTGGGTAGCGCGCAGTGCGTTGATTTTCACGCTCGGCGCAAACTTGGCGCGCTGGGCCGGCGACACCGAGTCGATCAGCTTCAGGGCTTCATCCGGCTGGCCGGATTGGGACAATACGTTGATCAAACCGCTGAGCGCATCCGGGTCGCCAGGGTGACGGGCCAACACCTTGCGGTAGCCGGCTTCGGCAACGTCGAACTGGTTGTCCTGGGCCTGGAAACCGGCCAAGGCGATTGCCGCACCCGGTTGGCCCGGGTTCAGGCGCTCGGCCTGGGCCACCAGGTCACGGGCCTGGGCACCGCGGCCGGCGCGCTGGGCGTCACGGCTCTGGCTGATCAGATTCCAGTAACGCACGTCGTTCAGGGCCGACTGCCATGCGGCGCCACCGGGCAAGCGCGTGGCCTGCACCAGGTAGTTTTCCGCATCGCTGAAACGCTCTTGCTGTTGACGCAACACGCCCATGCCACCAAGGGCATCGACGTCATTGGATTTTTGCGCAAGGCGCGCCGTGAGCAGTGGCTCGGCGGTTTTCAAGTCGCCGTCGTCCAGGGCCTTGAATGCCTTGGTCATCTGCGGATCACGCTGCCAGGCACCGCCGCCCTTGCCTTGGGCGATGCCCTTGTCCATGAGCGCGCGGATCTCGGTGTCATCCGGGTGCACGGTGAGAAATTGCTGGAACAGCGACACCTGGTCCGGCTTCGGTGGGCCGAGCCAGACCAGCGCAAAGCGCCAGGTTTCATCGGCGTTGCCGCCCACGTCGTTGTTCGAGGCCAGCTTGGCCAACGCACGGATACCGTCCGGCCGGGTTGCCGGGTTGCGTGCCAGGTGCTTGGCCAGGAACAGCGCAACGATCGGATCGTTGGGCCGCTCACGGGTCAGGCGCTGCAGGCCGGCAATGGCCTCATTGGTGCCCTTGGCGGTAAAACCCAGGGTGTTGTAGTACTCACGGGCGATCAGGCCCTGGGGCTGGCGGCCCTGGAAAATCTGACGGTACAAGGCCACGGCCTTTTCGCGCTCGTCTTCGGGCTCACCCAATTCACGCGCCTGCTCCAGCAGCTTGGCATTTTCCGGCATGTTGACGGTGATGTCCTGCTCCAGCTGCAACGCCTGGCGCGGCACCGGGCTCAGCGCTTGCAGTCGGGCCAGGTACTTTTGCGCCTCGGCCGGGTGGTTCTGCTGCATCTGGATCAGGCCGATGCCATAAAGCGCGTCCGGCTGCTCGGGGCTCAGGTTAAGCAGTTTCTGCCAGGTCTCCAGGGCCCGCTCGGGGTTTTTCTTCGCCTGCCAGTAGTAGCCCTGCTCGATCAGCAGGGACTGCGGGTCGCTGGTTTCAGCGAAGCTGGCGGTCGAGGCCAGGGCGGCGAGAATCGCAATGGCTAGCGTGTGACGGCGCATGCTGCCTCCCAGGAAAGTTTGACCGTACCGTCTTGTTCAAAACGGTACTTCTGATCGGAAAAGCCTTGGCTGAACAGGCTGAGCATGTAGTCGTAGTAGATCGGCTGCGCGCTGTCCGGCGCCGAGGGAGCCAGGGCTTTGTTGAGCGCGTCGTCGACCTTGGCCTTTTGCAGTTGTGCCAGGGCGGTTTCGCCACGGGCCTGGAAGAAGGCAATGGTCGACGCCGAGAAGCCGATCGGCGAATAGCCGTTGTTCTTCTCGACTTCGCCGGTGGTGACGTGGATTTTCTCCGGCGGGAAGCCGGTGGCCGCCGCAGCCGTCGCCCGGGACATGCCCCCCAGGGACTTGAGCATGCCCGCCGCGAGTGGATCGGCCTTGGCGGTCATGCCGGCCCACATGTAGGTGCGGATCGCGTCGTAGCTGCCCAGGTCATCGGAGAACGGGTCGACCACAAACAGCCCGGTGTTGGCACTGGTCGCGCGGTAACCGACCCAGTTAGCCGCCAGGCCATGGGGGTTGCTGGCGGTGTCGGCGAGCATCCGCGCGTTGCTTTCGGCCACTTCGTTCCAGCCGGCATTCGGCCGCTCTTTATGGAAGCGACGTAGCTGCGCCAGCACCTGGTAGCTCGGGTTGAACCGCCACAGACCACCGGCATGGGCGTAACCCACCGGCCCCGGCAACAGCATCTTGCCCAGGCCCGGCACACGCACGATCAGGTTGCGTTCCACATTGGCCAGCATCAATTGCGCATCGGCGCGGTATTGCGGTGCATTCCACACGCGGGCCGCTTCAAGCAGGGCGTAGGCCATCCACAAATCCGCGTCGCTGGCAGAATTGGGGTCGATCACGCCCCAGGTGTTGTCAGGCTTTTTGCCCCACAACCAACCTGGCAGGTTCTGGCCGATATCGGCCCCCGACATGTTGGCCTTGGTCCAGGTCCACAGCTTGTCGAAGCTGCCACGGTCGTTGCCGACCAGGGCGAAGAACATCGCGTAGGACTGCCCTTCCGAGCTGCTCTCGGTAGGTTTCATGGAGGAGTTGAGCACGCGGCCGTCGTCCTGCACGAAGCGCTTGGCATAGTTCTGCCACAACGGCCAGTCGCAGCTCTGCGCCTGCGCCACACCAGCACACATCAGCGAGCCCAGCGCTATCAGGGCCATGCTACGCAGCGGGCTCATGCCAACCGCCGTTTTGCACGGGCACGCAGCGACAGGTAGATCAGCGAAGTGACCACCGCCAGACTGAGGAAGGTGATCAACAGCATCCACCCCAGGTGCTGGGACAGTTGCCACTGCATGAACTTGAAGTAGTTGAGCTTGCCGACGTAGTACTGCTCGTCCGCCACCAGCGAGCTGATCTGCGTGCCTTGCACCACCGCCAGGCTGCCCTGGATCGAATCTTTGTAGTCGTCGCCGCCGATCAGGGCGGAGGTAGCTTCCAGCAGGCCTTGCGGCTGGTTGCTGGCGATCAGGACCACGCTGCGCCCGGACTTGAGCGGCGATTGGAAACCGGCCAGCCAGGTGCTGCTGCTCAAGCTGTTGAAGGTGATCCCGGTATTGGCCTTGTGGATATTGGCCGCCGGATCGGGGCTGACCCAGCTGCGCACATAACGCGGCAGGTCCGACAACAGGAACTGATGCTGCGCGCCATCGCTGGTCGCCGGCAGGTACTGCTGCCACTGCTTGAGCAGCGGTTGGTTGGCGGCGGTGGCGAGCACCAGCAGGTCCTTGTCGGCGACGCTTTGCACATCTTTGGCCTGTACCACTTTCACGGCAGTCGCCGGGTAACCGGTGGCTTCGCCGAAGCGGCCGAGCACGGTCAGGTAAGCGGTGATTTCATCGGTGCCGAAGTTGTCCGGCATGACCACGGCGGATTCCGACAGGTCGGCCAGGCGCGTGAACGGGAAACCGGAGTCGTTGAACACACCCAGGTTAGGCATGGCGATGTAGTGCTGGTAACCGGTGACATCGAGGGTCGAGTCCGGGTCGACGGAACCGCGCATGTTGTCGACGATAATGTCGCGGCATTCGCCTTCCTTGATGTAGTCGTACATAAAGCGCAACTGCAGCTTGGACTTGGGCGATGCCGAGCTGATCGGCAACAGGGTCGTCACTTCACGGGGCAGGCTTTCGTCTTTCTTCAACTGGTCGAGCAGGGTTTGACCGCCGCCCAGGTTGGTCACCGACGGCAGCGCCACGGACTTCATGAACTGGTCATTCAGACCGATCAGCAGCGCGGAATTGGTCGACACCTGCTGTGGGGTGTAACGGTATTTGAGGTGCAGCGGCACGCCTTCTTCACGCCAGTTGAACAGGTCAGGCGGCAGGCGCATGTCAACGCTGATGGCGCCGGGATTGTAGCCCGACACACTGAGTTTCTGCTGCTCGACCAACTCACCGAGGCGCACCGGGCGGTTGCTCGGCAGCCAGTTCGGGGCGTCATAGGGACGGCGCGGCGCGAGGGCTTCGAGCTTGGTGATGACCACGCTGTTGCCGGCCAATACCGGGCTACCCAGCACCACGGCGGTGGCGGCGCGCTTGAGCTCTTGCGCGTCACGGCCGGTGACGATCAGCAGCTTGCCATTGGCGTCGGTGGGGTTGGCGATCAGGGTCAACGTCGGGCCGGTCGGCTTGGCGATGGCGACACCGTGCACATCCATGGCTTCGGCGGTTTGCACCAACACGATGGCATTGCCCTTGGCCGGCAGCTCGCCGAGGGTGGTCGGGAAGGTCGCGCCACGGTAGCTGGCGAGGCCGCCGATCCAAGACGACAACGCACCGGCCGCTTCCAGGGCGGCACTGTCCGGCGCGGTGGCGAACACGAACGGCAGGCTCACCCGGCGCGCGTCACGCTTATCGAAGAATGGCAGCGGCAGCACGGCCAGGTCGTCCTTGAGGACGATCGGCTCGACCTGCACTTTCAGCTCACTGCTGTTGCTGATCTTGGCCCACAGGCTGCTGTGCAACGGGTCTTCGCAGGACATGGTGTAGTGACCGATGAACTGCAGGCTCAAGCGGTTGAATTCGGTGATCAACTTCGGCGGGATCTGCACCAGTTGTTCCTGCTGAGTGCCGGCCCCCTCTTTGGGCAACGCCAGGCTGGCGGCTACTTCGCCGTTGACCAGCACGTTGATCTGCGACAGGTCCGCCAGCAACGCCGGCGAGTAGCTGTACTTGAGCAACAGTTGCGCGCCCTTGACCACTTCGTCGGCACGAATGTCGAAGTTGACGCTGTCGGAAGACTCCACCCCTTGCAGGTTCATGGTGTCGCGACGCCCCAATTGCTTGAGGGTCAGGCTGTAGCCGTTGTCGGTGCTTTGCACGGGCACGGTGGTCACCGCTTGCTCGGCAGCTTGCGCCAGGGTATTGAAACCCATCAGCGAGGCGATCATCAGCGCGAGTGCACGGCGCGGATGAGGGCGAGCGAAAATCTTCGAGGTCATGGCTTGTCCATCAGCGTATCAAGCGGTTTTTTGGGGGTGCGGCTCAAGGCCAGACGCAGTTCGTGTAGGGTGGCGCGGCCGAGGGTGAACAGGCCGCCGATGCCGATGGAGCTGACTTCGCGCAGGGCCGCCAGCGGCGTATCCGGTTGGCCGGCGCCCCAGCTCGCGGCCCAGGTGTCGGCGCGGGAGAAGGTCAGGCGTACCAATTCGCTTTGCTGGCGCAGGCTGAGGGGTTCGAACTGGGCGCCGATCTGCGCCCCTTTGCTGAACACCACGCGCGCATCGAACAGGCTGTCCTGGCCGTTGCGCGAAAGCACCAGTTGCACGCGCTCGCCCTGGGTGATCGAGTGACCATCGGTGAGCATCAGGCCGAAGCCGTTCTGCGAGAAATCCTGGGTAGTGCCATCCAGCACTCGGCCGTCGGCACAGATAATGCTCACCGGTAGCTTGGCGCTGACGCGCGGCTCGGAACGCACCTGGCGCGCCTCCGAGGCCACGGCGACGGCGGCGCTGGTGATGATCAGGTTGTAGAGGGTCCAGGTCAGGTTGATCGCCACCGTCACAGCCGTGGACGCATCGCCCCAGATCAACTGATGGATACCAAAGCCCAGGCCGACCAGGTTCACGGCCAACAGCACCAGGTAAGGGCGCGCCAGCTTCCAGTCGAAGAACTGCTTGTCGATGATGCCGCCCTTGTCGGTGACGTTGAAGCCACCGGCCTTGGGGTTGACCAGCGCCACCAGCACCGGCGGCAGGATGTACCAGGCCAGTACGGTCTCGTATACCTCGTTCCAGAACGAGTGCCGGAAGCGGCCCTGGATGCGTGAGTTGGTCAGGCTTGAATGCACCAGGTGCGGCAGTACATAAGCGACGATCATCAGCGCCGAGGCATGGAAAATCTCCGCGCCAAAGACCAAATAGGCCAGCGGTGCGGTGAGGAATACCAAACGCGGCAAACCATAAAAGAAGTGCAACATAGCGTTGGCGTAGCAGATGCGCTGGCCCCACTTGAGGCCCTTGCCCAGCAGCGGGTTGTCGGTGCGGAAGATCTGCGCCATGCCCCGCGCCCAGCGAATCCGCTGGTTGATGTGGCGCGACAGGCTTTCCGTGGCCAGGCCCGCGGCTTGCGGGATCGCCAGGTACGCCGTGTTGTAGCCCAGGCGGTTGAGCTTGAGCGCGGTGTGGGCGTCTTCGGTCACGGTCTCGACGGCTACCCCGCCGATTGCCAGCAGCGGCTCACGGCGAATCACCGCACACGAGCCGCAGAAGAAGGTGGCGTTCCACAGGTCGTTGCCGTCCTGCACCAGGCCGTAGAACAACTCGCCCTCGTTGGGCACGGCGCGGAAAGTGTCGAGGTTCTTTTCGAACGGGTCCGGCGAGAAGAAGAAGTGCGGCGTTTGCAACATCGCCAGCTTCGTATCCTTGAGGAACCAGCCCAGGCTGACTTGCAGGAAGGAGCGCGTCGGCACGTGGTCGGCGTCGAACAGCGCGACGTATTCGCCGTCGGTGACCTTCAACGCTTCGTTGAGATTACCGGCCTTGGCGTGGAAGTTGTTGTCGCGACGGATGTAGTTGACCCCGACCTTGCGGCAGAACTCGCGAAAGTCATCACGGCGGCCGTCATCGAGCACGTGCACACGCAGCTTGTCCTTGGGCCAGTCCATCGCCTGGGCGGCGAAGATGGTCAGTTTTACGATGCTCAGCGCTTCGTTATAGGTGGGGATGAACACATCCACCGTCGGCCATTCTTCCGGCTCGGTCTTGAGCCACACCGGGGTGCGACGCAGCGGCCAGGCGGTTTGTACGTAGCCGAAGATCAGCACGATCAGGGCGTAGAACTCGGCGGCGACCAGGCCGTAGCCGAAAAACATGTCGAGCCAGGTTTCAAAGCCCAGGGTGGAGGTGAGTCGCCAGAACATGTAGCGCAGCGAGGCCACCAGCGACAACACCACCAGCGCGAGGATTGCCAGGCGCCCCGGGATCTTGCGCAGCACCAGCACCGCCATGAAGCACACAACGGCAAACAGGCATTGGCTGTAGAGGTCCAGCGGCGCACTGATAACGCCAAAAAACAGCAGGGCACCGAGCACGCAACTGGCAAATACCAGCACCGTACGTAGCGCTGCAGGCCAGCGATTGAAGCGCGCGATGGCGCCATTCAGGCGCTGTTCAGCGCGCCCTTCGACGAAGGGCGTGGAGGACGTATTGTCGGTCATGGAAGGTCCGAGTCGATGCGTTCGAGCAAGGCGCGGCACAGGGCGTGGACGTCCTGGCAGCCGATACTGTTGACGGTAGGGTCGAGGGGATCACGCCCGTAGGCCTGGACTTCGCTGAACGCCAGGTCGCGGTGTACCGTGCCCAGCAGGGCACTGCCGAGGCGCGTCTTGAACACCTCGGCCATGTCCAGGCTGAAGCGGTGGGCGGCGTCCAACTGGTTGATCACATAAAAGCGTTGTGGCGGTTTTGCGCGTTGCAGGTATGGCGCCAGCACGCTGTCCATCTGCTCCAGGGTGCTGAACGACGCCACATCCGACTGCACCACCACCAGCACCGCGTCGGCAACCGACATGGCTTGGCGGAGGTACACGGTGTTGCCCGCCGGTACGTCGATGATGACCGTGTCCTGGCCGTTCAGCTTAAGGCTGGCCAAACGCTTGCCAAGCCACTCGGGATCCTGACCCAACCAGCGATTCAAGCTCTGCTGCTGCTCGTGGTCAGTGCCACCGAACGCCACCAGCCGGCAACCGCCAAAGCCGCGTTCAGGCAGGGCTTCCCAGCTTTCGTTAAGCAAGCTGGTAGCGCCGATGCCAGGGAAGTCGAGGCCCAGGCACAGGTGGTGACGCAGGGCGTTTTGCGGGTCCAGGTCGAGGGCAAGCGCCGGGTGCCCCTGGCGCTGCAAGCCACTGGCAATCGCAGCAGACAAGGTGCTACGGCCGACACCCCCTTTAACCGAAACCACCACCACCACTTTCGGCGTGGACTGCTCCGAATACACCTCGCCTTGCGGGCCCGGTACCACTTCGGACCGTGGCAGGTGGTCGGCGGCGCCATGGTTCAGCTCTTCGAGCAAACGCAACAACGGGGCCGATGGGGCTTCATCCAAGAGAGCTGCCAATGCAGGCGGGGGAGCAACAACCTCCGGGCTTTCCAGGACCTCTACTTCGTCCTCGATAAACTCATGGATAAAGTCGATTTCGCGGTAGCCATTCGGGTTGGCACCCAGCTTGTTGAATAGTTTTGAAATGTCATCTGCTCGACTCACTCACTGCCCCTCCCCACCTGGTTTGCGCTTTAAAGGCGATAAAAAGGTCAGCGAAGAGCTGACCTTGTATTTTTATAGTTATGTGTTGGCCGAGGCATTCTGTGATATCACATTGATGGTGTCAGTATTTTGATGCTTTTAGCTCGATATTATCCGACGAACGGCGTGGCGCCATTTTTATGACGAATCCAGCGATAAAAATGCATTCGTTGTAAGAACATGAACTTGCACCGATTTATCGTGATTTTTGTTGGCCTGATGGTCAAAAACGGCACAAATCTGACATACCCATAAACAAATAATCCGTTGCCTCAAATCTGTCTCGAAAATTTGCCTACACGATTTTGCGATTAAACCCACTATTCATATCGCGCGACAGAATACGCAAACCGCGCCTGGATTCAAGGCAAAACCCACCCGGCGGTCGCCCGCGACGTCTATGCACAACTAAGCAAAACCCACGCCGCTGGACACTTCCTCGACCTTCAATGAACCCATCCATTGAACCAAGAGGATACCCAGCACGAGCGCGAACGCGTTGACCATCGTCAGCCAGCGGACAACTGCTCAGGCTTATTGATGAACCCGCCGCTCGGTGAATTCATAATCACCCTGGCAATCACTGGTGGGGTCCGCTGCCACACTCACGTAATGCACGGTGTCCGGGTCCACCAGCTTATAGGTGTACACATCCGGCGAACGCACCCCATCGGTGCGCAACTCGTTCTTACCGTCGGCCGCCGACCACGACCCCTGCTCGGTCTGAATCACCTGCGTCTGCTGCGCATCGCGAAAGAAGGTAATGGTGAAACGGCCATCGGCCTTGAGGTGGTTGGTCCACGACAGGAACTGACAGTTGCCGGTTTCCGAACGCAGGCCTTTCCAGGTACCGACCAACGCGGGGTCGTTGCCGGGCTTGGTAGTGGAGCATGCGCTGAGAGCGGCGGCGAGGAGGATGAGGCACAGGGAGAGAATCCGTTTCACGTGGGGCTTCCTTAGGCAGGGATGAACTCAACATCGCACCGGCCAGACCGCCCGGCGACGAGGGAAGAATCCTACCCGCGCTTGCCGGAAAAAGGGGCGTTCGTGAAAAAAGCTCAGGTTCTGCAAAAATAGTCAGAATTCAGGGGTTTACAGAACGTTGCCAATCGCTATAATCGTCGCCCTAACACGCCGGTATAGCTCAGTTGGTAGAGCAACTGACTTGTAATCAGTAGGTCCCGGGTTCGACTCCTGGTGCCGGCACCACATTAGGCTCCACTGCATTCCACCGAATGCTCTGGAAGCCCCGAAAACCCGCCCTTTGGCGGGTTTTTTCGTTCCAGAACCCTCCGTCGGGATCCAACAAAATCCCCCTTCCCCGAGGGTATGTTAGGGGTACTGCGATTTCCCGGTCAGGAGCGCGTACCCCTATGCCACGTCTAGCGATCCCCCTCAGCGACCTGCAATGCCGCACGGCCAAAACCCGCGAACGCGCCTACAAACTGTTCGACGGCGGCGGCATGTACCTTTTCGTCAAACCCAATGGCGTGAAGACCTGGCGCTTGAAGTACACCAAGCCCAGCGGCAAGGAAGGTACGCTCATCATCGGCAATTACCCCATCGTTACCCTTTCCGTCGCACGACGTAAGCGAGACGAAGCCAAGGCGTTGCTGCTCGACAACCTCGACCCAATGGAAGAAAAGAAGAGGGCCAAGATCGTAGCCCAACGGGCGGCACTGCTTTTCGAAACCGTTGCTCTGGAATGGCACGCCGACATGTCTCGCCGCTGGACCGAAGGCCACGCAAAAACCGTAATGAGCCGACTGCGCACCCACGTCTTCCCGCTGATCGGCCAACGGCCCATCGCCGAACTCGATACCCACGACCTGCTAGAGATCACCCAGCGCATCAAGGAACGCGGCACCATGGATGTGGCTTTAAGGGTACAGAACTACTTATCCACCATCATGCGCGGGGCCAAAAGGGCTCGGCAGATCACCATGAATCCTGCGCTGGACCTGGCAGGCTCGATTCACGCGCCGCGCACAATCCATCGCCCGGCCCTCTCCCTCAACCGCCTACCCGAACTGCTACACCGGATCGACAACTACAACGGCCGCGAGCTGACGCGCCTCGCCGTCCTGTTGACGTTGCATGTATTTGTCCGCTCCAGCGAACTGCGTTTCGCTCGATGGAGTGAGTTCGATTTCCAACGCGCCATGTGGGAAATCCCCGACACGCGCGCACCGATTGAAGGGGTACGCAACTCCACACGCGGGACCAAGATGAACGGCGACATTCAAATGGTTCCGCTATCGCCGCAGGTCATCGAAATACTGGAGCGCCTGCGCAGCCTCAGTCGCTTTTCAGAGTTGGTGCTACCGGGCGACCACAAGTACTGGAAGCCCATGTCCGAGAACACGGTGAACACCATGCTCCGCAACGTCGGCTATGACACCAGCAAGGACGTTTGCGGCCACGGCTTCAGGACCATGGCCTGTAGCGCCCTGCTTGAGTCCGGGTTATGGACCGACGCAGCCATCGAAAGACAAATGAGCCACAAGGAACGCAACCGTGTGCGCGCCGCGTATATCCACAAGGCCGAATTCCTCGAACAGCGCAGGCTGATCATGGCGTGGTGGAGTAACTACATCGACGCCAACCGCCATGGGCATGTGACGCCCCACGAATTCGCTCACCCAGTCGGCAACAACATCACCGCCCTACAAAATAGCCGTGGCGCATCCAAACGTGGGTAAGCCAATGAGATCACCGCAGTCCGCCCTTCCACGCGGGTCCATCCAAACGGGGCTGCAAAGCCGCCCTGCTTGGATGGACCTCACTTAAAAAATCTAAAGCCCACGCAACTGTCTGTGGAAAACCACTGATTTCCACCGGTGGATAATTTCATCCACAGCCGCAGAATTCCCGAAAATGCGAGCCTTGACCCAAATTATCCACAGGCGTAGAAAAGATCGGGCAAAGCGCTGTCGTTGACAGCAACCCAGGTAGCCAGAACCTTTAAGGCTACGCCACACCGTGGTGGTTCTCCCAAAGTGCGATTAGCGTCCGGCGGCTCGCACGGTCACTCACCGAGTGATGGATGCCTACTTCAGATCATTGCCATTGCGGCAAATACATCCCCCTCCCCAGCTGCCCTGCAGCAATCTATCCGCTTGGCCATTTCATTGCGCCAACCTGCGCCCGTCTCTTTCTTCCGGAAAGAGACGGGCGCTCCTACCACTGCTGCAGCCCATCTCGTACAAGGCTTTGCGGCATTTCCCTCGTGACAATCGGCGTGACAAACACCGAAGTCACCAGCAACAGCGATGCAGATGATGGTGCCGCAGCCCACGGAATGGGCTGCACCTGACTGACAGTCAGGCATGCCCCAGTCATCGCATCACTGCCTTCACCCGACTCAGGATCTCGCGGCGTTGGTCTCGTCAGCCAGTGCAGCCTCCACCCGCCCACTTTCTCGGAAGTGTTCAGGAGGCCAGATCATGAGATGCCCAAGCTCCCGGTCGTAAAGAGCCGCCAGTCCCGCGTTAGTGGACAACCCTCACAGGTCGCAGGGGCCTTGATCCCTGATAACACTCAACATTCTTGGCGGGATGACGTGGGGAAGGTTTTAAAAGTTTTGGCTTCGAGAGGAGTTTGATCATGGCATTGGTAGGTAGACGGGATGGGCGCAATTTTGGATGGGGTCGGCAACTGAGCTATGCCGGGCCGCAGGCATTGCGCGATCTATTTGGCGGCGGGCATTACGGCACGGTCAAAGCACACAGTGATCGCTGGCAGGCGTTTGTACGCTGGTGTCGCTCGGAGGATGGGCCGGGGTTTAACGATGCCCGGAAAATTGATCGACAGACCCTGCGGGACTATGCCGAACATCTGCGTCACCACGTTGAACAAGGTGAGCTCGCAATCGCGACTGCGCAAAATCGGTTGTCCAGTTTGAACCGAACCATGGCGGCGCTCCGCGGTGATCAGTATGTGAAGGTCGTGAGTCCGAGCAAGGCGTTGGGAATGCGGCGCACCAGTGTTCGTCGCTCGGTGCCGCAAGGCCAAGACCGCGAACGCGTGAAGCGTGTCGTAGACGTGCTCTGCGGACATCAGCAGTCGCGTGCCGCCGCCATCGTAAAGTTGGCGCGAGCAACCGGCATGCGCTTACGCGAGGCGACTTTGGCCGCCCTTCCTCGACTGCTACGGGAAGCCGAGCAACTCGGGAGGATCAACATCCAGGACGGCACCAAAGGTGGACGCTCGGGAGTCTCGGCCCCTCGATGGATAACGGTGAATGGGCACATCCGCGACGCACTGGCATTCGCCCTTCAAGTTTCGCCTGACGGTAGCCGCAACCTGTTAGCTCCTCACGAAAGCTACCGCGGTTTCCAACTGGGAATCGTCCGTCCTGCACGGAACATCCTCCTTCAGTACAGCCTCAAAGGTTTCCACGAGTTGCGGGCGGCCTATGCATGCGAACGCTATGAGCAAATCACCCAGCATCCTGCGCCCATCAACGGTGGCCGTTGCTACCAGCTTGACCGGCACCTCGATCAGCAGGCCCGAGCAAAAATCAGCTACGAATTGGGACACGGGCGTATCGACGTGGTATCGGCTTACATCGGTGGCCGAACATGAGCACGGAATTCGATATAGAGCTTTTCCTGGCTGGCGTCCTGACCGGGTCGCATACCACGCGCCAGCGTCACCTTCGCCAAGCGAAGGTCATTCAAGCGACGATCTCTAATCGCTGGCGCCGAGATAATCGATGGACCTGGCAGCGAAAACATCTCGTGTGGTTCCTAAATCAGCAAGTGAACCAACGCGCCGAATCGACGCGTTATTACTATCTGCTGACCATGCATTTGCTCACTCTTCGCTTAGGAAAATCCTGGCAGTTCAAATCTTTAGCGCATGTCAGAAATAGGCCCAGGCTGGGTTTATGAAATCTAGTGCAATTCAGAGCGAGCGAACCGTCCTTAGCGCTTTTCGCAGAGCGCTGAAGCATTGCCTCCATATGCATTAACGATCATACTCGTGGCATATAGCTATCAACGCTCATTTCGAGAAACTTCAACAGGGAGTTCGAATGAAACAAGAAAATGGTATTGAAGAACGTTTTATAGCACTTGATGATGATTCGAACGTCGAAACTCTACACTCGCTATTCAAAACCATCTGCATTTTTCTTGAGTTAAATCCAGCCACCCCTCAAGTTTCTCTTCTTGACCAAAACAACAATAACCCTATTAAGAAACATGTAGCCTCTTATCTACTACGAGCACTTAGCGGTCATTCTAAATTATTATGGGATGACAGCTCGACAAGACACAAAGCTATTACTCTCTTTAACGATGTCTTATGCAATCAGATATACAAGATATTAAAAATAGATGAAAAAAACAGCAGCCATGAAATATTCGCAGGGCTGCAGGCCATTCATGCCAATACAATCGGCGAATTTGAGAAAATAAAAGTCTCTATTGTGAGCATGGAGACCGCAATAAATGCCCGCAGAGGCTACATAAAACTTATTAGCAGCCCGCTCACGACGATATTTTCAGAAAGTCAAATATACGATCAGTCGTTAGTATCTAAAGAGCGTATAAATGAATTTTTTAATGCTATAGAGCAATATTCACAAGCTGACAGGGTTAATGCTCTTACCGCTTTTACAAGACTTGAAGAGATATATCGTAGCTATATTAGTGACATACAAAGACATGGATCAAATATTTATGTTTCCGCCATGATTGAAAACATCCTAGAGTCTGCCTTTGTGACAGCTCAAATGGATTTTAATCATAGCGGATTGCAAAAACCTGTAGTTCTTTCTCTGAAGGCATCTGAACGAAAGTACCCTCTTCATGCAATTGGCGAATCCTTTCCAATTAAAGTTTACCTTTATAACTCTGGCCCTGGAGTGGCTTTTGACACCATAATTAACATACTAGAGTCAGATGATGGTCTTGAAGTCGAAAGTGATGAGCTTTCTCTAGGTACTGTAGATGCTGGTCGCCACGAATTTATAATAAAAGCGCACTCCGTAGCCGGAGGTACAAAAATCCCAAAAATCTTAGGCATTTTGTCGTGGGCTGATTATAAAGGAAAGCGAATTGAAGTAGACTTTGAAATTGAGGTTGTTCCTCAAAACGGAACTTTAAACTGGGATGAAATAAAAAGACAACAGCCTTACAGCCTAGAGTCGGTAGATAGCGAAGCTGATCTAGTAGGACGTAAAGACCTTCTTGAGGATATTTCATCAAAACTGTCCCTTCGAAAAGGTGAGTCGTCAATTATTTATGGCCAAAAAAGAGTTGGCAAAACATCACTCGCACGAACCATTCAGCATAAATTTGAAGGAAAAGATAATCACGCCACTGTTTTTATCGAGACTGGCAGCCTGGACAAAACATCTCCAAGCAACTTCATCAACACTCTTGGCAAGAAAATAACTAAAAATTTAAGACGGGTATTTTCTGTCGAAATAGATGACAGTGGATTTGCATCTTCTCTATACCCTCTAGTCTCATACATAGAAGACATAGTGGCCGCAAACAAGAAGGCTCGAATAATAATCATTCTAGATGAATTTGACGAAATCCCGTCACAACTTTATCCATATACAGAAGAAGGTAATTCTTTTTTTCACAACTTAAGAAGTTTAAGTGGCGAAAGTGGTGAGGGCCGCGTCTCCTTGATACTTGTTGGCGGGGAGAACATGAGCGTGATTATGCAAAGCACGGACAAACTTAATAAATTTGACGCCTCAAATGTCGGCTACTTTAACAAGTCCGAATACTGGGAAGACTTTAAAGAACTTGTAACCGCCCCTGTCCGAGGGGTATTGGAGTACAGCGATGAAGCTATACTCAAGCTTTATGAAGTGACAGAGGGCAACCCCTTTTATACAAAATTCGTCGCTAAGACCCTTTACAAAAAAATGTGCGAGCGACGCTGCTCTTTCATATCGATTGACGAAATGGAAGATGCGATTCACGATACAATCGTTAATATGGAGGCTATTAACTTAAACCACTTCTGGAGTGATGGAATAAGAGTTGAGGACACTGAGCGCAGAGACACCATAGAAACCCAGCGACGAAGACTGTTAATAGCATTTGCTGATAAATTACGTGAAAATAGCTCGGTAGAAAAAACCTCTATTGTTAGTGACTTATCTCTTTCTGGAATTCCATCAAAAGAGATACTTGAAAGTTTTATAAGCCGAAATATTATAGTCGAGGAGGAAGGCCTGCTTAGGATAAAACCAAGGCTTTTCGAACGATGGCTTACGGAAAAAGGCGTGTACAACCTGAGAGCTTCGTTCGCGGATGAAGATGCGCAGACTGCATTTAATGAGAAAGAAAGTGCGGCGTATATATCTGAAAGCGAAATTATTACGCTTAGCGATAAGTGGGAGCATTATCGAGGAGCTAAAATTAGCCCGTCGCATATCCGCGCATGGCTAGATCAATTTGAAAACAACATAGAGCGCCGCATGGCATTTAAATTACTTCTTAATTTAGACTTCTATGGTGAATCTAAAATTAGAGAAAAACTGAAAATTGTCCATGACATCGTCAGGCGTGAGGTCGTACACACTATCAAAGCAGGTGAGCGCGTTCGTAAGGATATTTTGGTTAGCGCATTCGGCGCCTTATCCAAGAGCGGGCCGACATACATCAGAATGTATGCTACGGAGAACGGCATTACCGCTCATAGCATAAAAGCCTACAACGAGTTACAAAAAGGTATTCTGGGTGATGAAAATATTAAGGCCCTAGTATTCATCGATGATATGGTCGCATCTGGCGGCACCGTAATTGGTCACTTAGATCAATTAAACCTCGACCTTGGTGAGATTCTGGGCGAAAGAGAAATACTGGTAGTTGTGGGCGTAATTTGCGGAACAGGCGATGGAATTGAGAACTGTCAAAACCATATTGACAATAGTAATTTTCCATTCAAAATTGTACTCCGGGTATGTGATGTTATTGATGGCGGGCATAAGGTATTCGCAGCCGAGTCAAAAATATTTGAGGACCATGAAGTTACTAAAGCTCTTTCAATGGCGAGAAAATATGGTGCCAGGATAAATAATAGGCACCCTCTCGGATACCATGATGGTCAACTGCTAATCGTATTTAAGGATAATTGCCCAAATAATTCGCTACCTATTATTTGGGGTAGTGCGAATGATCCAAAATGGACACCGCTTTTCAAAAGGAACTAGGGTCATATTTATGGATGCGTGCTAGCAATGCAATTTTTAATGTACGCTAAGAAATTACCACTTTTAGCAACGCATAGTGTTTCCACGGCGCTAAGACCTGGCGCCTGAGGTATTTCAAACCCAGCGGTAAAGGCCGCAGCGACGCCAGTGATTACGTAGAGACTGAGACGTCCTCGGCAAAAGGACTTCGCCGACCATCTCCAGTTATCATTGAAGGTGCGGCATACCACTTACTATGGCCTCTGGTTACAGCCTATTGCGCCAGCTTAGGGATAGATTGAGTAAATCATGGGGCTTTAGCATGCGCAACAATCTCTTTTAGTGTTATCCGAGCGACGTAAACGCTAATCGCAAGGGAAAGTTGCCCGATTATGCTAGTAACGAATAACAGCATTCCACTGCCAGTGCTGATACCTGATTTTGCGACCCAAGGAAGTAGGGACATACATGCAAAGACTACCGCGTAAATCAAGCTGACCCATGCATGAACTTTTAATTTCCAATAATCCGGCCACTTAACAAGAAGTTGAATCGTATCCTTATCTTCTTGCAACAACCCTCGTACTTCATTGAATACCCATACAGCCAGCGCCGTTGGTAGAAGCATTAGATACTTAAGGACTTCATCATTAAGCGCCAGTGAGCATGCAAAATCATGGAGTTGCGGAGCTAAATACGTCCACGCCAACCACCCAAGTGCCAAGACTATTGCTTCCACACTTATTAATGCGACACGGAGGCCGTAGAGATATCGCACAGGTCAATGCCTCATATCGCGTTCACTACTGACACGCTCGAAGTGACCGCGAGCGAGGGATGCAAGTATTTCAGGATCTGGCTTTTTATCAAATAAAAAGCTCTTTTGAGACTCTGAAGTTCGTATCACTACGTCGTGCCCGTTTTCGGTGCCCAATGCTTTACCAGAACCATAGCCGTCTGCAGCCATCAACATCGCAGCATCGGTGATGTCTGGCTCTTCAACTGGTTCATAACTGGGGTTCTCAAGAATATGTTCTATCAGCTCAAGTAGCTGAGTTGATAACCCTTTCGGTTTAGAAGTTGTTTCCCGGACCGAGACTTCATCGGCTTGGCGCCGTCTTACATATTTATCTAAACCACCCCAAAGACGACCGAACAGAGGGTTAGGTGGATGGACCTTTGCGGAGAGCTCAGTAATAATGTCTAGTGACTGAAGCTTTTCCAAGAAAGCCCGGTAGTCCGCAACTGGTTCTACTGTGCAACCTACAAAAAAATTATCATATGCAGACTCAATAATTGCCTTGAATCGCCGAGGGAATATGTCTTCTTGAATTCCATTCCAGACATGAAGAAACGCGAGACCCGAGAAATCCGGAAGATAGACAAAGGGGGCACTAGCCTCCAGAAGATAGGGGGCTTGAGCTTGACGCTGCTGTTTAGCAGGCTCATTGACTATCGTTACTTCTCCATTTCTAGAATATTTAGCGAGATTACCAAATATGTAAGGTGTGGGAGAATCACGCCTGTCGATTACATCTGTGATTGTCCATTCAAACTGACCAAGCACCACAACTGGTGCTTGAGCAATAGCATCTAACAGTTTTTCTTGATTTAACTGGCCGAGCTTGATAACTCTCGCTAAATAATAACGACCACGCCGCATACTCGCTCATCCTTAAGTATCGCCTTGAAGCGCTCTAACTATAGCCCCTGTAATCTCGATGGCGAACCAGAAAGTGCAGTAAAACACATAGCAGGTCTACCCCGATACAAAGAGCAGTGTAGCGAGCAACGCTACTATTTTGCCACCACCATGTCCATAGCCTTGGGCCAATTTGCCCGGAGGGGTACCGGAGGCGTCAGGCCGTAGCTAAGGTAACGCAAGTAGCACACCTTTCGACGGTAGGTACCCAATAACTGGGCGTGCCCTTCGCCACTGATGATTTTTTGATCGGGTGCGATTGAGCGTCGACAGACGAGTGCAATAAATTTCCTACCCTCGTGTCCCTACCCCATTCTTTGGGGATAGCTAAATCAAGTAGATGGATAGCATCGAGACTTTGCGGACCCGGGTTCGATTCCACTGAATGCCATAACTAGCTGAATTATTTATAGTTACTCATTGGGGTACGCCAAATTTTCCAGCGAACTCCAGACGCCCGAAAAACCTAGCCCCGCAGAAACATACCGTTCGTCTGGTGCCGCACCATACAAAACAAAGCCCTCACAGAAATGTGAGGGCTTTGTTGTTTCTGGGTTAATACAGCCCAGTCGCTCGCCTGTAAATCCTTCCCCAAACCGACAAACCGCTATTGGTGGCCGACTACCAGCCGAAGCATAACGTCCGCATACCATGTACACAGCGCATACAGAACACGTGTGGAACAACGTTATGGCAGCCTCTCCCGTTCTGTCTTTCGGAGTAAAGCCCGAACTTGTCAGCGAGTTGGATCAACTGGCGCGGGCGACCGACCGAGATCGTCAATCCCCCCCTGCAGCGGGCTTTGAGCCGCTACGTGACCGCTGAGTGCTGGCATTTAAAGCCGTGCAGGAAGACATTGCAGATACTGATGCCGGCAACGCCACTGATTGGGAATTGAGGGAGGCAGCCGTCTTCCACATTCTCAACAGCCTGGGAATGCTGGAGCGTTCCCTCATGCAGGGAAAGCGTCTCCAGTACTCGATTGCCGGGAGCTGGTTATCACTGCGTATCCGTATCGAGCGACCTCTAGTTTGCAAGGTGACCGCGAAGCGCACCACAGCACCACAGCACCAAGCCCCGTAACTCGGGGCTTGGTGCTATTTGGCGTTTGAATGAATATCGGCAACTGCAAGAAAATAAGGCGCACTATGCGATCCATAAACCCGACCGATCGTATGGCCGTGGTATGAAGTCAGGTATCCAAGTCGGATTCATGCTCCACTTGAGTTCTTACCCCAAATAACCGGTCGGCTATCTGCCGGCCTCGCTCCAGCCCTTCAGCCGTCAACCAAATCGATTTGTTCTTGTTCACCGGATTACTGATGAAACCATGTTCATGCAATCGGTTCATGGTCTCGAAGTCGAACCCTTTCCAAGCATTGCCGTTATCAAAACTGAAGGTTGCCAACAGGGCAAGCACGGCTTCTTCAATCAGTTTATCGTCGTATTCCATGATCGTTGCTCCGCTCGTGTTCTTTGAACTCACCGTAAACCCCACCAGCCATCAAGATGAATAGCGCGCTTAACTATGCGTCATCGGCGAGCAGTTCCAGGACAGTAAAGCTTCGTAATCCTCAACCGAAGAAGTCGTCAAGTGCGTGGCGCAGCCACGCATAGGGCTCTTGGCCGTTGGCTTTAGCCGTCTCGACCAAACTGTAAAGTTGAGCGCTGCCCGTCGCGCCTTTGAGCGTGTCGCTGAACAGCCAATTCTTGCGCCCGATCACGAAGGGCCGGATCGCACGCTCGGCGGCGTTGTTGTCGATCGGCAAGTAACCGGCTTCGGTGTAGCGCACCCACTTGCTCCCGTTGTTGCTCAGATATGGACGTAGAATTCCACCCCATCAAACAGGTGTAAACACTGTACAACCATGCGCCCGATCAATACGATGAGAAGCATTATCATTCACGCAGTGCGAGCCTCACATGCAGGATGCCAGCCCAACATCGTCCGTCGAACAGTTGTACGAGAATCATCACGGCTGGCTGCAGGGCTGGCTGAACCGGCGGTTGGGGCACAGTGCCGATGCCGAGGATCTGGCCCACGACACGTTCATCCGTGTGCTGCGCGCCCCTCAGCAGGTGCGCGAGTTGCGCCAGCCCATGGCGTTTCTCGCGGCGATTGCCAATGGACTGCTGGTCAATCGCTGGCGCCGCCAGGAGATCGAGCGGGCTTATCTTGAAGCGTTGGCTGCTCGGCCCGAAGGGGGGGAATCGTCACCCGAGGACCGGTATCTGGTGATCGAAACCTTGTTGCAACTCGACTCGCTGCTGATTGGGCTCTCTGAGCGCATACGGCAGATTTTCTTCATGTCTCAGCTCGACGGCCTGACGTATTCGCAGATCGCTGCGCAGTTGGGTTTGACTGTGGCTCAAGTGCAACGGGCCATGGGCAAGGCATTCAGTGTTTGCTATGCGAGCCGTTTCGAATGAGGGCCGAGATTAATCCGCAGGTGCGCGATATCGCCATTGATTGGCTTGTCAGGACGCAGTCCGGGCTTATGAGTGCGCCTGATCTGGAAGCATTGCGGTGTTGGCGCGAGGCGAGCGATGAGCATGAGCAGGCCTGGCAGCGTGTCGCCAGCTTGCCGCTGTTGCAGCAGCCCGGAGCGAATCTTTTGCGCGATGCCACCGCGCGCAGGGCACTGGCGTCGGCTGGGCCGGACATGCAGAAACGTCGGCAGTTACTCAAGCGCCTGTTGGTCCTTGGTGCGGTTGGCACCGTTGCCTGGCAAGGCGCGGGTTCCACGCCAGTGCGCGCCGCGCTGGCGAGCCACCGCACAGGAACAGGCGAGCGTCACCAGTGGGCCCTGGTTGATGGCAGCTCGCTATGGCTGAACACGGCCAGTGCGGTGAACCTGGATTTTAATGACCAGGTGCGGCGCATACAGATGATAGAGGGCGAGCTGGCCTTGAATGTGCGAGCAGAATCGCGTCCGCTGCAGTTGATCACGCCGGACGCGATCCTGCAGAGCCGCGATGCGCAGTTGCAAGTGCGCCATGACCGGCAGGGCACGCAGGTCACCGTCATGGGCGGCCAGGTGCAGGTGCACTCACGCGGCCAGCCAACGTCCTCTTCACTTGAGGCCGGATGGCAGGCACGGGTGGATCGCCTGGGTATCGGCGTACCGAGCCGCCCCGACCTGCTGGTCGCCCAAGCCTGGCTGCGCGGGATTCTGCCGGCGGATCGCCTGCGCCTGGATGCCTTGGTGGCGGAACTCTCACGTTATCGCCCCGGTGTTTTACGTTGTCATGAGCAGGTCTCAGGGTTACGCCTCACAGGCAGTTTTTCGCTGGATGACACCGATGCAGCCTTGACCCTGGTAGCGCGCACGCTACCGGTGCGAATCGAGCGCATGACGCGGTATTGGGTCTCGATCGTGCCCGCCTGAAATATTTTTTCCGCTGCACGATAGTTTTTTCGTACTCGCTTGGCCTATAGGGATCACCCACCCGCCAGAGGTGGGTCTTGACCCCTTAGGAGCCTCGTATGACTTCACCTTCCCGCGCCCTGCGTGCCCGTACGCTTGGACTGTTGTTGCTCAGCGTGCAACCGCTTTGCAGCCTTCCAGTCTTTGCCGCGGGTAGTTCGCAGCATTACAGCATCGACGCTGGCCCCCTGGATTCTGCGCTGTCACGTTTCGGCGCACAGGCGGGGATTACCATGGCGGGCAGCTCAACGCTGACGGCCGGCAAGAAAACCCAGGGGCTGCAAGGCGATTTCAGTACTGAGGCCGGCCTGGCGCAGCTCTTGCTCGGCTCTGGGCTGACCTATGAGCGCCAGGACGACGGTAGCCTGCTGCTGGTACCGAGCAACGGCGACGTGCTGGAGCTAGCGCCGACCGCCATCAGTGGCACCGCCTACGACACCTCGTTAGGCCGCAACGATGGCCTGGTCGCCAGCCGGACCATGAGTGCCAACAAGACCGATACGTCGATCATGGAAACGCCGCAATCGATCAGCGTGGTCACCCGTAAGCAAATCGATGCCCAGCAGCCACAAAGCATAGGGCAGGTGCTGCGCTACACCGCCGGGGTCAATGGTGAAGCCAACGGTGTCGATACCCGGCGCGACACGATTAGTATTCGTGGCTTTGACGCGACGACTGGCGGTGGTATCTATCGCGATGGCCTGCGCCAGTACAGCTTTGCCAACCAGAGCCGTGCCGTGGGTGAAGTCTATGGGCTGGAGCGCGTGGAAGTGCTGCGCGGGCCATCGTCGGTGCTCTACGGTCAAAGCTCACCGGGCGGCATGGTCAACGTGATCAGCAAGCGTCCCACCGATGAGCCGCTGCATGAACTGGTGGCGCAGGCAGGCAGTTTTGATCGCAAGCAATTGGCTGCGGACTTCGGCGGGCCGCTTAGCGAGGACGGCGTCTTGACTTATCGCCTCACCGGGCTGTGGCGAGACAGCAGTACGCAAATCGACTACGCCCGTGATGACCGTCAATTCATCGCCCCGGCAATCAGTTGGCGCCCCTCGGACGACACCTCGCTGACGGTGCTGGCGTCCTTTCAAAAAGACCGCAATGTGCTGGGCTACTACGCGTTGCCACGGGTCGGCACCCTCGACAGCTCGCGTTACGGACGGATCGCTACGGATCGTTTTGTCGGCGACCCTGACTTCGACAAATATGATGTAGAACAGTGGTCACTGGGGTATCAGTTTGAACATCACCTCAATGATATCTGGACATTCCGCCAGAACGCCCGTTACAGCCGTTCCTACCAGGAACAGCGCACGATTTACCAATACGGCCTGGATGACGACCAGCGCACCGTGGGCCGCTTCGGTTATCTGGGCCACGAAAAGGTGAAGAATGCGCTGCTCGATAACCACTTCCAGGCCCAGTGGAACGCCGGCCGTTTCGAACATACAACGCTGGTCGGTATCGATTTGCAACACGCCAGTACCAACCAGTTGGGGGGTGGCAACGTGGTTGATCCCCTGGATGTGTATGCGCCGGTCTATCACCAGGATTACAGCGACCTGGACGCTTTTTACGACATCAACCAGCGTCGTCAGCTAGACCAGGCGGGGGTGTATCTCTCGGAACAGCTCAAATTCGACGAACATTGGGTCTTCAACCTGGGCGGTCGCCAAGACTGGGCACGCTCGAAAACGGTCCATTACGCCACCGATACGGCGGCAGACCTCAAGCAGCGCGATCACGCCTTCACGTGGCGGACCGGTGTGATGTACCTGGCAGACAACGGCCTGGCGCCCTACGCGAGCTATTCGGAGTCGTTTTTCCCTAACATCACGGCGGTGGCGCGTGACGGCAGTGCCTTCGAACCCGAAACCGGTCGCCAGTACGAAGTCGGGATCAAATTCCAGCCCAGGGGCAGTGACAGCTACGTGACCGTCTCGCTGTTCGACCTGACGCGGCAAAATGTACTGACTGCCGATCCTGCCAACAATCGTTTCTCGGTGGCGACCGGAGAAATCCAGTCGCGCGGTATCGAACTGGAAAGCAAGGCGCAGGTGTCCGATGCGCTGGAGTTGATGGCCAACTACAGCTATTCACACCTTGAAATTACCCGCAGCAATACGGCCGATGAGAAAGGCAATCAACCTGGCAATACCCCTGAACAACTGGCCTCGCTCTGGTCGCAATACACCATTCAGGGCGGCGCGCTATCGGGCTTGGCGATAGGGGGAGGAGTACGCTATGTCGGCAAGAGCTATATCGACTCGCAAAACAGCGAAGGCATTCCCCACTACACGCTGTTTGACGCCAGCCTGAGCTACGACCTGGGCAAGCTGTCTTCATCCTATGCAGGGGCGAAGCTGGCGCTCAATGCGTCCAACCTGACCGACGAAACCTATGTGTCCCAGTGTGGTTACAGCGGCGACAGCTGCAAATACGGGTATCGCCGAAATGTGACCGGGTCGGTGAGTTACAACTGGTAAGCACCCCCTTGGCGACCGGATCGGCACGTAGCGCAATTGCCAGACAAAACCGCTTTAGTACTCGATATTTCAACAGCGTCGTCCGATAGAGGGCGTTGACAGCGGACTGCTTTCGGCAGCCTGCTGCCTGCTGCCACGGCAGCTTTTGGCGGATTCCTGCCTATTCTCTACGGAAGGGATGATCGACAACGTTCGAATTCAGGAGGTTTACCATTCGTTAATGGCATCAACGCCCGGTCGCTACCTTTAAGGAATAACTGAAAAATCAATCGATCTATTTTCCCGATTGCTCCTCACCGCTCACGACGCTAACCTCCCCCCGTCGCTGCCAATTCAGCGATCGGGCCTGAGAACCCGGCAAGATGCAGGCGCACCAAGCGCCCCCAACACCCGATTTTGAAGGCGTTTTTTTTTCGCCTGAAAATTCGTGCAATGGCGGCTGTGCGTGGGAGACCTTCGGGTCTGCCGGGTTCCTGTATCTCCGGTTTCTCAGCCTGCGCACAGCTGCCACCCATTCGCCTGAGAACGAACGTGGTAGCTCTCACTCGATATGGGAGTTTTACCAATGAACGCTCCAAATCCCTCTGCGTTAACCACCCTCGGCGTCACCCCGTTCTCCTTTCACTCCGACCAACCTCTGTTCCGCGTCAACAGCGGTGTTTCCCTGCATGAAGCCTTGCATCACGTTTCCGACTTGCCCCACGTTGCCAAGCTCCTCGCCGAAGATGCAGCGATGACGAAGGAGACGGACCGTCATGCCTGGGCGTCGCATTACTTGCAGGAGATGAGCAAGGCGGTGATTGATGATGGGGTGAAGGTGTTGGAGTCGCCTGGGAATACCGGGCTGTAAGTAGGGCTGTGAAGCGGCCCCAAAACCAGGCGCTTAGTTTTAACAGAAAAATCTCAGTGTCTTTATTGGGGCTGCTGCGCAGCCCGGCGCGGGGCAAGCCCGCTCACCACAGAGTGGTGTGCCCGCATTTGAGAGTGGTGTAGATACCCAGGGGCGTTTTTTTCGGTATAAACCTGAACACCCCTGCGTTGTGAACGGACTCCCATGAACGCTCTCAAACTGATCTGCCTCCTCATCGTTTTCCCGCTGTTGCTGGCCGCCCTCGGTGGCTGGGAGCGTCAGCGTGCTGACGAAACCACCACGGCGCTGGTCGATTACCACATCACGGTGACTACCGCTAAACAGCAACTCCAAGCGCTGGCGGCGAAGGAGCCGACGGCGACGGTCGATCTGGTCGATGAAAAAATCAGCGTGCAAATGGCCCTCTCGCGTCTGGAAAAAATCGAAGCCGAGCTGCCCATTGCCCACCGCGTGAACGGTGCGATGCGGGTCCTGACGCCGTGGGTGATGGGCTTGGGGCTGTTGGCGGCGTTGATTGGTACGGCTGCGTTGGCAGGTACGTACTGGGCCGGGCGGCGGGCACGGCACTCACGGGAGAGGTTATTGCAGGTGTTCTCCCTGGGCAGCCGCCTGTTGCCCTACGTGCTGGTGGGCCATGTGGTGGCGGTGGCGGCGGCCGTCGCGTTGGCGTTGAGTTTCGAAGGCTTGGGGATGTGGCATATCGGCCGGCTGGGCAGTGGCGAAGTCAAGCTGATGGCGGTGCTGGGGGTGATCGCGGCGTTCTGTGTGTATTCGATCTGGCAGTTGCTCAGACAGCTGCGCCCTATGCTGGGGATGTTCAAGCCCGAGCCGCTGGAGATGTTCGGCCAGGTGGTGACGCCCGCGCTGGCTCCAGGGTTGTGGCGCCATGTGGACGAGCTGGCGGGTCGGCTCGGTGCGCTGCCACCGGACCACATCGTGGTGAGCCTGGCCCAGGGCTTTTACGTGACCTCCAGCGCGGCCACTGTGCAACCGGCGAATACTTTGCTGCAGGGGCGCACCTTGCATGTGCCGTTGCTGTATCTGGGCCTGCTGAGCCGTGAAGAAATCAGCGCGGTGATCGGCCATGAGCTGGCGCACTTTGTGGGGCAGGACACGGAATACAGCCTGCGCTTTTTGCCGATCTACGATGGGGTCAATCGCAGCCTGGAGGCGCTGCTGCAAACCCTGCTGGGCAGCGATTTGATCCAAGGCTGGCTGATGCGCCCGTCTTTGCTGTTCGGGGTGTTTTTCATGCAGCGTTTCGATCACGCGGTTAACCACTGGAGCCGTGAGCGCGAATTGCTGGCGGACGCTGCCGGCGCGCAGTTGGTGGGCCCTGAGGCGGCGGCTTCGGCGTTGTTGCGGATGTCGATGTTGCAGCCGCACGTTGAGGATGCACTGTTGGCGTTGTGTGAGGCAGGCACGGCTACAGACCTGCCCGACGCCGTGTTCACGAGCTTGCGTGAGTGTGAACTGCAACCATCAGCCGAAGCCCTGGAGATTCATCAACCCCATCCCACCGACTCCCACCCCTCCAATGGCGAACGCCTGCAGGCGCTGCACGTGCCACTGGACGATACCCTGCGCGGCGCCACCCGCGAGGTGGATAGCGACGTAGCGAATGCGCAGATGGATGCCTATTTCAGCGCACACCAGGCACTGCGCGAGCAGCTGTCTCGCGACGTGATGGACATGGCCGTGTCGGAGAACAGCGCGCACACCCAGCTGCTGGAAACCTTGGCCGCTTCGGCCGAGGGTGAGCGCCGCCTGCATGAAGGCGGCCAGTGGCGCGGGGTGCTGATGGCGGTGTCGGGCCTGCCCTTTGTGCTGGCGGCCCTGTTTATCCTGAGTCGAGTCTGGCTCGCCCCGGAGCGTTTGAAAGGCACGCCGCTGTCGGCAGTCGGCGCGGGCGCGTGCCTGGGTCTTATCGGGCTGGGCCTGCTGTGGCTGGGCATCCGTCGATTCAAGCGCGCGCCGCAGACCGCGTTGCGCCTGACACCGGAGCATTTTGTGTTCAATAACCTGGCGCAACCGCTGCCCATCGAACATATCGAGGAGATCACGTTGCAGTTTGTCCAGGGCATCTGGGTAACCGTCCAACTGACGCCCGAGGCGCCGTTACCCGTAACGCGCAAGACCGCGTTCGGTGTACCCGGCGTGCGGGTCAACAAGAAAAAACGCCAGGTGCTGCTGCTGATGGCACAGCTGTGTATCGACAATAAAAAGATCGAACCCTATGAGGGGTTGTCCTTGATGCTCGACTACAGGAATGCGGCGTTGGCGCGCAAGATTTTGCAGAGCCACGAGGACTGATGCACCCCCATAAAAAAACCCCGAACCAGTCGGGGTTTTTTATCGCCTGGAATCAGGCGCGACGTGTGATCACTTAGAAAACGTTGATCGGGTAGTCGGCGAACAGACGGATTTCGTTACCGCCTACGTTGTACTTGTCGGCATTGCTGGAAACGCGCAACCAGGACGCACGAGCACGCAGGCTCAGGTCTTTGGCCGGGCCGCTTTGGACGACGTATTTGAACTGGTTGAAGATCTCGCGCTCGGTGCCATTGCCACGGTTGGAACCGTCGTCAATGTTGGTACCGCGCACGTAGGCCACGTTGTAGGTCAGGCCAGGCACGCCGAAGGTGCTGAAGTCCAGGCCGTAGCCGGCCTGCCAGGAGCGCTCGTCCTTGCCGTTGAAGTCGGACCAGTAGGAGTTGGCCAGCAGGATGGTGTTGCCGCCGTCGCCGATGCCGCCAGCGTTGCGGTAGCCGCCGTACAGGTAGCCGGTGTCGCCCGTGCTGCGCTGGTGAGCGACGGTGAAGCTGTGCGGGCCGACAGCCCATGTGGCGCCCAGGCTCCAGATCTTGTTGTCGCGAGCGTCTTCGCTGCCTTGGTTTTCCAGGGCGAAGCTCTTGTCCAGCTTGGTCTTGTAGCCATTGAAGTCAAAGGTCAGCGACTGTTTCTCTGGCAGGGCCAGCACGTAGTTGACGTTGACGTATTGCTTCTTCAGCACGTCTTGCATGTCGGAGGCGTACAGCGCGGCCGACAGGTTTTCGGTGAATTTGTAGCTGCCACCGACGTAGTCGATGCTTTTCAGACGGCCGCTGTCGGTACCTTCGGCGCTCTTGCGAGCTTCCTTGGTGAAGTGACCGGCGTCGAGTTGCAGGCCGGCGATCTCTTTGGAGACGATCGACGTACCCGTGAACGTTTCGGACAGCAGACGGGAGTTGTCGTAGGCCAGGACCGGAACGTTAGGGAACTGATCACCGTACTTGAGCACCGTGTTGGAGACGCGGAACTTGACCGCTGCGCCGCCTTTGGCCAGGTCGTGTGGTGCCGAGCCAGGGTTTGCCGAGCCATCTGGGTTAGTGGTGCCATTACCCTGCTTGAAGAAGTCGATCCCCCCCGCGCCGGCGCGACCTTGGCCACCGTCCAGACGGATAGCATATTGGCCGATCACGTCCACACCCACACCGACAGTGCCTTGGGTGAAGCCGGACTCGAACTTGCCGATGAAGCCTTGGCCCCATTCGGCTTTGTCTTGCTTGCCGTTTTTGTAGTCGCGGCTGATGTAGGCGTTACGGGCCGCGATGTTCAGGTGGCTGTCTTCAACAAAACCCTTGGATTGCTCCTGGTCGTTTGCCATTGCTGTCGATGCGCTCAAAATCCCCAGAGCGATCAGACTCATCCGTTGCTTCAACATTTTTTGTATTCCTTATTACGGGTTGAGTACGCGCGATGACACCAGGCTCCATGTCGCTTTTCTGGTGTCGACTTTTCCGAAAAAAGAAGGCCCGCGGACGACTGAACATGCCGCGGGCCTTTTCTTATTGGATGAGTCATGGCTGTTAGCCACAGGCGTTGGGCGCAATCCTAGTCGCGCGTTGAACTATGTGTCAATTTCGTGAATCGTCTGTATTTAGGCGAAATAATTCTAAGCAAAGGCCTACTGCCTTTCTGAAAACGACCAGATTCTGTCTTTAACGACCCATGAAACACATCTCGTAACATATTTCAAAGCCGATACGTTTGGTAATGGATAACGCGCGCAAATGCAAAGCATTACCATTAGCGTGCTTTTTCCTGCCAAACCCTTTGGATGCATTCCACCATGCCTGCCCTTCGCCTGACGCCCATGACCCTTGGGCTTTCTGTTCTGCTGTCTGCCGGTTTTGCCTGTGCGGCCACCACCTTGCCCGAAACCTCGATCAGCGCCGAAGCTGACGAAGACGACCCGCGCGTCAAGGAAACCAGCACCGCGACCCGCACCGCCACACCGGTACGGTATGTGCCCCAGGCCATCGACTCGGTGAAGACCGAAAGCCTGCGCGCCTACGGCACCAACGACCTGGGCCAGGCCTTGAGCGGCATCCCCAACGTCAGCAGCGGCGCCGACACGCGCTTCGACAGTCTGCGCATCCGTGGTTTCGACGCGAGCAACGACTTCTACCTCGATGGCATTCGCGACGACAGCCAGTACGTGCGCGACCTGCACAACATCGAGCGCATCGAAGTGCTCAAAGGCCCGGCAGCCGTGCTTTACGGGCGAGGCGGCCAGGGTGGGATCGTCAACCGCGTGAGCAAACTGCCAACGGCCGGGCGCAAGTCGAGCATCGAGGCCCAGGGCGGCAGCAACGATTTGCGCAGTGTGTATGCCGACCTGAGCACCGACCCCACCGACAACATCAGCCTGCGTCTGAACATGGGCAACCAGGACAACAACAGCTTCCGCGACGGCGTCAGCGGCAATCGCCAACTGTTCGCGCCGTCCATGAGCTGGCAGCTCACCCCGGATCTCAATTGGCTGGTGCAATACGAATACAGCCGCTACAACCGCACGCCGGATCGCGGCATCCCCGGCGTCAACGGCCGCCCCGCCGACGTCAGTCGCAGCACCACCTACGGCGACAGCCGCGATTACATCGACGACAAGACCCAGTCCCTGCGCTCCAAGCTGGCCTACGAACTCAACGACAACTGGCAACTGCGCCAGACCCTCGGCGTGTTCAAGCTCGACAGCGATTTCGACAACACCTACCAGACCGCCTATGTTGCCTCGACCAATCGGGTGACGCGCCAATGCTGGCAGCAAGACCTGACCACCCTCAACGTCTTCAACAACGTCGAGCTGGAAGGAGGCTTCAGCACCTTCGGCCTGGAACACCGCCTGCTCACCGGCGTGGAGCTGGGCAGCCAGCGCCGCGATCCAAAGCTGTACACCGCCACTGCTGTGAACCGCGGTGGCCAGGCCGTGCCAGCCCTGGACCTCAACCAGCCCAACCGTCGCCTGAGCCACACCGGGCGCATGAGCGTATCGAGTAACAACCACACCGAAGTCGAAAGCCGCGCCCTGTATGTGCAAGACCAACTGCGCCTGAACGACCAGTGGCAAGTGCTGGCCGGCCTGCGTTACGACCGTTTCGAAGTGGACACCAAAAACAAACTGCTCAATACCCGACAAGACGTCAAAAGCCACAGCACCAGCCCGCGCTTTGGCCTGGTGTGGACGCCCCTGGAACACCACTCGTTCTATGCCTCGTGGAGCAAGACCTTCTCACCGGCCGGTGGCGGCCTGATCGGCATCACCCCGAACGCCGCCGGCAGCGTCAACGACCTGAGCCCCGAGCTGACCAAGCAAAAAGAGATCGGGGTGAAAAGCGACTGGCTCGACGATCGCCTGAGCACCACCCTGGCGGTGTACGAACTGGAACTCTACAACCGCCGCACCAGCGACCCGCTGGACCGCACCATTACCCTGCTCAGCGGCCTGCAGCGCTCGCGCGGCGTGGAGCTGACAGCCACCGGCAAGATCGTCGGCAACTGGTCTGTACGCGGTGGTGTCGGCCTGCAGGATGCCAAGGTCGAGAAGGACAACAACGGCTTTGAAGGCAAGCGCGTCAGCGACGTGGCCAAGCGCAATGCAAGCCTGTTTGTCACCTGGAAACCGGAGATGGGCTGGTACGCGGAAACCGGTTTGACCCTGGTCGGCGACCGCTACGCCGACAGCCTCAACACCGTGGTGCTGCCGGGTTATGGCAGTTGGGATGCGTTGGTCGGGTTCCGGCAGAAAGAATGGGATGTGCGCGCGGCGCTGAACAACATCGCCGACAAGACCTACTACGAATCGGCGACCAGTGTGGCGCAGATTCAGCCGGGCGATCCGCGTAACCTGGTGGTGACAGGCACCTACAGTTTCTAACCCCGATAAACCCGTAGAGGTCGTCTCAAGCAACACCACACAAACCCCGTAGCAGCTGCCGAGCGCAAGCGAGGCTGCGTAGGGCGCGCAGCCGATTCAATCTCGAGTCGCGGCCGACGCAGCCTCGCTTGTGCTCGGCAGCAGCTACGGATTTACGCGGTGTTGGATAGACGGTATCTACGACATCAGTGGTGATTGTTCAGTTTTCAATCAACTCGCACAACGCGTGCATTTCATCCTCGCTGAACAACCCCACCGGGTAGCGTTCACTCATCACACTGCGCAAATCCGGCTGCTGCCTGACTTGTCGCGAGCCGTTTTCCTTCAACCAGAGCCCCAGCGCATGGATCGCGTCACCGTCAACCCGCGAAGGGTGGAAGGTGCGCGTGTACATCGGGTTGATATTGGCATTCATTTCGGCGCTCTCTCCTGCTGCGTGAGCGGCTAACTTACTCAAGGTTTATGACAGAACTGTGCGGTCATCACCCTGGGACACTGGGGCAACACCGATACAAGAGCTATGCCAATGTCGCGTGTTTATAGGTGGGTGGACACAAAAAAGCCCACGAGCGTGATGGGCCGTGGGCTTGCTGTAGAGGCCGAAACCGAGGAGCGCCCGGCTGCCGGAAAGGCGTTGTTACAACCGCACTCAGTTTTTATGCGGGGCCGGCTGTTGTTGGGTCAGGCAATGGATATTACCGCCACCCAGTAACAGTTCACGGCCCGGCACCATCACCACTTCGTGCTGCGGGAACAGGTTCTGCAGGATAGCCTTGGCTTCAGCGTCCAACGGGTCGTCGAAACTTGGCGCGATGATGCCGCCGTTGACGATCAGGAAGTTGACGTAGGAACCCGCCAACCGCACGGTCGGATTGCGTTCCTGTGTGCCGTCCACCGGGTCGACCCCTGCGCACTCTTCCTCAGTGGCATACAACGGCCCCGGGATCGGCATTTTATGCACTGTGAACGAGCGCCCCTGGGCGTCGGTGCTGCTTTGCAGGACGGCCATGGCGGCGTGGCAACGTCCGTAGTTCGGGTCTTGCGGGTCGTCGGTCCAGGCCAGCAATACTTCGCCCGGGCGCACGTAGCAGCAGAAGTTATCCACATGACCGTCGGTTTCGTCGTTGAACAGGCCGTCCGGCAGCCAGATGATCTTATCCACAGCCAGGTTGGCGCTGAGCACCGCTTCGATTTCGGCACGGTCGAGGTGCGGATTACGGTTGCGATTGAGCAGGCACTCTTCGGTGGTGATCAGGGTGCCTTCGCCGTCGACGTGGATCGAGCCGCCTTCCAGCACGAAACCCTCTGTGCGGTAACGCGGCGCGCGCTCGATTTCGAGGATCTTGCCGCCCACCTGCGAGTCGCGGTTCCACGGCGAATACAGGCCACCGTCAAAACCGCCCCAGGCGTTGAAATCCCAGTTCACGCCGCGCACTTCGCCACGGTCGTTGATCACGAACGTCGGGCCGGTATCGCGCACCCAGGCGTCATCGCTGGACATTTCCACCACACGGATATTCGGCACGTCCAGGCGGGCGCGGGCGTTTTCGTACTGGCCGGCGGAAACCGCAACGGTCACCGGCTCAAAACGTGCGATGGCCTTGGCCACGGCCACGTGAGCGGCCTGCGCGGGCTTGCCGCCCAGGCGCCAGTTGTCCGGGCGCTCGGGCCACACCATCCAGGTTTGGGTCTGTGGCGCCCATTCGGCGGGCATGTGGAAGCCATCGGCGCGGGGGGTGCTGTGCAGGGTGGTCATGGCGATCAGGACTCCGAATGGGGTAAAGGCCGACTTTATAACGGATAAAAATCGGCTTTAAAAGCGAACAGACAGCCTGGATGAAAAATATGACAGCTAATCACCGATAACAATCGATTATTTACAGTTGCTCATCCAGCACCTTCGACAGCATGTCGACAAAGAAGTCCACGCTACGTTTGGAGGTCACCATCGGCGGCTTGATCTTGAGGATGTTCAAATAATCGCCAGTCGGCTGCATGAAAACCCCCAACTCCCGCAAGCGATCACACAACAGGGTGGTCTCTTCGGTGGCGGGCTCCAGGGTTTGCCGGTCACGCACCAACTCCAGGCCCAGATAGAAACCGGAACCGTGAACCGCGCCCACCAGGGGATGACGGTCGATCAGCGCTTCCAGCCGGGCCTTGAAATGCCCGCCGACCACCTGGGCGTTTTCCCACAGCTTTTCTTCTTCCATCACATCCAGCACCGCCATGCCGATCCGGCAACTCACCGGGCTGCCCCCCGACGACGAGAAGAAATACCCCTCGGCCTCCAATGCCTCGGCGATCTCGCGACGGGTGATCACCGCGCCAAGTGGCTGACCGTTGCCCATGCCCTTGGCCATGGTGATGATGTCGGGCACCACGCCCTGCTCTTCGAAGCCCCAGAAAAAGTGCCCCATGCGGCCGTAGCCGACCTGCACTTCATCGGCGATGCACACGCCGCCTTGGGCACGCACCAACCCGTACACCTGCTGCAAGTAACCCGGCGGCAGGGAGATGCCGCCGGCGTTGCCGTACACCGGTTCACAGATAAACCCGGCCAGTTGGCGCTTGCTCGCAGCGATTTTCGCCAGGTTATGTTCCACGCTTCGTACGTAGTCCGGCGCACTGTCCTGCCCGCGGAATTCACCACGATAGGTGTTCGGCGCGGTAACCGGGTGGACCCACTCCGGGCGGCTGCTCAAGGCCTGGGGATTGTCCGCAATCGAGGTGGACACCGCATCCGCCGCCACCGACCAGCCGTGATAGGCCTCCAGCACACTGAGCATGTCGCGCCCACCGCTGTAGGCCCAGGCCAGGCGGATGGCCAGGTCGTTGGCCTCGGTGCCGCTGTTGACCAGGAACACCCGATCCATGCCCGCCGGCGCCAGCGCCAGCAAGCGCTCGGAAAACTCGGCAATGGCGGCATAGTGAAACCGCGAGTTGGTATTGAGCAGCGACCATTGCCGCGCCGCGACCGCCGCCATGCGCGGGTGGCCGTGACCCAGTACGGCAACGTTATTGAGCATGTCCAGGTAGGAGCGGCCCTGCATATCGATCAGGTGGTTGCGCCAGCCGCGCTCGATGCGTGGAGGGTCGACGTAATAGTGCTTCTGCGAGCGGGCAAAACTGGCGTCACGCCGGGCCAGCAGGGCGTGGGGGTCGAGTTCCGGTTCGGCATCGCAGGCCAGTCCCAGTAATGCCGCGGGCGAGGGGCACAAGGCTTGCCAGGCCAAGGCCCGGGACGGTGTACAAAACAGCGGCGGTTCGAGGTCGGCACGGCACAGTTGCACGGTCAGCGGCCCATGGACCTCACCGAGAACCTGCCCCTCCACCAGCAATGAACCGTGCTTCAACCGGGTGTCCACGCCCCACAACCGCACGCTCAGCTCCACCCCTTGCACGCTCACAAGGCCATCGGCGTCCTGATGCAGCGTTCCGGCAAAAGGCGCCTCCAACACCGTGCCATGGGGCAGATGCAGCTCTACGTGGAGGGGGAAAGTCTGCGGTTCGGTGGCACTGTCCGGGCAGGTGCGCGACAGCCGATATTGGCCATAACGACTTGCCGCCAGCCCATGCACGGCCGCCGCCTGATCCAGCAGTTGCCGATCAATGCCGGGCAGTTCCCAATTGCCGGCTTCGAAATGCGGGCTGAGCACCCCCAGGTCGATCAGCGCGAACTCACGCCCCACCAGGCCCGGTAGCAACGGCGCGAAGTCCTGGCTGGCAATCGACGACAGCGTCTCACCGACACTGCCGAGAATCGCAGCCTCCATCAGCTCAAACGGCACCGACGACGCCACATGGAAAATTTCCCACTCGTGTTCGGCGTTTTTCAACAGGTAAGTGTTGTCCGGATCCAGGCGCTGCTGCTGTTCGCTGCTTAATACCAACACTGCCGCACGGGCGACGATCAGCGGCCACAACGCCTGCAACTCCTCGCGCTGCAGTGGGGTCACGGCATGGCAGGCCCGGACCGCCGGCAGGATGGCAAACGGGTCGCCCTCGGCATGGTGCAACAGGGCCGCGCAGGTCACCGACAGGTCGGCAATCCGCCAGGTGTGCACCAGGTCGCCGAAATCGATGACGCCTTGCAGTTGCCAGTGCCGTTGCGCATCGCGCTGCCACACCACGTTGTCATCGGTGATGTCCATGTGCACCGCTTGCCAGGGCAGGCGGTCGGCCAGGGGGCGAATGCGCTGTTCAACCTGCTCGGCCACCTGTTCCAGCGCGGCGCGGTGGGGCAGGTTTTCCAGGGTGGCCAACAGATGGGTGATCAGTTCCCGGGCATGGCGCGGGTCCCATTGCAGGGTACGGTCCAATCCAGGGTGGGAGAAATCCGCCAGCGCCAGGCTCATGCGCCCGCACAGGTCGCCGAAGCCTGCGATCACGTCGCGCCCCAAATGGGGCAGATGGGTCAACGGCTGGCCGTCGATATAGTCCAGCAGCCGCAGGTGCAGGGGCTGGCCATCGACCGTCACGCTCAACAGTTCTTCACCGCCCAGGGCCTTGATGACCTTGGGCACCCGCACGGCCTGCAGGGTGTCGAGGGCCGCGTGCTGGGCCTGCAGCTCAATCGCCGCATAGTCGCCCCGGCAGATCTTCAGAACAAACCGGCCGCGAGTGCTGTCGACTTTGTAATTGAGGTCTTGCTGGCTGCCCAGTGATTGCAGGGTGCCCGTGAGGCCGTAGTGCTGCTCGAGCAATTGCGCTGCCTGGTCGGGGCCTACTTGCGGGCAGGGTAGATTGGCGCGATGGATCAACGTAGCAAGCAGCATGGGCGTGGCCTCGTTTTTTTCAGGGGTGTATATCGCCATTGTTCAGGTGAGTTAGGCAACCCCCCTACGCATACCGCGCTTGCGCCTATCTTCCGCACAACTCAAGCTATGCTTCATTCGCTTAATGTCCGTCTAAGGAAAAGGCCCTCCGACATGCGCATTCTCATCACCGGCGGCGCTGGATTTATCGGCTCCGCCCTGATCCGCCATCTGATCCAAAACACCGAACACGAAGTGCTCAACCTGGACAAACTTACCTATGCCGGCAATCTGGAATCACTGAACAGCATTGCGTCCAACAGCCGCTATGAGTTCGTACAGGCCGATATCATTGACCAGGCCAGCGTCAGCGCCGTGCTGACGCGCTTCGAGCCACAGGCAATCATGCACTTGGCTGCAGAATCCCATGTCGATCGTTCGATTGACGGGCCGTCGGATTTTATCCAGACCAATATCGTCGGCACCTACAGCCTGCTGGAGGCCACCCGCGCGTACTGGCACACGCTGGCGGAGCCCTCCAAGAGCGCTTTCCGTTTCCATCACATCTCCACCGATGAGGTGTACGGCGACCTGCACGGCGTTGACGATCTTTTCACCGAAACCACGCCTTACGCGCCCAGTTCACCTTACTCCGCGAGCAAGGCGGCGTCCGACCACCTGGTACGTGCCTGGCAGCGCACCTACGGCCTGCCGGTATTGCTGACCAATTGTTCGAACAACTACGGCCCTTTCCACTTCCCCGAGAAGTTGATCCCGCTGGTCATCCTCAACGCGCTCGCGGGCAAGCCATTACCGGTCTATGGTAATGGTTTGCAGGTGCGCGACTGGCTGTTCGTCGAGGACCATGCCCGCGCACTTCTGAAAGTGGTAACTGAAGGTGTGGTCGGCGAGACCTACAATATCGGCGGCCACAATGAGCAAAAAAACATCGACGTGGTACGAGGCATCTGCGGCCTGCTGGAAGAATTGGCACCGCAACGTCCGGCCGGTGTGGAAAAATTTGCCGACCTGATCACGTTCGTCAAAGATCGACCGGGCCACGATCAGCGCTATGCAATCGACGCCAGCAAGATCGAACGCGAACTGGGCTGGGTCCCGGAAGAAACGTTCGAGACCGGCCTGCGCAAGACCGTACAGTGGTACCTCGACAACCTGGAATGGTGCCGCCGGGTACAGGACGGCAGTTATCAGGGTGAACGATTGGGCAACACCGACATGAAGGATCTGATTGCATGATGAAGGGAATCGTATTGGCAGGAGGCTCAGGCACTCGCTTGCACCCCATTACCCTGGGCGTGTCCAAGCAGCTGCTGCCAGTGTATGACAAGCCGATGATCTATTACCCGATCTCGGTGCTGATGCTGGCGGGAATCAAAGACATCCTCGTGATTTCCACGCCAGTGGACTTGCCGCAGTATCGTAACTTGCTGGGCGATGGCAGCCAGTTCGGCGTGCGCTTCACCTATGCCGAGCAGCCGTCGCCGGATGGCTTGGCCCAGGCATTTATCATTGGCGAAGAATTTATCGGTAATGACCCGGTATGCCTGATCCTGGGTGACAACATTTTCCACGGCCAATATTTCGGCGAACAGTTGCGGACTGCAGCCAGGCGTCCTTCCGGCGCGACGGTATTTGGTTATTGGGTAAAAGACCCAGAACGATTTGGCGTGATCGACTTCGACAAGGATGGTCGCGCCCTGTCGATTGAAGAGAAACCACTGAAGCCAAAGTCCCCCTATGCCGTAACCGGCCTTTACTTCTACGACAACGACGTGATCGAGATCGCCAAAGCCGTGAAACCTTCACATCGTGGCGAGCTTGAGATTACCGACGTCAACAACGCCTATCTCAAGCGCGGCGACCTGCATGTGGAACGTTTTGGGCGCGGCTTCGCTTGGCTCGATACAGGCACCCACGACAGCCTGTTGGAAGCTTCGCTCTACGTGCAGACCATCGAGCATCGCCAGGGCCTGAAAGTAGCCTGCCTGGAAGAAATTGCTTACCAGAACCGCTGGATTGACCGTGAATACTTGCTGGAGCGGGCCAAATATTTTGGCAAGACCGGCTACGGTCAATACTTGTTCACCCTCGCAGGGGATAATCCATATGAATGTATCCGCCACTGAGTTGCCCGGGGTATTGATCATCGAGCCGAAGGTTTTTGGCGATGAACGCGGTTTTTTCTATGAGAGTTTCAATGCCCGGGACTTTGCGCAAGCAACCGGGCTGCAGCAAGAGTTTGTTCAGGACAACCACTCGCGCTCACAAAGAGGCGTGTTGCGCGGCCTGCATTACCAAGTGGAACACGCTCAGGGCAAATTGGTGCGAGTGACTGCCGGTGAGGTGTTAGACGTCGCAGTGGATATACGTCAGAGCTCACCTGCATTTGGCAAATGGGCCAGCGTTCGGCTATCGACCGAAAACAGTCGCCAACTGTGGATTCCTCCGGGGTTCGCCCATGGTTTTGTGGTGCTCAGCGACTACGCAGAATTCCTCTACAAGACGACTGATTACTACACACCCTCTGCAGAGCGCTGCATCCGCTGGGACGATCCGGACCTCAATATCGACTGGCAATTGACGGGGCCTCCAACCTTGTCTTCCAAGGACCAGAGCGGCAAAAGCCTGAAAGACGCCGATCTATTCCCATGAAAATCCTGATTACCGGCCAACATGGCCAAGTCTCCCAGGCACTGCAACAGCAGCTCCAGGGCCTGGGCGAACTGATTGTACTCGGCCGCGAGCACCTCGATCTGGCCGACGCCAAGCACATCCGCCAGCAGGTGCGCGCCCATCGCCCCGACCTGATCATCAACGCCGCCGCCCACACGGCTGTGGATCAGGCCGAAAGCGAAGCGGACCTCGCCTTCGCCATCAACGCCACCGCCCCCGGGATTCTCGCCGAGGAAGCCAAGGCCTTGGGCAGCCCGTTGATCCACTATTCCACCGACTACGTGTTCGACGGCAGCAAGCCTGCGCCCTACACCGAAGCTGACACACCCAATCCCCTGGGCGTCTACGGCCAGAGCAAACTGGCGGGTGAACAGGCGATTGCCGCAGTGGGAGGCCAGTACCTGATCCTGCGCACCAGCTGGGTCTACTCCAACCACGGCAAGAACTTCCTGCTGACCATGCAGCGCCTGCTGCAAGAAAAACCCCACCTGCGCATCGTCGCCGACCAGATCGGCGCGCCGACGTGGGCCGGGACCATTGCCGCCAGTACGCGCGCCCTGATCGAACGCTGGCAGGCGGGCAAGGCCGGGGAATGGGGCATCTACCACCTGACCGCCGAGGGTGAAACCTCGTGGTTCGGCTTTGCCCAGGCGATCGGCGAGCACCTGCGCGCCAGTGGCCGCGCCTGTGCCGAACTGGAGGCGATCCCGTCCAGCGCCTACCCGACCCCCGCCCGGCGCCCGCTGAACTCACGTCTGGATTGCAGCCACCTGCGCCAGCAATGGCACGTCAGCCAGCCCTTGTGGCAAGACGCATTGCGCGAGTGTCTTGCCGGGCAGCACTAGGCATAATGCGCCTGTACCCACAGGCGCACGACTCCCATGACTCCACCCCTTCCGCGAAGACCCCGCTGGCGCAGCCTTGCCCTGTTGGCCCTGTGCCTGGCACCGTTGCTGTGGCCGCTGGAGCACTTGGCCGAGCGTTACTATCGCAGCGAACTGGCCGGGCAAAACCGCCAGACCCTCGACCTGTACGTCGCCAACCTGCTGGGCACCCTGCATCGCTATGAAGTGCTGCCGCAGATCCTCGGCGACTTGCCGGCCTTGCGCACGGCACTGGACGCACCGCAGGTCAGTACCAACCTGGTCAACGCCAACCTGCTGCTCAAGGACGTCGCCGCCCAGGCCGGGGTGGAAGTGATGTATTTGATGGACACCACCGGCAAGACCCTCGCCGCGTCCAATTGGGACAAGCAGGACAGTTTCGTCGGGCGCAACTTCTCGTTCCGGCCCTATTTCAGCGAAGCCATGGCCGGGCGCCTGGGGCGGTTTTTCGGGCTGGGCACCACCTCGGCCAAGCGCGGCTATTTCTTCGCCGCCGCAGTGCGCGATGGCGACACGATCATCGGCGTACTGGTGGTCAAGGTCGACCTGGACCACACCGAAAGCCTGTGGGGCAATACCCCGGAACAACTATTGGTCACCGACCACAACGGCGTGGTGATCCTCACGTCACGCCCGCAATGGCGCTTCCGGGCCACCCGGCCGCTGACCGCCGAAGAACGCCAGGCCATCATCGCCATCCAGCCCTACCCCACGCGCGATCCGCAACCGTTGAGCCTGAGCAACAGCGCATGGCTGCGCCAATCCACCGCCATTGCCGAGACCGGCTGGAATGTGGAGATCCTTGCACCGCAATCCTTGATCAGCCGCCCGGTGCGCACGGTGGTCGCCGTGGGCGGCGCCACGTTGCTGGTGTTGATGCTGCTGCTGGGCCTGTTGATGCAGCGCCGTCGCCACTACCTGGAACGCATCGCCTTCGAAGCCAAGGCCCGCCGCGAGCTGGAGATGCGCGTGGTCGAACGGACCAGCGATCTGGAAGGCCTCAACCGTCGCCTCAAACAGGAGGTGCTGGAGCGCGAACACGCCCAGCAGGAACTGGTGCGCGCCCAGGATGACTTGGTGCAGGCCGGCAAGCTGTCAGCGCTGGGCACCATGTCGGCAAGTATCAGCCACGAACTCAATCAACCCCTGGCGGCGATCCGCAGCTATGCGGAAAACGCCGAGATCCTGCTCGACCACGAGCGCACCAGCGATGCCCGGGGCAATCTCAAGCTGATCAGCGAACTGACCGGGCGCATGGCCTCGATCATCGCGCACCTGCGCGCCTTCGCCCGGCGCGATCGCCATGCCCCGGAGAGCGTGGCCCTGCAACCGGCGCTGGACGATGCGCTGGCCTTGCTGGCCAAGCGGCGGCGCTCGATGGAAGTCGAGCTGATCCGCGATTTGCCGGAAGCGACCCTGTGGGTGCAGGCCGGCGAAACCCGCCTGCGCCAGGTGCTGGGCAACCTGCTGGCCAACGCCCTCGACGCCCTTACCGAAAAAGGCCCGCCGCGCAAACTGTGGCTGAGTGCCGAAACCACCGCCCAGGGCGTCAACCTGTACATTCGCGACAATGGCCCAGGCTTTTGCATGGAAGCCCTGGGCCGCGCCAGCGAACCGTTCTACACCACCAAGACCCGCACCCAGGGCTTGGGCCTGGGCCTGGCGATCTGTGAAACCCTGATGCGTGCCTTTGGCGGCGAACTGCTGTTTGCCAACCACAAGGAAGGCGGCGCGCTGTTAACCTTGAAATTGCGCGCCGGCTCGCCGGGCGTCAGTCTGCAACCGTCCGAGGACCGCAGTGTATGAGTATCGATAACCAGATTCAGGTGGTGTTGATCGACGATGATCCACACTTGCGTCAGGCCCTGTGCCAGACCCTGGACCTGGCCGGGCTGAACGTCCTGCCCCTGGGCGAAGCCACCGGCCTCACCGCGCGCCTGTCGCGGGATTGGCCGGGCGTGGTGGTCAGCGACATCCGCATGCCCGGCATGGACGGCCTGGAGCTGCTGGCCGAGCTGCACGGCCAGGATCCGGACCTGCCGGTGCTGCTGATCACCGGCCACGGCGACGTGCCGCTGGCGGTGCAGGCCATGCGCGCGGGGGCCTATGACTTCCTCGAAAAACCCTTCGCCAGCGACGCCCTGCTCGACAGCGTGCGCCGCGCCCTGGCCCTGCGCCGGCTGGTGCTCGACAACCGCAGCCTGCGCCTGGCCCTCAGTGACCGCCAACAACTGAGCACCCGCCTGGTGGGGCACTCGCCACAGATGCTGCGCCTGCGCGAGCAGATCGGCGCCCTGGCAGCAACCCGCGCGGATGTGCTGATCCTCGGCGAAACCGGCGCCGGCAAGGAAGTGGTGGCCCGCGCGCTGCACGACCTGTCGAGCCGGCGCAGCGGGCCGTTTGTGGCGATCAATGCCGGGGCGTTGGCCGAGTCGGTGGTGGAGAGCGAACTGTTCGGCCATGAGCCCGGCGCCTTTACCGGCGCGCAGAAACGCCGCATCGGCAAATTCGAATTCGCCAACGGCGGCACGTTGTTCCTCGATGAAATCGAAAGCATGAGCCTGGACGTGCAGGTCAAGCTGCTGCGCCTGTTACAGGAGCGTGTGGTGGAGCGCCTCGGCGGCAACCAGCTGATCCCGCTGGATATCCGCATCATCGCCGCCACCAAGGAAGACCTGCGCCAGGCCGCCGACCAGGGCCGCTTCCGCGCCGACTTGTACTACCGCCTCAACGTCGCGCCGTTGCGTATTCCGCCACTGCGCGAGCGCGGTGAAGATGCGTTGATGCTGTTCCAGCACTTCGCCGACGAAGCCAGCAGTCGCCACGGCCTGCCTTTGCACGAGCTGCAACCGGGCCAGCGTGCCCTGCTGTTGCGTCATAGCTGGCCGGGCAATGTGCGCGAATTGCAGAACGCCGCCGAGCGCTTTGCGTTGGGCCTGGAGCTGGCGCTGGACAGCACCCCGGACAATCCCGCCAGCAGCGTGCTGACTTCCACGCCGGGCGGCTTGAGCGAACAGGTCGAGCAGTTCGAAAAAAGCCTGATCGCCGCCGAACTGACCCGCCCCCACAGCTCCATGCGCAGCCTCGCAGAAGCCCTCGGCGTACCGCGCAAGACCCTGCACGACAAACTGCGCAAGCACGGCCTGAACTTCGCCAACCAAAGTGCTGACGACGAATGACCCTGCCCACCCATCAAGAGGCCCCCATGAGCCGTGACAGCCGTTACCTGGAATCCATCCTCCACCACGACATCCCCCTGACCCGCGAAATGGGCCTCAAGGTACTCGACTGGCAAGACGGGCAACTGCAGCTGCACCTGCCTTTGCAAGCCAATATCAACCACAAGAGCACCATGTTCGGCGGCAGCCTCTACTGCGGCGCGGTGCTGGCGGGTTGGGGCTGGATGCACCTGCAACTGCGCGAGGAAGGGATTGAAGACGGGCATATCGTGATTCAGGAAGGGCAGATCAGCTATCCGCTGCCGGTGACGCACGACGCGACCGCCATTTGCGCGGCGCCGGAGGAGAAGGTGTGGAAGCGCTTTTTGGCGACCTACAAGCGCTATGGCCGGGCGCGGCTGGCGTTGGACACCTGGATCGCGAATGAGGGCAGTGAAGAGCGGGCCGTTACGTTCACCGGCCAATACGTCCTGCACCGCTAGAAGCCAATACACAAAACAAATGTGGGAGGGGCACCGCCCCTCCCACATTTAGATCGGCTGAGGTATTAAGAGCGGGCCAAGGTCAGCAACCGCTCACGCCACGCCGCCTTCGCCGGCAACGCCAGGAAAAACGGATTCAGCAACGACGCCCGCGCCGGATAGCTGAACGGCTCGCCACTCAACTCCAGCACCTCGCCGCCCGCCCCTTCCAATACACCCTGCGCCGCCGCCGTATCCCACTGCGAAGTCGGCGCCAGCCGCGGGTAGCAATCGGCACTGCCCTCGGCCAACAGGCAAAACTTCAACGAACTGCCGATATTCGCCAGTTTCAACTCCCCCAACCCTTCGCTCAAACCGTCCAGCAGACGCTCTTGCTCGGGGCTGGTATGCCGGCGGCTGGCGACCACGGTAAACGCCTCACCCACTGCTGGGGCCTCGCGCACCTGGATCTGCCTGGGCGCTTCGTTCACATCGGAGCGCCACGCCCCCAGGCCGGCTCCACCGAAGTAGCAACGGCCACTGGTGGGCATGGACACCACGCCGAACACCACGCGACCCTGTTCGACCAGGGCAATATTGACGGTGAATTCTTCGCTGCCGGCGATAAATTCCTTAGTGCCATCCAGCGGGTCCACCAACCACCAGCGCTGCCAGCCGGCCCGTACGCTCTGGTCGATGTCGGCGTCTTCTTCGGACAGCACCGGGATGCTCGGGTCGAGTGCGGTGAGGCCCGCAAGAATCAGATGGTGGGCGGCCAGGTCGGCCGCCGTGACCGGCGAATCATCGGCCTTGGAGGTCACCGCCACATCGGCGCGCCAGTACGGCAGGATCACTTCACCCGCCTGGCGGGCCAGCTCGATCACAGGGGCGATAAACGGGTGGCCTAAAAACAGTTCGCTCATGGGGTAAACGCTCCACGCTGAATCAACAAATCTCGTACCAGGTACAACGCCGCCAGGGCGCGGCCTTCGCTGAACTGCTCGTTTTGCGCAAGCTGCGACAGCTCGCGCAGGTTGACCCGGTCCACACGCATCGGCTCGGGCTCATCGCCTTCCAGGCGTTCTTCATAGAGTTCGGTGGCGAGCACCACCTGGATTTTCTGGCTCATGTAGCCAGGAGACAACGACAGCTCGGTAATGTGTTCCAACTGCCGTGCGCCGTAGCCGGCTTCTTCCTTGAGTTCACGGTCTGCTGCCGCCAGCACGTCTTCGCCGGGTTCGATCAGGCCCTTGGGCAAGGACAGCTCATACTCATCGGTACCGCCGCAGTACTCTTCAACCAGCAACGCATGATCTTCGTCGATCATCGCCACGATCATCACTGCGCCGTAGCCGGCACCGCGGCCCACCAGGCGCTCGTAGGTCCGTTCAACGCCATTGGAAAAGCGCAATTGCACTTCCTCCACGCGGAACAAACGGCTACTGGCGACTATTTCGCGGGCGAGGACGGTGGGTTTCTGGCGCATAAGCGGCTCCTTGGCGTGATCGGGTTACTATACCGTGGCTTTTCCGATTGTCTGTGTCGGATATCTTTACTTACATGAGACCGCACCATGCCCTCTTTGCCCTGGCACGCCATCGACACCGTCCTGCTGGACATGGACGGCACCCTGCTCGACCTGCATTACGACAACCACTTCTGGATGGAGCACCTGCCCCAGCGTTACGCCGAGCTGCACGGGGTGAGCCGGGCCATGGCCGAAATGGAGTTGCAGCCTCTGTTCGAGCGTAACGCCGGACAGTTGCAATGGTATTGCCTGGATTTCTGGAGTGCGGAGCTGAACATCCCGGTGCGCGAACTCAAGCTGGAAACCGCCCACCTGATCGCCCTGCGCCCGGATGCCGATACCTTCCTGGCGGCGATCAAACGGGCAGGCAAGCGCGTGATCCTGATCACCAATGCCCACCGTGACTCGCTGTCACTGAAGTTGGAGCGCATTGAACTGGCGCCGTACTTCGAGCGATTGATCAGCTCCCACGACTACGGCTTCGCCAAGGAAAACCCGCAGTTCTGGGATGCCTTGCAGGCTGACATCCAGTTCGATCCGGCTCGCAGCCTGTTTATCGACGACACCCTGCCGATCCTGCGCAGTGCCCAGGCGTTTGGCGTGGGGCATTTACTGGCGGTGAAAGAGCCGGACAGCCAAAAAGGGCCGAAGGACACCGGGGAATTTGCGGCGGTCGAGGATTACCGGGATCTCATTGCCGGGCTCTGAACCATGTGGGAGGGGGCTTGCTCCCGATAGCGGTGGATCAGTCAACTTGATGTCGACTGACACTCAGCTATCGGGAGCAAGCCCCCTCCCACCTTTTCGCCCGTGTATTACTCAGGAATACGCAGCGTCTGCCCTGGGTAAATCTTGTCTGGATGGGACAACAGCGGCTTGTTGGCCTCGAAGATCTTGTTGTACAGGTTGGCGTTGCCGTACACCGTCAGGGAAATCGCGCTGAGGGTGTCACCCTTTTTCACCACGACGAAACGGGCGGCGGTCACTGCCGGGCCGGTTACGGTGATCTGGTCATCCACACTGGCCACGCCTTGGATGTTACCCAGCGCCAGCAGAATCTTCTCTTTCTCTTCCTGGGTGGCGACTTCACCGGTCACGGTCACCTTGTCGCCCTCTACCGTGGTCTGCACATTCGGATTCCCCAGACCCACCTTCGCTACGTGTTCCTTCAACTGCTCACTCGCATTGGCATTACCCGGCGTCAACAGGTCGACAATCTTTTCGCCGGCTTCTTTGATAAAGCTGAAAATGCTCATAGTGCGCTCTCCTTGGTAGTTGATTTCCAGATGCCCAAGACTAGACCAGTCCGGCAGACTTGGGTTCCAGCCCGACCAAAGACGCAAACGCGCTAGAATCCCCCCGCCATTGGAATAAGCCCTGGAGCGAAGATGGACATCAAGCAGCTGAAATTCCTCATCGCCCTCGACGAGACCCGTCACTTCGGCCAGGCCGCGGCGCGTTGCCACATCACCCAGCCAACCCTGTCGATGCGCCTGCGCAACCTTGAAGAAGAGCTGGACTTGCCGCTGGTCAATCGCGGCCAGCGTTTCGAAGGGTTCACCGCCCCCGGCGAGCGCGTGCTGGCCTGGGCCCGCACGGTGCTGGCGGCCTATGACGGCTTGCAGGCCGAAGCCGCCGCCTGCCGTGGCAACCTGGTGGGTACGTTGCGCCTGGGTGTGGTGCCGTTGTCGAGCTTTGATCCGCTGGCGTTGATGCAACAACTGCACAAGGAGCATCCGAGCCTGCGCTTTGAGCTTTCGGCCCTCAGCTCCGAGCAGATCCTCGAACAGTTGGCGAGCAATCGCCTGGACCTGGGCGTGTCCTACCTCGACCGCCTGGACAACGAGCGCTTCGATTCCCTGGCCCTCGGCGATACCCGCATGGGCCTGCTCTACGACCAGCGCTATTTCAGTTTTGGCGACAAGCCGCTGAGCTGGGAGGCATTGATCGAACTGCCCCTGGGCATGCTCACCAGTGGCATGCACTTCCGTCAGTCCATCGACCACAACTTCCACAGCCGGGGCCTGCACCCGCAGCCGCTGTTACAAACCGACGCCGTCCATCAGTTGTTACAAGCTGTGCATGGCGGACTGTGCTGCGCCGTCATGCCGCTGGACGGCGGTCTGGACGCCCTCACCGAACATTTGCGCCTGCAACCTATCGAAGACGCCCACACCCTGGCGCGCCTGGGCCTGATCATGCGGCGCAGCGCACCGCGTTCGGCATTGGCAGAGGCGTGTTTCGCGCTGTTTCAGAAATCGCAAACAGAGTCTTGATCGACGTCATCTATCGGTAGATCAGTACTGGCAATTAGACGCGACGCTTTGTCGCGCCTAGTCTAAACACTGATCAATCCGCCGGTGGTACTGCCCCATGAACGCCAAGCGCCCAGTCTGCGCGGCGCCTGCTCCGGAAACGTCCGCGCCCGTCGCCAGCCAGAGCTACCAGTTTTGCAACCTTGAGCACACTGAAGTCACCAGCACCGCCTTGGCGGAAGAAGTGGCGTTGGCGATTGCCTATAACGACATCAGCCAGGCCGTCATGCTGGTCACGCCCACGGACCTGGAAGACTTTATTGTCGGGTTCAGCATCGGCAGCGGCATTATCGCAGACGTCAGCGATATTTATGATCTGAAACTCAGCGGTTCGGGTTCGGCCCAATACGCTCAGGTGCAGATCTCCAGCCGTGCGTTCTGGAACCTCAAGCAGCAGCGCCGCCAGCTGGCAGGTACCAGCGGCTGCGGCCTGTGCGGAGTGGAAGCCGTTGAACAGGCCCTGCCGGACCTTCAAGTGCTGCCCGGCGCGCCCTTGCCGCCTGCCGAATGGCTCGACGGCCTGCGCCAGCGCATCAGCGCGTTCCAGCCTTTGGGCCAGTGCAGCGGCGCTGTGCATGCGGCTGTGTTCATGAATAACCAGGGCGAATTGCTGATGGGCCGTGAAGACATCGGCCGGCACAACGCCCTCGACAAGTTGATCGGTGCGCTGATCCGCCAACGGATCCCCACCGACGGCGGGCTGGCGATTGTCACCAGCCGTTGCAGCCTCGAATTGATCCAGAAAGTCCTGCGCGCGGGCATCCAGACCCTGGTCAGCCTGTCGTCGCCCACCGGCCTGGCCCTGCAATGGGCTCGCCGGCATAACCTCAATCTCATCCACCTGCCGCAGAAAAGTGCGCCGCGGGTCTACAGCCCTGCGATGGAGAACCAGCCGTGAGCAATCATCATCAAGCCGACCAAACCCCAACCCCGCGCTACAAGCCTTACAAGGGCCCGGCTGGCGGCTGGGGCGCGCTGATCAGCGTGGCACAGGCGTGGTTGACCAGTGACAACGCGCTGAAAAACCTGCGCATGATGCTCAAGACCAACCAGAACGGCGGCTTCGACTGCCCGGGCTGCGCCTGGGGCGACTCGCCGGAAAGCGGCATGGTCAAGTTCTGCGAGAACGGCGCCAAGGCGGTCAACTGGGAAGCCACCAAGCGCCGCGTTGACGCAGCGTTTTTCGCCAAGCACAGCGTCACCGCGCTGCTGGAGCAAAGCGACTATTGGCTCGAGTACCAAGGCCGCCTGACCGAGCCCATGCGCTACGACGCCGAAACCGATCGCTACCAGCCCATCAGCTGGGAAGCGGCCTTCGACCTGGTCGGCAAGCACCTCAACGCCCTGCCCAGCCCGGACATGGCCGAGTTCTACACCTCGGGCCGTGCCAGTAACGAAGCGGCGTACCTGTACCAGCTGTTTGTGCGCGCCTACGGCACCAACAACTTCCCGGACTGCTCGAACATGTGCCACGAGGCCAGCGGCGTCGCCCTGGCGCAGAGCGTGGGGGTCGGCAAAGGCACCGTGACCTTTGATGACTTCGAACATGCCGATGCGATATTCGTCTGGGGCCAGAACCCCGGCACCAACCACCCGCGCATGCTCGAACCGCTGCGTGAAGCGGTCAAACGCGGTGCCCAGGTGGTGTGCATCAACCCCCTCAAGGAGCGCGGCCTGGAGCGCTTCCAGCATCCGCAGCATCCGCTGGAAATGCTCACCAACGGCGACAAGCCGACCAACACCGCGTACTTCCGCCCGGCCCTGGGTGGCGACATGGCGATCCTGCGCGGCATGGCCAAGTTCCTGCTGCTGTGGGAGCGCCAGGCTCAGGCCGAAGGCAAGGAAGCGGTGTTCGACCACGACTTCCTCAATGAACACACGGCCAACGTGCTGGATTACCTGGGCCAGATCGACGACACCTCCTGGGATGAAATCGTCGAACAGTCCGGCCTGACCCTGGTCGAGATCGAGCAAGCGGCACGCATGTACGCCAAGGGCAAGAACGTGATCATGTGCTGGGCGATGGGTATCACCCAGCACCGCCACTCGGTGCCGACCATCCAGGAAATCGCCAACCTGATGCTGCTGCGCGGCAACATCGGCCGCCCCGGCGCCGGCCTGTGCCCGGTGCGTGGCCACAGCAACGTGCAGGGCGACCGCACCATGGGCATCAACGAACGCCCACCGGTGGCGTTCCTCGACGCCTTGGAGCGACGCTTCCAGTTCCAGGTGCCGCGCACCAACGGGCACAACGTGGTGGAAGCGATCCACGCCATGCTTGAAGGTCGCTCCAAGGTGTTTATCGGCCTGGGTGGCAACTTCGCCCAAGCCACGCCGGACAGCCCGCGCACCTTCGAAGCACTGCGCAATTGCGACCTGACCGTGCAGATCAGCACCAAGCTCAACCGCAGCCACCTGATGCACGGCAAGGACGCGCTGATCCTGCCGTGCCTGGGCCGCACCGACATCGACATCCAGGCCGAAGGTCCGCAAGCGGTGACGGTAGAAGACTCGTTCAGCATGGTCCACGACTCCAACGGCCAACTGCAGCCGCTGTCGAAGTTGATGAAATCGGAACCGGCCATCCTCGCCGGCATCGCCGCCGCAACCCTGGGCAGCAAACCGGTGGACTGGAACTGGTTGGTGGCCGATTACAGCCGCATTCGCGACCTGATCGCCGATACCATCCCAGGCTTCAAGGACTTCAACGAACGCCTGAAACACCCCGGTGGTTTCTACCTGGGCAACTCCGCCGGTGCCCGACGCTGGAACACGCCTTCGGGCCGTGCCAACTTCCGCCCGAACATCCTGCCCAAGGACCTGATCCACGAGCGCACCCATGCCACGGGCCACGTGCCGGACCTGATCATGCAATCGATGCGCTCCCACGATCAGTACAACACCACCATTTATGGCCTGGACGACCGCTATCGCGGGGTCAAAGGCCAGCGTGACGTGCTGTTCGTCAACGAAGCCGACATCATCCGCCTGGGCTTCAAGCCGGGGCAGAAAGCCGACATCGTGTCGTTGTGGGAAGACGGCCGCGAGCGTCGGGTGAAGGGCTTCACCTTGCTGGCGTTTGATATTCCGGCGGGGCAGGCTGCGGCTTACTACCCGGAAGTGAACCCGTTGGTGCCGCTGGAAAGCACCGGGGATGGCAGCCATACACCGACGTCGAAGTTCGTGGCGATACGTTTGGAAGCTGCCAGTGACAATGGGCTGATCACGGCGCGTTCGGCCTGACTGATCATTTCGGACACAAAAAAGGCCGCTTTTGCATAAAAGCGGCCGTTCCGAAGTAGCTAAAGACTCGCAAAAACCACTTAAGTTCCCGAGCTAAAACAGTAAGTTAGAGAATTGTGTACAACTCGTGCTACTGGTCGGATTTCTATTGTAACCATGTCAATACAGCCTCAGGATCGCGCCGTCATCCTCTTGAGGTCTCTCTATGAAGTTCTCCTCGATTCTCTTGTTGTCCCTTGGCCTGGTCAGTGGCGCAGCCATGGCCGGTGGCACCACCGAAGCCGGTGTGGGCGGCGCATTGGGCGGGGTTCTAGGCTCGGTTGTCGGCCAGCAGTTGGGCGGCAACACCGGTTCGACCATCGGCGCGGCCCTGGGCGGCGCAGGCGGTAGTGCGGTCGGCGCAGACAAGCGCAGCCGCGGCGAAGCAGCCATTGGCGGCGCACTGGGCGCAGCCGGCGGCAACGTGGTGGGCCGCAGTGTCGGCGGCAGCACCGGGGCACTGATCGGTTCAGCGGCCGGCGGTGGCGCGGGCGGTGCGCTGGGCAACTACATGGGCAACAAGAGCGATGACGATGATCGTCGTAGTCGTGATAGCCGCCGTTATGACCGCGACGACCATCGCGGCCGCGGCCATGCCTACGGGCATCGCAAGAACAAGCATCACTACCGTCACCGCTAAGCGCTAAAGAACACTGAAAAACCGATGTGGGAGGGGGCTGGCCCCCTCCCACATCGGGTTCCGTGGTGCCTGCAACGCCGAAGTCAGACCACCAACCGCTGCAACGCCTCGCGCAACATCCCCAGAATCGTCACCGGCTGGTTCGTCCCCCGATCCACGAACACATGCACAAAGCGCCCCGCCGCACAGGCCTCCTCTTCGCCTGCCTTGAACACCGCCAATTCATACTGCACTGAGCTGTTGCCCAGCTTGCCCACCCGCAGGCCGATGTCCAGGCGGTCGGGAAAGGCAATCGAGGCGAAGTAATCGCACGCCGAACTCACCACAAACCCCACCACCTCACCGTCATGAATATCCAACCCACCCTGTTCGATCAGGTAGGTGTTCACCGCCGTGTCGAAGAAGCTGTAGTAGGTGACATTGTTCACATGGCCGTACACATCGTTGTCGTGCCAGCGTGTGATGATCGGCTGGAAGTGACGGTAATCGGCGCGTTGCGGCATTGAGTCAGGCATGGGCACGTCTCATGAAAGTATGGTTACAGGTCACTCAAGTGGGCTTGGGCCCACTCACGCACGTCGGCGTAGGGGTAGTCTTCCAGCGCTGCGAAACCGGGAATGCCCCGCGCCTTCAACTTGGTAAACAACGGCACGCTGATACCCCCCAGGAACCGTGTCAGCCGCTCAGCGCCCGGCAGTTGGCCGGTGTGCTCATGATGCCTGTGGATAAAATCACCGCACAGCCCCATGAAGTTTTTATCCACAAGCGGCGGCAGGCTCGGCGGCGCCGGCAAATGCGCGACGTGGCCGTGGCACACGGAGCAGTGCCCGCAGCGCTGCGGTGCATTTTCATCACCAAAGTAACGCGCCAGGCGCTGCCCCAGGCAATGTTCGGTGGCGAACAGATCGAGCATGGCATGAATCCGCGCCACTTCCGTCACCTCGTGCTGCTTGAAGCCTGTGTATAACTCGGCGCTCAACACCTGTGGATCAAACTCGGTATCCAGCAGGCTGTAGACCTCCGTCATCTGCTTGCTTTCCAACTCGATCAGGCCTTGTTCCTGGAAGTAATCCAGGGCCTTCACCACCCGACTGCGTTCGGCATTGTGTTGTTGGTAAAGCGCGTCGAAATCCACGGTCGCCCAGGTTTTCGCGCGCTTGCACACCTGGATGATCGCCGCGACAAACTGCTGGCGCTCGCCGGAAAAACGCACCAGCAGGGCCTCGGGCTCGACCAGGTACTTGAAGCGGTACTCGGCATAAAACGCGTAGCGCGGCGCGATCACGCCCCTGAGCTCCAATTGCACCAGCAGTGTCTTCAGTGGCAGTTCGCGGATGTTGCTGTGGTCCGACAGCGACCTCAGCAGGAACTCCCACTGCCCTTCACTGCGCGCTGCCTGCAACTCTTCCAGCACCCGCCGAATACCGTCCTGCTCGGGCGTATCGCCGTACACGAAGTTTTCCAGCACATTGAGGCTGTCGCGGTTGGCCAGCACCAGGCAGTCCGAGGGCTGCCCATCACGCCCCGCACGGCCGATTTCCTGGCTGTAGTTCTCGATGGATTTGGGCAGGTCAAAATGCACGACATTGCGGATATCGCTCTTGTCGATGCCCATGCCAAACGCGATGGTAGCGACGATGCAATTGGAGCGCCCAGCCATGAAGCGCTGCTGGATGCCCTCACGCCTGTCGTGGGGCAAGCCGGCGTGATACGCCTCGGCCTGGATACCGTTGCGGTTCAGGTGCTCGGCAATCTGCTCGGCGGTTTTCTGCAAGGTGACGTAGACGATGCTGGGCTGGCTGGCCCGCTCGCCCATCCACTGCACCAGGCGACGATGCTTGTCCGCACCGGCGACCGGCTCCACCAACAGGTCGAGGTTGGGCCGGTAGAAGCCCGTGGTGACCACGTCGTCCGGCGCAATGGCGAACTTGGCCTGCATGTCGGCAATCACCTTGGGCGTGGCCGTAGCCGTCAGCAGCAGCGCTTGTGGGATCTTGAACTGGCGCTGGTAGTCCGGCAGCTTCAAATAATCCGGGCGGAAGTTGTGGCCCCACTCGGAAATACAGTGCGCCTCATCCACCACCAGCAGCGAGATCTGCACACTTTGCAGGAAGTGGCGAAAACGCTCGTTCTTCAAGCGCTCCACGGAAATCATCAGGATTTTCAGCTCGCCGGAACGCGCGCGGGCCATCACGTCATTGGCGTCCTCGCGGCTTTGCGCCGAATCGATACTGCCCGCCGAAATACCGTGGCGTTGCAGGAAGCCCAACTGGTCCTGCATCAACGCCAACAACGGCGACACCACCAGCGTCAGGTGCGGCAGCAACACCGCCGACAGCTGATAACACAGGGACTTGCCCGACCCCGTAGGAAAAATGGCCGCAGCCGAACGACCTGCCAGTACGGCGCTGACCGTTTCTTCCTGGCCCAAACGAAACTGTGGATAACCAAAGACCTGCTGGAGGGTGTCGTGCATAGGCTGTCACTCCATTGACCGCTGAAGGTGGCTTAAAAACGTAGCCCAGCAAGCTCAGCGAATCGAGAAAGGTCGCATGGAAAAAAGAGACAGGATGATACACAGGGTGCAGCAATGGCCTTGGGCCAAATTTGACAAGTTCGACTGTGGCTGTAGGAACACCACAAACCAAATGTGGGAGGGGGATTGCCCCCCTCCCACATTTCAGACCTGCGCTACAGCTGAATCAGCGATTCTGCACCCGCTCAATCGCCGTGTCATACACCGGGTTGGCCTTCTGCTCCTTGGCCAACTGGTAGTGACGCAATGCATCCGGGAACTGCCCCGCCGCTTCGTAGATCCGCGCAATGTTGTAGTAGGCACCTGCACGCACGGTGGCAGCATTGGCGCCGGTGGCAAGGGCGATAGCCTTGCGATTGGCCCAGATCGACTCGGCAGTGTTGCCGGCTTTCTGATACGCCAGGCCGAGGTTGCCGTAGGCCTTGCCGAAGCCATTGTCCAGCTCGATAGCCTGGCGGAACAGGTCGATGGCCTGGTCCAGCTTGCCGGCCTGGTAGGCCGCTTCACCCTGCAGGTTCAGACGCTTCGCATCGGTTTGTACGGAAGAGCTGACGGTGACGGCGGTGACCGCCACGCTGTCATCCAGCAGCGGTTTGACTTCGTTCAGCACATTCGCCGCATTCACGGTCACGCCACTGAAAGTGTTGATGTCCTGGAAGTCGCCGCTGCCGGTCATGCGGAACACCGTCCACAGGTTGCCGCTGCGGTTCTTGGGCACGTAGTAGGTACGCACCAGCGATTGGCCCATGTACACGAACACCTTGGCTTCGCTGTCGGACAACTGGCGCGAGCCTGGATTGCCGCCATTGCTGTAGTCGTGCACGGCATAGACGTAGCTTTCGCCGTAGTGCTTTTTCTGCAGGGTGATGGTTTCCGGACCGTAGCTGTCGGTGTCATCCACATCCAACTCGGCGTCGGTACCCTTCTGGTTCTCGAAGTAGATGTTATTGCCGGGGAAAATCATGTGGGAGTCGAGGTCACTCGGCGTCTTGCCCCAGGTCAGCACCACACGCAGGCCATCGAGGTTTTCCATCACCGGGCTGATGGCGTAGGTCATGCCCGCGCATGGGCACTTCACCACCAGGTTGGAGTAGCCAGGTTTCTTGATGATCAGCAGGTTGCTCGCATCATCAGCGGCCTCACTGGTCAGCGTCACTTGGCCCTGGGCGTTGGTGCGGCCCACCACATTCTGTGCGCCGTTGCGTTGCAGCAGCACTTCGGCATCAGCGATTTTCTGGTCCTTGACCACCGCACTGAGCACTTCGATCGGCAACTGCCCGGCCTGGACCGAAAAAGCCACCGCACACAACGACATCGCCGAAGCAACACGAAGCAAACCCATGCTTAACTCCCTTTAAGTAGCGGGCGGAAATCGCCCTACAAGATTTTGCGGTGAAACATACGCTGAATTCCGAGTGTCGGCGGATTTTTTGTACAGAATGTGACGTGGTTTTTATCCCGCCTTCCCGTTGAAGCATTGCGCTACAATCAAACCTTGCTACCCAGGAGTGCGCTGCGATGAGCGAACTGACGTTTGAGCAAAAACAGGATCATTACCACAAGATCCGCCGTTCCAATTACCTGGCCAGCCTGCGCCTGGAAGGGTTCGACACCCAACCGGCCGACGTCGACAAACCCCTGCCGACCCGCGAAACAGTGCTTGCCAAGTACCGCAACACGCCACGCTGATGCTCGACAAATACGGGGTGGGCCAGGATCCGTACTGCTATCCCGGTAGCAACGTCCTGCGCAACCGCCTCGATTTGCTCGACGAAGCCCGCCTGCACCAGGCCGAGCGGGAATTATCCGAAATCGCCGTAGGCAGCCTCCCCCTCTTCCCCCCGCCCTACGACCTCGACCGCCTGCAACACATCCACCGCACGCTGTTCGGTGACATCTACGATTGGGCAGGTGAGTTGCGCAGCGTGAACATCCAGAAAGGCGACACCCTGTTCTGCACCCCGGAGCGCATCCCCCCGGAAGCCGCGAAGATCATCCGGCAGATGGAAGAAGCAAACTGGTTTGTCGGTGCCAGCCAAACCGAGTTGGTGAGCAAGATTGCCGAAGCCTATGGCGACCTCAACGTCATCCACCCCTTCCGCGAGGGCAACGGCCGGGCGCAGCGGATTTTATTTGAACAGATCATCGTCAACGCGGGGTTTTCAGTGAACTGGTGGCTGGTCAAACACGCGGCATGGATACCGGCGAATATTGATGCGGTGGCGTGTGATTATCGGGGGTTGGAGGCGATTTTTGAGCGGTGTGTCAGCAGGCCTGCCAGCGCCTGATCGAACCACGAACGATTAAACCATCTGTTTATTGCCCGAGCGCACACTCACTTCTAAGGTTCGCACCGTCGCTGCCAAATCAGCGGCCGGGTTTGGTCACCCGGAAAACAGCACACATAAGTGCCATTACTCGCTCTGCGAACGTCTATCGTCTCGTATAGCAGTGCTATGGCGGCTGTGTGGGGGACGTCTTCGGACGTGTCGGAGTGCTGTTTCCGGCTGGCCAACCCGCGCACAGTCCGCCACCCACCGTTTGGCCACGGTGATGTCGGTTACCTAACAGCAAACCGAGCACCTTCAAATGCAAATACCTGAAACGATGAACCGCTATCGTCATCTACGCACCAATTTCACTGATACCCATCCGCTTCTCATCGACACCCAAGCCAAAGCCGAAGACATCCAGTCCGCCGCCCACCAACGCATCCGCGCAGCCACCGACTTACTGGAAACCTTCTCCTGCCTGACCTTCGAACACTCCGATCTCAAAGACATCTCCCACATCACCAACGCCTTGTACCTGCTCGTCCAAGACGGCTGTGATTTGCCGGAAGCGGCGCAACACGTACAACTACAAACCGAACAAGCACAAATCTAAGCAACACCCTTTTTAGAAGCGAGCCTGTTCGCGAAAATCATCAACGATGACGCGGTAAGCCAGAAGAAACGCGGCGTCCTTGAGTTTTTCGCGAGCAAGCTCGCTCCTACCATTGACCCGCGTTGCCTGTTAAAGCACTGCCAAGCCACAAATGCCGGAAACCGTTGTAGGAAACCTCCAAACAACGCGACATCCCCTTCCCAAACTGCTCCAAACACACGCTTAACCCTCTACAGAAGTTACCCGTAGCTGAATGAAAATAGCGCGGTCTCAACTTTCTCGGCAGAAACCTGTGAACATCGAAAGGGCTCAACACATCGGCCACTATGGCGTCATCTTCACAGTGATTCGCTTCACTGTTGTGCCTGACAATCGGCATGCTTTGGCCAATCTATGCCTGCTTGAAACAAAAACGGCAGCGCGACAAGTGCGCGATCAGATACGTAGGCTGTACGAAAAAATGCTGGCCAGAGACTTGCCATGCGAAAGGGCGGTCGCGATTTCCCATCCTTTGAGACGGAATCAGGCCGATCGGTTAAACGACCAAAACGTGCTCATCAAACAAATAATCTCCGGAGCGGTTAAAGCACCAGGGATTGCCATTTCAACCGTAACCGCGGGCTTCGTTGGAGATAGGATTTCCGGCAAGCTTCGTAGATATCACGCTGGAGACATCATCATCGGTCTGGATGCCAGTGTGAGAGGAGGCATAGGGCCTCAGCGGTCAACACTCTCAATGCATGTCTACTCGGACGAGTCTTAGTGGCATGGCCCTTTACCTTCAATCCGCTTCCTTTCTCATTATCTATTTGGTGCTGCACTACCAAATCACAGACCCAATGCTCAGAAAGCACTTCGCAGTCACATTTCTTACAACAGGCCTTATTTTGACGTTCCTACTACCCTATGTAGCGGTGATCCTCAGAATGCCCCTCCTACCTGTCTTTGTATTCTTGATAGGCTTGGCGCTCTTCATCACTCGAAACAAATACCGCCTCCAACGCAACCAGCCCCTTCACCCACTCCTGCGTGCACCCACCATGAACCTCGCCCCTAACTTCCCCGAAGACCCCGTGATGCAGCAACTCCTTCAACTGCTGCACGAAGAAATCGGCCTGCCGAAACACAAGACCATCCGCCTGCAAACCTCACTCAATTTCGACCTGGGCTGTGACGGCAGCGAAGCCAAGCAGCTCATGGAAGCGCTGGAGCAGGAGTTCGCCCTCGACCTGGGCGACTACGACACTTATCGTTACTTCAACCCACCGGTCTTTGACGTGTTCCTCAAGCGTCGGGGCAAGGGGCATGGCGACAAGGTCCCGTTGACCATCGGCATGCTCTACCTGGCCATCAAGACCCACAGCTGGGACACGCAGACGCTGGAAAACCTGAGCTGAGCGAATACCGGCTCCAGGTACACCGCAAGTCAAAGGTGGAGGGGCAATGGTTCGGCCTATCGTCGACGAACCTTTCGCGCACAAAAAAGCCGCTCACAAGGAGCGGCTTTTTAACAGCGACCGAATCTTACAACTTCGGACCCGCAGCCTTGATCGCATCGCTCACTTCAAACTTCTTGAAGTTCTCGATGAACAGACCAGCCAGCGCCTTCGCTGCTTCATCGTAAGCGGCCTTGTCAGCCCAGGTGTTACGTGGGTTCAACAGGCCGGTCTCAACGCCCGGTACGGCCAATGGCACGTCGAGGTTGATGGTGTCGAGGTGTTCGGTTTCAGCACCGATCAACGCGCCGCTCTGGATCGCTGCGATCACGCCGCGCGTGGTCGGGATATTGAAGCGCTTGCCAACGCCGTAGCCACCGCCGGTCCAGCCGGTGTTGACCAGGTAGACCTTGGAGCCGAAGCCGCGGATGCGCTTGATCAGCAGCTCTGCATATTCGCCGGCCGGGCGCGGGAAGAACGGTGCGCCGAAGCAGGTGGAGAAGGTCGACTTGATGCCGCTGCCCGAACCCATTTCGGTCGAGCCCACCAGTGCGGTGTAGCCGGACAGGAAGTGGTAGGCCGCTTGTTCTTCGCTGAGGATGGACACGGGCGGCAGTACGCCGGTCAGGTCGCAGGTCAGGAAGATCACCGCGTTTGGCTCGCCGCCCAGGTTCTTCTCGGAACGCTTGGCAACGTGCTCCAGCGGGTAGGCGGCGCGGCTGTTCTGGGTCAGGCTCACGTCAGCATAGTCGGCGTGCTTGGCCTCGTCGATGACGACGTTTTCCAACACGGCGCCGTGCTTGATGGCTTTCCAGATAACCGGTTCGTTCTTCTCGGACAGGTCGATGCATTTGGCATAGCAACCGCCTTCGATGTTGAACACCACGCCTTCGCCCCAGCCGTGCTCGTCGTCACCGATCAGGTAGCGGCTTTCGTCGGCGGACAGGGTGGTCTTGCCGGTACCCGACAGACCGAAGAACAGGGTCACGTCGCCGGCTTCGCCAATGTTGGCGGCGCAGTGCATCGGCAGTACGTCGGAAGCCGGCAGCAGGTAGTTCTGCACCGAGAACATGGCTTTCTTCATTTCACCGGCGTAGCGCATGCCGGCGATCAGCACTTTTTTCTGGGCGAAGTTAAGGATCACGCAACCGTCGGAGTTGGTGCCATCACGCTCAGGCACGCACTCGAAGTTGGCCACGTTGAGCACTTGCCACTCGTCACGACCGGCCGGGTTGTACTGGGCCGGGTTGATGAACAGGCAACGACCGAACAGGTTCTGCCAGGCAGTCTGGGTGGTCATTTTCACGGCCAGGTAGTGGTCTTCGGAGGCCCCTACGTGAACGTGGGAAACGAAATGCTCTTGCGCATTGTTGAACGCCTCGACGCGTGCCCACAGGGCATCGAACTTGTCGGCCGGGAACTTGCGGTTGATCGGGCCCCAGGCGATGGAATCCTGGGTGGAAGGCTCTTCAACGATGAAACGGTCGACTGGCGAACGGCCGGTACGGTGACCGGTTTCCACGACCAGCGCGCCGGTATCGGCAAGCACGCCTTCACCGCGCTGCAGGGCTTCTTTGACCAGATCGTCAACACTCAGATCGGTGTATACGGCGTTATTGGCTTGCGTCATGAGGTTCCCCGTCGGCCTGTGGCCGAGTGCTCCAAACGTTTTGTAGTAGAAAGTTGCGCACTACTACCGCGAAAAAAGTGGGCCGGATTATGCCAGAAAAGCCCAAAAAGAGTAGGGCCCTCCCGTCAGAACGCCTCTAATCCGGCATTTGACAGGTGATTTACCTGTGCTTAAACGTTTTAGTGGCGGGTGTCGGAAGGCGTGTCGATGCCTGCGCCAGCGAACAATTGCGCTACATCGGCAGCGTCGAACAGGTAGCGCTCGTTGCAGAACTGGCAGTCGATCTCGATATTGCCACCGTGTTCCACCACCAGGTTCTGCGCATCTTCCAGGCCCAAGCTGACCAGGGCGTTGCCCGAACGCTCACGGGAGCAGCTGCAGTGGAAGTGCAAGGTCTGCGCGTCGAACAGGCGCACCGGGTCTTCGTGGTACAGGCGGTGCAGGATGGTTTCGTTGTCCAGGCCCAGCAGTTCTTCGGCTTTCAGGGTATCGGCCAAGGCAATGCAGTGCCGCCAGCTTTCAGCGCGATCTTCGTCGTCCTTGATACGGTCGGCCGGCAGTTGTTGCAGCAACATGCCACGGGCGCGCTTGCCGTCGGCGTTGAGCCAGAACTTGGTGCCCACTTGCTGGGACATCACGAAATAGTTGGTGAAGCATTCCGACAGCGTTTTGCCGTCAAGGTCGACGATGCCCTGGTAACGTTGGCCTGAGGTCGGGTCGACGGTGAGCGCCAGGACACCGTTGGGCATCAGCTCGGCCAGGCTGGCGTCCGGGGCAATCTGGTCGGCTTCATAACGGGCCAGGCCACGGATTTCGCGCTCGCTGGAGCACTCGATCATCAACAGCGGAATCGGCCCTTCGGAACGGGCTTGCAGGATCAGCAAACCGTCGAACTTCATGGTGCCTACCAGCAACGCAGCAGCGGCCATCAGCTCACCGAGCAGTTGTGCGACCGGTTCCGGATAGGGGTGCTTGGCGAGGACTTCGGCGTAGCTGCGCTCCAACGAAACCATTTCGCCGCGGGCGTCGCTCTCATCGAAGATGAAGCGTTGGGTGAAGTCGGTATCCGGTAGATCAGTCATAGGTCTGGGTATCTGAATTGATGACAAATTGGTTACAAGGTTTATAAAATTAAACGCTTTAGCACCATCTTGGTGCGGCTTTCTCCTGGAAACAGAGAGCTTATTTAGAGCGAAGAGGGACAGTTTATGAACAATCCGGGTTTGTTCCAAGCCAAGTGGAACCTCCGGCGATGGGCTCTGTGCAATCTACTCGCTATCGGGCTGCTGTGTTTTTGGCTGTGGCCCACGGGGCAGATGCTGTGTGTGATTTTCGACGAGTGGCTGTTTCACCTTCTCAACGACCCGCTGGCGAGCAACGCGACATGGCTGCACGTGTGGGCCGTGGCCAGTTTGCGGCCGTTTGATGCGGTGGTCGGGGTGATCCTGCTGATGCTGATGATTCGCGGCGACTGGGTGTTCAAAGCCGCGCAGGTACGCCAGGCCCTGTTAGGTTTTGTCGGTATTTTGTTGCTCTTGCTGTTTATCCGCATGCTGTTTTCCAAACTCGCAGCGCAGATGGGCTGGCAACACAGCAGCCCGTCGATGGTCATCGCCGGGGCGATCCAGATGAGCGACTATTTCCCGGGGCTGGAGAAGACCTGGGAGCTGAAGGACCGCTCAAGCCAAAGCTTTCCAGGGGATCACGCCTCGGTGTTGCTGATCTGGGCAATGTTCATGAGCGTGTTCGCCAAACGTATCGGCCAGGTGCTGGTGATCTGGGGCCTGGCGCTGTTGTTCATGATGCCGCGGCTGGTGGCGGGCGCGCATTGGGGGCAGGACGATTATATCGGCGGGGTGCTGCTGGCACTGTTGGCGTTGGGCTGGGGTTATTACACGCCGTTTGCGGCGAAGGTGTCGGCCGCGTTGTTACACGTGACGACGCCGATCTTCAGGTTACTTGGCAAGCTGCCAGTGATCAGTGGATTGAGCGTCGTGCGCACCTCCCCTTAACGCTGCAAGCCCCCTCCCACATTTGAATGGGCCGCTGCGCAATCAGTCATCATTGCCACTGCCGCGAAACTTGAACAGGTCGCGGCGCTGCTTCTTGCTCGGCTTGCCATCGGTGGTCATCCCCGTGGCGCCCGCCTTGCGCAGGGCTGCCGCTTTTTCGCGCCTGGCAATGCTGGCTTCGGTTTCGGTGTACAGCGCCTGTGCTTCGGGGGCGCCACGGCGCACGATGGAAAGTGCCTGAACCACGACGGTCTTTTCGTCAAAACCTATCCGAATCTGCAGCTCATCACCGACACGTGGCTCTTTGCCCGGCTTACAGCGCTCGCCTCGATGATGCACCTTGCCGCTCTCAATCGCGGCCTTGGCCAAGGCACGTGTCTTAAAGAAACGCGCCGCCCAAAGCCACTTGTCCAGACGGACCTTTTCTTCCTCTTCCTGCTTTTGAGCCACTTGAATTCCTCGCTCTGACAAATGTCGCAACTGTAACGTTGAAACCCTTCGACGCATAAACCTCAAGGCTCACCTAAGATACGCCAGGTAGCACCCTGTTTTCGCGAGGATACGCCGTGACCGACTTTCCTACTTCACTCACCTCGCCTGAACAGCGTTGCGCAGGCTGCCAGCAAAGCGAACCCTTGGGTTTCGAGTTTGCTTTCGCCTACCAGCCTATCGTAGACCTTCGGGACCATTCGATTTTTGCCCACGAAGCCTTGGTGCGCGGTACACAGGGCGAAGGGGCATTGTCGGTGCTGGACCAGGTCAACGACAGCAACCGCTACCGCTTCGACCAGCGCTGCCGCACCCAGGCGATTGCCGGTGCTGCAGCTTTGGGGATGCAAACCCACCTTTCCATCAACTTCATGCCCAACGCCGTGTACCGTCCGGAGTTGTGCATTCGCAGCACCCTGGAGGCGGCGCGCGCGCACAATTTTCCGCTGGATCAACTGATTTTCGAGACACTGGAAAGCGAGCATGTAGATAACTATCGCCATTTGACGAATATTCTGCGTGAATACCGCGAATTCGGCTTCAAGACCGCTATCGATGATTTCGGCGCGGGCTATTCGGGGCTGAATCTGTTGGCTGATTTCCAACCTGACTTGATCAAACTCGACATGGCGCTGATCCGCGATGTCGACCAGGATCGTGTCCGTCAGGTGATCGTCCAGGGGATTGTCACAATCTGTGAGCAGTTGAACGTTACTGTCATCGCCGAAGGCATCGAAAGTGCCGGCGAACGCGACTTTCTGTCTGACTGTGGAATATTTCTGATGCAAGGCTACTGGTTCGCCAAGCCTGCATTCAAAGCCCTGGCCGAGGTTTCTCCTCAGGCCTGGGCGAATTGACCGGTTACCCATATTGAAGACATTTGACCATTTGACCGTTGTAGGTCTGCGTGAGTGGGTGGCACTTCCCGACTTGGGAGTGGCAGGCCTGCGTGCCAAGATCGACACCGGTGCCAGCACCTCCAGCCTGCATGCCACCGACATCGAGCCGTTTGAGCGCGACGGCGAGAAGTGGGTGCGCTTTACCGCGCACCTGGGCAGCGTCGTGCAACTGCGTCACCGCCGCTGCGAAGCGCCCCTGGTGACGATGAAAACCATCAAGAGCTCCAATGGCCATGCGCAGGTGCGCTACGTGATCAGCACCACCCTGGCACTGGGTGATCGGGTATGGCGGGTGGAGTTCACCCTGGCCTGCCGCAAAGCCATGCGTTATCGCCTGTTGCTGGGTTCCAAGGCGCTGATTGACGGCCACCTGGTGGTCAATCCCGGCGTCAAGTACGTTCAAGACAAGCCGGTGTTCCCGGTCTCTACTATTTCTGCCCCAGGTGCTGCATGAAGATTGCTGTGCTGTCGCGAAACCCGCGTCTGTATTCCACCCGCCGCCTGGTCGAGGCCGGCACCGAACGTGGCCACGAAATGGTGGTGATCGACACGTTGCGTGCCTATATGAACATCGCCAGCCACAAGCCGCAGATCCATTACCGCGGTAAACCGCTGGAGGGGTTTGATGCGGTGATCCCGCGGATTGGCGCCTCGGTGACGTTCTATGGCTGCGCCGTGTTGCGCCAATTCGAAATGATGGGGGTTTTCCCCCTCAATGAATCCGTGGCCATTGCACGCTCGCGGGACAAATTACGCTCGTTGCAACTGCTCTCGCGGCGGGGCATCGGCCTGCCGGTCACCGGCTTTGCCCACTCCCCCGACGACATTCCCGACCTGATCGAAATGGTCAACGGCGCGCCGCTGGTGATCAAGGTGCTGGAAGGCACCCAGGGCATCGGTGTGGTGCTGTGTGAAACCGCGACCGCAGCGGAATCCGTGATCGAGGCATTCATGGGCCTCAAGCAGAACATCATGGTCCAGGAGTACATCAAGGAAGCCGGCGGCGCGGATATCCGCTGCTTCGTGGTGGGCGACAAGGTGATCGCAGCCATGAAGCGCCAGGCCAAGCCCGGAGAGTTCCGCTCCAACCTGCACCGCGGCGGCAGCGCCAGCCTGATCAAGATCACCCCGGAAGAACGCATGACCGCGTTGCGAGCGGCCAAGGTCATGGGGCTGGCAGTGGCGGGTGTGGATATCCTGCGCTCCAACCATGGGCCACTGGTGATGGAGGTGAACTCGTCGCCGGGCCTGGAAGGGATAGAGACCACCACTGGGAAGGATGTGGCGGGGATCATCATTCAACATCTGGAGAAGAATGGTGGACCGAATATGACCAGGACCAAGGGTAAGGGTTAGAGACGGGAGCTGTCAGCTTCAAGCTATAAGCTGCAAGAAAGGGCAAAAGCTGTGTGCCTTTCTCTTGCGGCTTCAAGCTTGAAACTTGCAGCTGTTTCTATACCGCATCTCTGGGCAGCATCAGCCCAAGCGGCAAGCGTACCCGCGCCTCAAGGCCACCGCCTTCGCGGTTACGCAACTCGACATTGCCGCCGTGCATCGACGCAATCCGCCGCACGATCGCCAGCCCCAAGCCGGTCCCTTTGCCACCCCGGGCACGGTCGCCACGGGTGAAGGGGTTGAAGATACCCTCCAGCTCGTCCGGATCGATGCCCGCCCCCCGGTCCATCACACTCAGCACTACGTACGGCGCAGCACTGTCGCCAGACACATACGCAGCCACTTCAACATCCGAACCGGCGTGGTGCAAAGCGTTGCCGATCAGGTTGTTCAGCAGGCGCTTCATCGACACCCGACGCAACGCAAACGGCTGGATCGGCTCAAGGCGCATGCGCACTTGCTCGCCATTCTGGTTGTAGGGCGCCACAACCTCACGCACCAGGTCCGTGAGATCCACTTCCTCCACCACCTCGTCACGACCATCACGGATAAACGCCAGGAACTGGTCGAGAATCGCGTCCATGTCTTCGATGTCGCGAACCATGTCATCGGTGAGGTCGCTATGGTTGCCCATCAGCTCCAGGGACAGGCGCAATCGCGTCAAGGGCGTGCGCAAGTCATGGGACACCCCCGCCAGCATCAGCTCGCGCTCCCGCCCGGCCTGTTCGACATCCTCCGCCATCTGGTTGAAGGCGCCATACACCTCGGTCATTTCACTGGGCGTATCGCTGACCGGCAGGCGCACGCTGCGCCCCTGGCCCAATTGGCGGGCGGCAAACACCAGGCGCTTAAGCGGTTGGTTGAGCTGGCGAACGAAAATCCACGCCGACGCGGTGGAAAGCAAGCCGATGGCCAGGAACCAACCCAACACGTTCCAGATCTTCTGCCCCCGCAAAGGGTGCGGATACAGCGGAACCTTGATCCAGGCATCACCAAGGCTCGGCGCCCTTACCCACAGCGCAGGTGAAACATGCATGCGCAAGCGCACCTCGGTGTCCTCGCCCAGTTCGGCCTGCATCTGGCGCTGGTAGATCTCGCTGTAGGGCCAATGCTGCTCACCCTCGGGTACACCAGCCCCGTCAACGCGGGTCAACGTCGAGGCCTTGGCTACCTTTTCGCGGTTCTCAGGGTCTACAGCCCAGTAACCACGCAGTGTCAGGGCGACACCGTGGCTGTACTGCCGGTCCACCAGTACGTCTTCGTTCATCAGCAGATAAACCAGTGTCAGCGCCTTGGAAAACAGCACGACGATCAGCACCAGCCAAAGGGTGCGGGAGAAGAAACTTTGCGGGAACCACAGAGGGGTTTTCATAGAAGACAGCTGGACACCTTGCAGGAACGAGCGGCGCTCGCAGAATTGCAGACGCCGGGCATCCCGTCGACCCTCATGGAGTCAAGCGCCAGGATGCCCGCCCTGCAAATCATCGGTCACTTGGTTGCGGTGCCATCCGGCACAAACACATAGCCCACACCCCAGACAGTCTGGATATACCGAGGTTTGGACGGGTCCGGCTCGATCATCCGGCGCAGACGGGAAATCTGCACGTCGATGGAGCGTTCCAGGGCGTCCCATTCGCGACCGCGTGCCAAGTTCATCAGTTTGTCGCGGGTCAGCGGCTGACGCGCGTTCATCACCAGCGCCTTGAGCACGGCGAATTCACCGGTGGTGAGCATATGCACTTCGTCGCCACGCTTGAGCTCGCGGGTCGCCAGCGACAGCTCGTAGTCGCCAAAGGTGACGCTTTCGTCTTCGCTGCCCGGCGCGCCCGGTACCGGCGGCGCCTGACGACGCAGCACGGCTTTGACCCGCGCCATCAACTCGTCAGGGTTGAAAGGCTTGGCAAGGTAGTCATCGGCGCCCAGCTCGAGACCCTTGATGCGGCTCAGCTCATCGCCCTTGGCGGTCAGCATGATGATTGGAATCTGGTTGTTCGCGCCGCGCAGGCGCTTGCAGGCGGTGAGGCCGTCTTCGCCGGGCAGCATCAGGTCGAGTACGACCAGGTTGAATACTTCACGCCCCAGGAGACGGTCCATCTGCTCGGTGTTCGGCACCGCGCGGGCACGGTAGCCCTTGGAGTTGAAGAAACGCTCCAGCAGGCTGCTCAGCCCCGGATCGTCATCAACGATGAGAATTTTTTCGCCTTCAGCAGTTTGTGCAGTGCTGCTCATTGGATGCTCCTCTTATCTCGGCGCGCATTATGGCGTAGCTGCCGTTATACGCACCGTGTGCATTGTTAGCAGATTTTTCCTCTACTGCCAGCGAACCCTCGCCTTCCAACCACTGGCGCAGTACCCCCCAAGGGCAGAACGCTGGTTATAATGCGGCGCCTTCGTGCAGGGCAACGTCAGATCGTTGCCGTTTACTGCCGGGCTTTTTTTCCCCGCTTGTGGTGATTTTTTCGATTTCGAGGGTCAATAGGCTGCCTCTTGACCCAGGTAGCGGCGCCGGTCGGGCCGCTCAACCAGCCGCGCCAGGCCTTGTTTCCCGGGCCAGCGGGCTGCTTTTCAGAATTTCAGGTGGTTTTATGGACAGCATCAACAGCCGCATCGCCGAAGAACTCGGCGTACGCCCACAACAGGTCGAAGCGGCCGTCGCTCTACTGGATGAAGGCTCCACGGTGCCCTTCATCGCCCGTTACCGGAAAGAAGTGACCGGCAGCCTCGACGACATCCAGCTGCGGCACCTTGAAGAACGCCTGCGCTACCTGCGAGAACTCGACGAACGGCGTATCAGCATCCTCGCCAGCATCGAGGAGCAGGGCAAGCTGACGCCTCAGCTTGAACGCGACATCAAGCTCGCCGACACCAAGACCCGCCTCGAAGACCTTTACCTGCCGTACAAACAGAAGCGCCGCACCAAGGGCCAGATCGCCCTGGAAGCCGGCCTGGGCGAACTGGCCGACGGCCTGTTCAACGACCCCTCGCTGACCCCGGACACCGAAGCCGCGCGCTTCGTCAACGCAGAGAAAGGCGTTGCCGACGTCAAGGCCGCCCTCGAAGGTGCCAAGTACATCCTGATGGAGCGCTTCGCCGAAGACGCCAACCTGCTGGAAAAACTGCGCAACTACCTGAAACAGGAAGCCACCCTCAGCGCCCGCGTCATCGCCGGCAAAGAGGAAGAAGGCGCCAAGTTCCGCGACTACTTCGAACACGACGAACCGCTGAAAAGCATGCCGTCCCACCGTGCGCTGGCGATTTTCCGTGGCCGCAACGAAGGCATTCTCAGCTCCGCGCTGAAAGTCGGCGACGAATTGCCGGGCACCATGCACCCGTGCGAGGGCATGATCGGCCAACAATTCGGCATCCAGAATCAGAATCGTCCTGCGGACAAGTGGCTCGGTGAAGTCGTGCGCTGGACCTGGAAGGTCAAGCTCTACACCCACCTGGAAACCGACCTGCTCGGCGAGTTGCGCGACGGCGCAGAAACCGAGGCGATCAACGTCTTCGCCCACAACCTGCACGACCTGCTGCTGGCCGCACCGGCCGGCCCGCGCGCCACCCTGGGCCTCGACCCGGGCCTGCGCACCGGCTGCAAGGTCGCCGTGGTCGATGCCACCGGCAAGCTGCTGGACCACGCCACCGTGTACCCACACGTGCCGCACAACAAGTGGGACCAGACCCTCGCCATCCTGGCCGCCCTGTGCGCCAAGCATGCGGTGGACCTGATCGCCATCGGCAACGGCACTGCCAGCCGTGAAACCGACAAGCTGGCCGCCGAACTGATCAAAAAATACCCAGCCATGAAGATGACCAAGGTGATGGTCTCCGAAGCCGGTGCTTCGGTGTACTCGGCGTCGGAACTGGCCTCCAAGGAATTCCCGGACCTCGACGTGTCGATCCGTGGCGCGGTGTCCATCGCCCGTCGCCTGCAGGATCCGCTGGCAGAGCTGGTGAAAATCGATCCTAAATCCATCGGTGTCGGCCAGTACCAGCACGACGTGTCACAGCTGAAACTGGCACGCGGCCTGGATGCGGTGGTGGAAGACTGCGTAAACGCCGTGGGCGTGGACGTGAACACCGCCTCCGTGGCGCTGCTGGCGCGTATCTCCGGCCTCAATGCCACCCTGGCGCAGAACATCGTCACTCACCGCGACGAAAACGGTGCGTTCAAAACCCGTGCCGCGCTGAAAAAAGTCGCCCGCCTGGGTGAAAAAACTTTCGAGCAAGCCGCCGGTTTCCTGCGCGTAATGAACGGCGACAACCCGCTGGATTCGTCCGCCGTTCACCCGGAAGCCTATCCGTTGGTGCAACGTATCGCCGCCGAGACCGACCGCGACATCCGCTCGTTGATCGGCGCCGCCGCGTTCCTCAAGCGCCTGGACCCAAAGAAGTACACCGACGAAACCTTCGGCGTGCCGACCATCACCGACATCCTGCAAGAGCTGGAAAAACCTGGCCGCGACCCGCGTCCCGAGTTCAAGACCGCCGAGTTCCAGGACGGCGTCGAAGACCTCAAGGACCTGCAACTGGGCATGATCCTCGAAGGCGTGGTCACCAACGTGACCAACTTCGGCGCGTTTGTGGACATCGGCGTGCATCAGGACGGTTTGGTGCACATCTCTGCGCTTTCGGAGAAGTTCATCAAGGATCCGCGCGAAGCCGTGAAGGCCGGTGATGTGGTCAAGGTCAAGGTCATGGAAGTCGACATCCCGCGCAAACGCGTTGGCCTGTCGATGCGCATGAGCGATACCCCAGGGGAAAAAATCGACGGCGCCCGTGGTGCACGTCCGGGCTCGGCACCGCGCCAGTCGCAGAACCGCTCCGAAAACAGTCAACCGCGCAAGGAAACCGCCACCGCAGCGCCAAGCAACAACGCCATGGCCTCGCTGTTCGCCAACGCCAAGCAGTTGAAGAAACGCTGATGGAAATCCCCGCCGGTTTGACCCAGAGCGCGTTCAGCGAACTGATCGGCTGCCGCCTGCAACGCCTCGAAGAAGGCGTTGCCGAAGTGGCCCTGACCCTGGAGCCGCACCTGCGCAACCGCGCGGGCAAGCTCCATGGCGGGGCGATTTTCAGCCTGGTGGACATCACCATGGGGCTGGCCTGCTCCAGCGCCCATGGGTTTGACCAGCAGAGCGCGACCATCGAATGCAAGATCAACTACATCCGCGCCGTGGAAGACGGTGACGTGCTGTGTACCAGCCGCGTGATTCACGCCGGTCGGCGCACGCTGGTGGTCGAAGCCGATGTGTATCAGGACGAAAGACTTGTCGCAAAAGCACAGGGCACGTTCGCTGTCCTATAGCTCCCCGCCCCCGATTTGAGTTAATTTCGGCGCTGCGATAACAGCGTCGGAATTTTCTTGCTGCGCTATAGCCCAATTCATGGAGTGAAGTAGGCTTTTTTAACGCGGGTCAAATCGACTCAAAACCAGGCGATCACGCCAGTTTTAACTTCACCCTTGTAGACCGTCCTGCCCACCCCCATATTGGGGCGACTGACGCGTGAAGGAATCCAACTTGAGCGAACTTCTCAACCGCCGCCTGGCCCTGCTCGGCAAGCGCGAACACCTCTCCCTGCTAGAGCAGTGCTTGCACGGCATCGAGCGTGAATGCCTACGTGTCACCGGTGAGGGTCGCCTGGCACAAACGCCGCACCCCGAAGCCCTGGGCGCCGCGTTGACCCATGAACAGATCACCACCGACTACTCGGAATCGCTGCTGGAGTTCATTACCCCGGCCCTGCCCAACCCGGCCGACACCCTGAGCAGCCTGGACAAGATCCATCGTTTTGCCTACACCAAGCTCGGCAGTGAATACCTGTGGAGCCCCTCGATGCCGTGCCCGTTGCCGGCCGAGGAAGACATTCCGATTGCCTACTACGGCACCTCCAATATCGGACAGCTCAAGTACGTGTACCGCAAGGGCCTGGCCCTGCGTTACGGCAAGACCATGCAGTGCATCGCCGGCATCCACTACAACTTTTCCCTGCCGGAACAGCTATGGCCGCTGCTCAAGGAGACTGAAGGCTTTGTCGGCACCGACCGCGACTATCAGTCCACGGCCTATATCGCGCTGATCCGCAACTTCCGCCGCTACAGCTGGCTGCTGATGTACCTGTTCGGCGCCTCGCCGGCCCTGGACGCGGGTTTCCTGCGCGGTCGCTCGCACCAATTGGAAGTGCTCGACGCCGACACCCTGTACCTGCCGTACGCCACCAGCCTGCGCATGAGCGACCTGGGTTACCAGAGCAACGCCCAGGCCGGCCTGACGCCGTGCTACAACGACCTGGCCAGCTACACCGACAGCCTGCGCGAAGCGGTGGCAACGCCCTACGCGCCCTATGTCGAAGTCGGCACCCACAAGGACGGTGAGTGGGTACAGCTCAACACCAACATCCTGCAGATCGAAAACGAGTACTACTCCAACATCCGCCCCAAGCGCGTGACCTACACCGGCGAGCGGCCGATCCAGGCGCTGATGGCCCGTGGCATCCAGTACATCGAAGTGCGCTGCCTGGACATCAACCCGTTCCTGCCGATGGGCATCGACCTGCCGGAGTCGCGTTTCCTCGATGCATTCCTGCTGTACTGCGCGCTGAACGACAGCCCGCTGTTCGCCGACAACGAGTGCGGCAACGCCACGTCCAACTTCCTCAGCGTGGTCAAGGAAGGCCGGCGCCCGGGCCTGCAATTGCAGCGCAAGGGCCAGGCCGTGGACATGAAGGAATGGGCCACCGAGCTTCTGGAGAAGATTGCCCCCCTGGCTGCGCTGCTGGATGAAAGCCACGGCATCACCGAACACAGCCAGGCACTGGACGCCCAACTGGCCAAGGTCAAGGACCCGTCCCTGACCCCTTCGGCGCAGGTACTGGCGGCGATGGCCGAGCGCAAAGAGAGTTTCGCGCAGTTCTCCCTGCATCAGAGCGAGGTGCACGCCGAGTACTTCCGCCGCGAGCCGTTGCCCGCAGAAGAGCAGGCACGCTTTGAAGAGCTGGCGCGCACGTCGCTGGCGCAGCAAGCGGAACTGGAGCAGAACGAAGTGGGCGATTTTGATGTGTTTGTCGGCTCGTACCAGGCGAGCATTCTGGCGATCAGTAACTAAGACCGAACTCGGTCCATGGTGGGAGGGGCAAGCCCCCTCCACATTCGCCCTCATCAAGCTCAAGATTCGCTTCAACCTTTCGCCCATAAGCTAATTCGAAAATGTTATTTATTTTCGGATTCTTAGATCATTTAGTCTCCTCACACGCCGACCCTCGGCCGCCTGATTGAGGAGCTTCCCCTTGAAACTGTTAACCCCTCTGCGCCTCATGGCCGCGTTGTCCCTCGCCGGTGCCAGCCTGTTTGCTCAGGCGGCGGATGTAACCATCGCTTACCAGACCACCGTAGACCCGGCCAAAGTTGCCCAGGCCGACGGTGCGTACGAAAAAGCCACTAACGCCAAGATCGACTGGCGCAAATTCGACAATGGTGCCGACATCATCGCCGCCATCGCCTCCGGCGACGTGCAGATCGGCTACCTCGGTTCCAGCCCACTGACCGCTGCGATCACCCGCAAGGTGCCGGTGGAAACTTTCCTGGTTGCCACCCAGATCGGCGGTGCCGAAGCCCTGGTGGCGCGCAACGGTTCCGGGATCAACGGCCCCCAGGACCTGATCGGCAAGAAAATCGCCGTGCCCTTCGTGTCCACCGGCCACTACAGCCTGCTGGCCGCGCTGAAGCACTGGAACATCGACCCGTCGAAAGTGACCATCCTCAACCTCGCACCGCCGGCGATCATCGCGGCCTGGAAGCGCGGTGACATCGACGCTACCTACGTATGGGACCCGGCCCTGGGCGTGGCCAAGGAAAACGGCAAGGTGCTGATCACCTCCGGCGAGCTGGCCAAGTTCGGCGCGCCGACCTTCGATGCCTGGATCGTGCGCAAGGACTTCGCGCAGAAGCACCCGGAAATCGTCACCGCCTTCGCCAAAGTCACCCTGGATGCCTACGCCGCCTACCGCAAAGACCCACAAGCCTGGCTCGCCGACACAGGCAACGTCGACAAACTGGTGAAACTCTCCGGCGCCAAGGCCAGCGACATCCCGCTGCTGCTGCAAGGCAACGTCTACCCACTGGCCGCTGACCAGGTGACCCTGCTGGGCGCACCGACCACCAAGGCCGTGACCGATACCGCCGCGTTCCTCAAGGAACAAGGCAAGGTCGACGCCGTGCTGCCGGACTACGCCCCTTACGTCAGCGCCAAGTTCATCACTAACTGATTCAAGGAGTTCATCGCGATGGCCTTGCTACAACTGGAGCGCATCAGCGCACAGTACCCAGGCGCCACAGAACCGGTACTGTCCGACATTTCACTCGACCTGGGGCCCCAGCAATTGCTGGTGGCCCTCGGCCCGTCCGGCAGTGGCAAGACTTCGCTGTTGAACCTGATTGCCGGCTTTGTCGAGCCTTCTGCCGGGCGCATCACCCTCGATGGCGTACCGGTCAAAGGCCCCAGCGCCGAACGCGGCGTGGTGTTCCAGGACGACGCGCTGTTGCCCTGGCAGGACGTGCTGGCCAACGTCGGTTTCGGCCTGGAACTGGCCGGCGTGCCCAAGGCGCAGCGCGAAGTGCGCGCCCGGGAAATGCTCGCGCTGGTGGACCTCGCCGGCTTCGACAATCGCCGCATCTGGCAACTCTCCGGCGGCCAGAAGCAACGCGTCGGCCTGGCCCGCGCCCTGGCCGCCGACCCGCGCGTGCTGCTGATGGACGAACCCTTCGGCGCCCTCGATGCCTTCACCCGAGAGCAAATGCAGGAACTGTTGCTGCAAGTCTGGCGGCGCACGGCCAAGCCGGTGTTCCTGATTACCCATGACATCGAAGAAGCGGTGTTCCTCGCCACCGACCTGATCCTGCTGGCGCCCAACCCGGGCCAGATCGTCGAACGCCTGCACCTGGACTTCGGCCAGCGCTACGCGGCCGGTGAGTCGGCGCGGGCGATCAAGTCCGACCCGCGCTTTATCGAAACCCGCGAACACGTGCTGGGCAAAGTGTTCTCGCAACGGCAGGTGTCCGCATGAGCAGCTACGAACTCCCCGCCACCGCTGCCAAGCCGGTGGCGCACGCGGTCATTCCTGTGCGTCGCAGCCTGAGTACACGCTGGATCAGCCTGTTGACCCTGGTCGCCTTGCTGGCCCTCTGGTGGGCCGTCACCGCCACCGGCCTGATCGAACCGTTGTTCCTGCCACCGCCCTCGGCCGTGCTGCAAAAAGGCTGGCTGCTGGCGACTACGGGCTATATGGATTCCACCTTGTGGCAGCACCTGGGCGCGAGCCTCAGCCGGATCGGCCTCGGCCTGGGCTTCGCGGTGCTGACCGCCGTGCCGGTAGGCATTGCCATCGGCGCCAACCGCATCGCCCGCGGCATTCTCGACCCGCTGATCGAGTTTTACCGGCCGATTCCGCCCCTGGCTTACCTGCCATTGATCGTGATCTGGTGCGGTATCGGCGAGCTGTCCAAGGTGCTGCTGATTTACCTGGCGATCTTTGCGCCCATCGCCATCGCCACCGCGACCGGCGTACGCACCGTCGACCCGGCCAAGCTGCGGGCGGCGCAGTCGCTGGGCGCCACCCGTGCGCAGCTGATTCGCCATGTGATCCTGCCGAGCGCCCTGCCCGACATCCTCACCGGGGTGCGTATCGGCCTGGGTGTGGGCTGGTCGACCCTGGTCGCCGCCGAACTGATCGCGGCCACCAGCGGCCTGGGTTTCATGGTGCAATCGGCGGCGCAGTTCCTGGTGACCGATGTAGTGGTGCTGGGGATCCTGGTGATCGCCCTGATCGCCTTCGCCATGGAAATGGGCCTGCGCGCCCTGCAGCGTAAGTTAGTGCCTTGGCATGGCCAGGCACATTGAGTGAGAACAGCATGAGCAGCCTGACCGTTACCCCCTTGAGCACCGCCCTGGGCGCCCAGATCAGTGGCGTCGATATTACCCGGCCGCTGAGCACCGAACATCGCGATGCCATCGAACAGGCGTTGCTCAGCCATTCGGTGCTGTTCTTCCGTGGCCAGCCGATCACCCCGCCGCAACAGGCGCGGTTCGCGGCGAACTTCGGCGACCTGCACATCCACCCGATCTACCCCAACGTGCCGGAACAGCCCGAAGTGCTGATCCTCGACACCGCCGTCACCGACGTACGCGACAACGCCGTATGGCACACCGATGTGACCTTCCTGCCCACCCCGGCCCTCGGCGCGGTGCTGAGTGCCAAGCTGCTGCCGGCGTACGGCGGCGATACGCTGTGGGCCAGTGGCATCGCGGCGTACGAGGCGCTGTCCGAGCCGTTGAAGCGGTTGCTCGATGGGCTGACGGCTACCCACGACTTCACCAAATCCTTTCCGCTGGAACGCTTTGGCAACAGCGCCGAAGACCTGGCGCGCTGGGAAGAAACCCGTAGGAAAAACCCACCGCTGTCGCACCCGGTCGTGCGCACGCATCCGGTGAGCGGGCGTAAGTCGCTGTTTGTCAGTGATGGGTTTACCACCAGGATCAATGAACTGGAACCGGCGGAAAGCGAGGCGATCCTCAAGCTGCTGTTCGCCCACGCGACACGCCCGGAATTCACCCTCCGCTGGCGCTGGCAGGAGAACGACGTGGCGTTCTGGGATAACCGCGTGACCCAGCATTACGCGGTGGATGACTACCGGCCGCAACGGCGGGTGATGCATCGGGCGACGATTCTTGGGGACGTGCCGTTCTGACAATCTGATGAGCGGGCTCGCCGCACTCGAAAGCAAGCCGCTATGCTAGCAATGATTTCATTGATTGCACGAGGGCATTCACATGGCGAGCCTTACCATCCGTAATTTAGATGACAGCATCAAAGAGCTTCTGCGCGTTGAAGCAGCCCACAATGGGCATTCCATGGAAGAAGAGGCGCGTCTTATCCTGCGCAAATCACTCATGAGCGTCGGCAAGGGGCGGGGGCTGGGCAGCAGGATTCACGCACGCTTTGCGCAGGCAGGAGGGCTGGATGCAGACGTGCCGGAGCGTAATGCGCCCATCAGGACGGTGGAGTTCGATGAATGATCGTACTCGACACCAATGTCCTCTCTGAATTGATGCGACCCGAGCCTGCAACAGCGGTGCTTGATTGGATTGACAGCCATGCCGCCGAAGAGCTGTTCACCAGTTCAATGACCATGGCGGAGATTCTTCATGGCATTGAGCGGCTGCCCGACGGGAAGCGTAAGCACAGCCTGCACACTCATGCAGTGGCCATGTTTCAAGACGAGTTCGCCGATCGCATCCTTGCGTTCGATGCCTACGCAGCCGTCCACTACTCAAAGCTGGTGACGGCTCGCGAACAGTCTGGAAAGCCCATTGGACTCGCTGACGCTCAGATAGCCGCAATCTGTCGTGCCCAGCAGGCAAAACTCGCAACAAGGAACGTCAAGGACTTTGAGGGCACCGAGGTGGATGTCATCAATCCCTGGACGGCGGCAATGGCTGGTTAACCCTGTGCTGAGATAGCGGCCATAGCAGAAATCAAATGTGGCAGGGATTTGCCCCTCCCACATTGACCCGGTGCTATCAGGTTATTCCGCGCTGGATGGCTTTTCCCACAAGTTGACTCCACCTTCCTGCGCAAACCGATCGATCTCCGCCAGTTCTTCCGCACTGAAGCTCAAGTTCTTCAACGCGCCGACGTTTTCGATGATCTGCTCCGGCCGGCTGGCGCCGATCAGCGCGCTGGTCACCCGTGGGTCGCGCAAGGTCCAGGCGAGCGCCAATTGCGCCAGGCTCTGACCACGGCGCTGGGCGATTTCGTTCAGCGCACGTACGTGGGCAAGGTTGGCTTCAGACAGGTGCTTGGCCTGCAACGAACCACCACCCGGGCGGTTGACCCGTGCGTCGGCCGGCACGCCGTTGAGGTACTTGTCGGTGAGCAAGCCCTGGGCCAGCGGCGTGAAGGCAATCACTCCGGCGCCGAGTTCTTCGGTGGTGTCCAGCAGGTCTTTTTCCACCCAGCGGTTGAGCAGGTTGTAGGCCGGTTGGTGGATCAGCAGCGGCACCTTCCACTCGTTGAGCAGCGCGGCGATTTCGCGGGTTTTCACCCCGGAGTAAGACGAGATACCGATGTACAACGCCTTGCCCTGTTGCACGGCGGTGGCGAGGGCGCTGGCGGTTTCTTCCAGGGGCGTATCGGCATCAAAACGGTGGGAGTAGAAAATGTCCACGTAGTCGACGCCCAGGCGTTGCAGGCTCTGGTCCAGGCTGGCCAGCACGTATTTGCGTGAGCCGCCGCCCTGGCCGTAAGGGCCCGGCCACATGTCCCAGCCAGCCTTGCTGGAGATGATCAATTCGTCGCGGTAGTGCTTGAAGTCTTCGCGCAGCAAACGACCGAAGTTGATCTCGGCGCTGCCGTAGGGTGGGCCGTAATTGTTGGCCAGATCGAAGTGGTTGATGCCCAGGTCGAACGCGGTGCGCAGCAGGGCGCGCTGGGTGTCGATCGGGGTGCTGTCGCCAAAGTTGTGCCACAGCCCCAGGGACAGTGCCGGCAGCACCAGTCCACTGCGGCCTACGCGGCGATACGGGATAGATTCATAGCGGTTTTCGGCAGCAATGTAAGTCATCGAATCCTCTCTTGGACGTAGGCAAATAAGGCCTGGGAATAACGATATTCCCAGGCCTTTTAACCAGCTGAATCGCTTAAGTCTGCCCTTCCGTTTTACAGCAATTTCCTACCAGAGTGGAACGACATAGCTGACATAGAAGCGGTTTTCATCCTGCACGGTGGCACCGGTAATGTCCGGACTGGCGTGGGCGTTTTTCCACGTGACGCCAAGGCCTTTGAGGGTACCGGTCGGCACTTGATACGCCACCGCCACGTTTCGCTCCCATTCGCTGGTGGTGCCCTGGGCGGTGCGGATGTCATCGCCGTGGGCGTAGGCGGCGGAGAAGGTCAGGCCGTTGAGGCCGAGTTTGCCGAAGTCATATTTGTACTGCGCCAGCCAGGTGCGTTCGCCGGCATGCTGGAATTTGTTCAACTGCATGTTGGTCAGCGCCGGGGTGTCGGCACCCGAGCCTGGGCCTTGGCGCGCGTCACCGCTGTTAAGGCCGGAGTCGAGGTACGGGAAGTCGCTGTCGCCGCTGTTTTTCTGGATGCCCAGGCCGACGGTATGGCCGTCCAGGCTGTAGCTTTCCAGCAGGCTGACGGTGGACTGGTTGATGCGGCCCTTGTTCACGCCGTCGCCATACAGGCCCGCTGCGGCAAAGTCCTTGTCGCCGTCGGCGTTGCCGCCCACACCCAGGCTGCGGAACACGCGCACGTCGGTATCGATCGCACCGACCGACAAGGCGTCATGGCGCTTGGCACCGAGGAAAAACTGCTGGTAGTAGTCCTCAAGGTTGGAGTACCACAGGCTGACAGTGGTGTTCTGTATCCCGGTGTAATCCGCACCGCCGAACAGGAAGCGGTCGCTCTCTTTGGTCCCGCCGGCGGTGATCATGCCCTGGTCGCCGGTTTCGTTGCGGATCTTGGTCTTGAAGATATCGCCGCCGGTGAAGGTGAAGTCGCTGAGGTCCTTGGACACCAGTTGCACACCGGTATTGGTCTGCTGGTACAGGCGCCCGTCGGTGTTGGCGAGTATCGGGTTGTTGCCGTAGAGCGTGCCGACGCGCAATTCATCCTTGGCGAAACGCATCTTGAACGTCGGGCTCAACACGCCGAACTGGTCGGCGGACTTGCCATTGTCCAGTGGGAACATGCTGCCGGGGTAGCGGCCCTGGTGATCCTTGTCGTTGAGGTCGCCGCCGGAGTCCAGTTTCAGGCCGTAGAACGCCTGTAGATCGAGGCCGAAGCCCACAGGCCCCTCGGTGTAGCCGGACTTGAAGTTGAACTCGAAACCCTGGCCCCAATCCCGAATGCTATGGGCCTTGGCATTGCTGCCCACCACGTCCCGTCCCTGCTGGTTGAGATAGCGGTTGAGCAGGGTCACGTCGGCGTGGCTGTCATCGATAAAATCGGCGTGGGCGGACAGCATAAAGCTCGCCATGGCGGCTCCCACCACAGGGCTTAAAAACGTCTTCATGGGTACCGGTCTCCGTCACTGTTCTGAAATGAAAGCGTCAAACGCTTCACACAATTACGCAGTGGCCAGATGACAGTTACGCGTCAAAACAGCGTCTTGACGGATGAAATTAAGTTTAAGAAAGCCCCGTAGAACGGGGCTTTGCGGGGAGTTTAACGTCAGCGCACCAAGTGCAGGAACTGCAGGTGGCGCTCGTACTGGTCGAGGATGTCGTTGATGATCTGCTCCTTGGTGTAGCCCACCAGGTCGTAGTCCTGACTGCCCTCGCTCAGGTGCACTTCCGCGCGGTAGTAGCGGCGATTGTTGAGCTGCTTGGAACCCATGCCGCCGCGTGCAAATGAGGGCGTGAAATAGCCGCGCATCTGCACCTGGTACACGAACGGATGCTCTTCGCCGTGACCGATTTCCAGGCTGACGCTGTCGTTGGACGGGTCGGGTTGGGTGACGACGTTGAGGCCTTTTTCGACAAACACCGCCGTCACTTCTTCGATCGCCGGACGCACCGTGGTCTCAAGGAACCGGTACACCTCGTCCCGCGAGGGGAAATGCACGGCCTGGCTCAAACGTTGGCGCCAACCGCCGGTGCCCTTGCGGGAGCCCGACACCGGCGCCAGCGAATGCAACTGCGCAATCTGCTTTTGCGACTCGAGGTAGAAGGCCTTGTGCAGCCCCCACATCATCAGCAACAGGATCAGCGAGAACGGCAGCGAGGTCAGCACCACCGCCGATTTCAGCGAATCGATGCTGCCGGCAAACAGCAAGGCACTGGTGACCAGCGCGGTCATCGCACCCCAGAACACCCGCAGCCATTTCGGCCCATCTTCATCGGCGTTGCCGCCTTTGGACGAGAGGGTGGACAGCACTACGGTGCCCGAGTCAGCGGAAGTTACGAAGAATACGAAGCTGATGAACACCGTGACCGCGATCACCGTCTTGCTCCACGGGTAGGTTTCCAGCAGCAGGTAGAGGCTCATCGACGGATCATCGATGGCCGACTGGCCGAGTGCAGTCATGCCGTGGTTGAGCACCTGGTCGATGGCGCTGTTGCCGAAAATCGACATCCACGCCAGGGTGAAACCCAGCGGGATCAGCAGCACACCGAACACGAATTCGCGGATGGTCCGGCCACGGGAAATGCGCGCGATAAACAGGCCTACGAATGGCGACCATGCAATCCACCAGGCCCAGTAGAACACCGTCCAGCCGCCCAGCCAGTCGCTCGGTTTGTCGTAGGCGTACACATCGAAACTCTTGGTCGGCAATGCGCCCAGGTAGTCACCAATGTTCTGGATCAGGGTATTGAGCAAGTGCTGGGTCGGCCCGGCGAACAACACGAACAGCAGCAGCGCGCAGGCCAGCAGCATGTTGATATCGGACATCACCCGCACGCCCTTGTCGACGCCGGCCACGGCGACCAGGATCGCCGCGCCCATCATCAGGGTGATCAAGCCGACCTGGATCCACTGGGTGTGGGCAACGCCGAACAGGTAGTCGAGGCCGGAATTGAGGTGCAGCACGCCAAAGCCCATGTCGGCACCCAGGCCGAACACCGTGGCAATGATGCCGAAGCCATCCACCGCATAGCCGATAGGGCCATTGATGCGCTTGCCGATCAGCGGGTACAGCGCCGAGCGCAACGCCAGCGGCAGGTTATGCCGGTAGGCGAAATACGCCAGCGCCATGCCGACAAATGCAAACACGCCCCAGCCGTGCAGGCCCCAGTGCAGGAACAGCACCTGCATGGCCTGGCGCGCGGCGTCGGCATTCATGGCCTCGCCCTGGGGCGGTTGCACCAGGTGCGTCAGCGGCTCGGACACGCAGAAGAAGAACAACGTGATGCTGATCCCGGCGGCGAACAGCATGCCGGCCCAGGACAGGTAACTGAATTCGGGCTCGTCGTGGTCGGCACCGAGTTTTATCTTGCCGTAGCCCGATAGCGCGGTGACCACCACGAAGACCAGATACAGGGTCATCGCCAGCATGTAGTACCAGCCGACCGTGTTGGCCGCCCAGTTTTGCGCCGCCAGCAACCAGGCCCCGGCCTGTTGCGGGATAGCGATGACAGTGATGCCGAACAGCAAGATGAAGGTGGCGGCAAAGTAGAAGACCGGCGCATTCATGCGCACCAGGCCGCTGGATGGGGTGGACGATGCACTCATGAACGATGCACCCCGAGGGTGAGGGATGTGGCTGTATAAAACGGACTCAGCAAAGGTAAGCCTCCTGTTGTGAGCGGGCAGCGAACCACCGGGTTTAACTTGAACGAACGTTCAAGTTAAACATAGGTAGGCGGTCTGGGACTAATCGCAGGGCTGAGTGGTAGATAATTCCTACACTAGCTCAAGGATTGGTATGACGGGTGGAAGAGGTAAATCGTTCAGTGATTGCGGGGTAAATCTGGAATGAGGCTAACAATGTGGGAGGGGGCTTGCTCCCGATAGCGGAGTGTCAGTCAATGGATGTACCAACTGACACTCCGCTATCGGGAGCAAGCCCCCTCCCACAGGGGATCTGCGTAGGGCTCTACTTCTGCGCACCGTCGTCATGCTGCAGATTCGCCTGCGTAATATTCGCCCCCGCCGGCACACTGCGGGTCAGCCACACATTGCCGCCAATGGTCGACCCCTTGCCGATGGTGATGCGTCCGAGAATCGTCGCCCCGGCATAGATCACCACGTCGTCCTCGACAATCGGGTGGCGCGCATGGCCCTTCTGCAGTTGCCCATCTTCATCCGCCGGGAAGCGCTTGGCCCCCAAGGTGACGGCCTGATAGATGCGCACCCGCTCGCCGATGATCGCGGTTTCACCGATCACCACGCCCGTGCCGTGGTCGATGAAGAAGCTCGGGCCGATCTGCGCGCCGGGGTGGATATCGATGCCGGTGGCCGAGTGGGCGATTTCCGCGCTGATCCGTGCCAGCAGCGGCAAGCCGGCGCGGTACAGGTGGTGGGCCAGGCGATGGTGAATCACCGCGAGGATCCCCGGGTAGCACAACAGCACTTCATCCACGCTGCGCGCGGCCGGGTCGCCGTGGTAGGCGGCGAGTACGTCGGTGTCCAACAGGCTGCGCAGGGACGGCAAGGCCAGGGCGAAATCCTGGATCAGCCGGATGGCATGGGCGTCGATCTGGCTGTCATCCTCGCCGCCCTGGCGCGCGGCATAACGCAACTCCAGGCGCGCCTGGGCCAGTAAGGCATTCAGGGCGACGTCGAGGGTATGGCCGACGTAGAAATCTTCACTTTCTTCACGCAAGTCCGCCGGCCCCAGGCGCATCGGAAACAGCGCACCGCAGAGGGACTCGAGAATCTGGGCAACGGCTTCACGGGACGGCAATTCGCGACCGCCATGCTCGCCGCTCAAGCGGCCATTGCGTGTTCGCCACTGGTCACGGGCGCTGCGCAGTTGGCTGACGATGGTCTGTAACTGCCAATGGCTGGAACGCTCACTCACGGTATTCACTCCTGACGTAATGGCCATCACTTTACGGTATCCACCCTGGCCGCCCTTAAGAACCAATGGTGTGATGCTAAGAACCATCAGGCATAAGCGATTGACGGTTGCCCGATGAAAAGTGCCTGCCTATAGTCGCTCCATCCCTTAGCCACCGTGCGTAGCCATGATCAAGCAACAGCTCGACCGTTTTAACCGCCTGGAACTGCTCGGCGGCGCCACCGCCCTGGAAAAACTCGAACGGCTGTCGACCTGGTTGGGACGCGACATCTACGTCAAGCGCGACGACACCACGCCGCTGGCCATGGGTGGCAACAAGCTGCGCAAACTCGAATACCTGGCAGCCGATGCCATCGCCCAGGGCGCCGACACCCTGGTGACCGCCGGCGCGATCCAGTCCAACCACGTACGCCAGACCGCCGCCCTCGCCGCCAGGCTCGGCCTGGGCTGCGTCGCCCTGCTGGAAAACCCCACCGGCACCGAAGACCCCAACTACCTGGGCAACGGCAACCGCCTGCTGCTGGAGTTGTTCGACGCCAAGGTAGAGTTGGTGGAAAACCTCGACAACGTCGACGACCAACTCAACGCCCTTGCCGATCGCCTGCGCAGCAACGGCAAGAAGCCGTACCTGGTGCCTATCGGCGGTTCCAATGCCCTCGGCGCCCTCGGTTACGTGCGCGCCGGCCTGGAGCTGGCCGCACAGATCGAAGACAGCGGTATCGAATTCGCCGCCGTGGTGCTGGCCTCCGGCAGTGCCGGCACCCACAGCGGCCTGGCCTTGGCATTAAGCGAAGTACTGCCGCAGTTGCCCGTGATCGGCATCACCGTATCGCGCACCGAAGAAGCGCAGTTCCCGAAAGTCCAGGGCCTGGCCGAACGCACGGCCGAGTTGCTCGGTGTGAACGTCCCCGACGCGTTCAAGGTGATCCTGTGGGACGAGTATTTCGGCCCCCGTTATGGCGAACCCAACGCCGGCACCCTTTCGGCGGTCAAGCTATTGGCAAGCCAGGAAGGCCTGCTGCTGGACCCGGTCTACACTGGCAAGGCCATGGCCGGCTTGCTGGACGGTATCGGGCGTCAGCGTTTTGAAGACGGGCCGATTATTTTCCTGCATACCGGCGGGGCACCGGCGTTGTTTGCCTATGACTCGGTTTTCAACTGAATAAATGCGGGCCAAATGTGGGAGGGGGCAAGCCCTAATGCCAGTCAGTTAAGGCTTTTTGTAGGAGCGAGCTTGCTCGCGAAAAACTCACAGGCGCCGCGTTCATTC